>CACXAO010000022.1 GCA_902765625.1 uncultured Ruminococcus sp. | reverse complement strand
GGGTGCTTCTTCGGAAGGAACGGCTTTTTCGGAACCGCTTTCTGCCATAATGCTGACCATATCCTGAGTGTTTTTCAGGGCACGGCGTTTTTTCTCCTCTGCCTTCTCCATATCCTCGCGCTGAATGCGCTCGATTATCTCGGATATGCTCTCCTCATCCTCGTCGCGATAATTGCCCGTCGCGATTTTGATGATGTTCATCAGCTCGTCGAAGAACACGAGCAGAAGCAGAGCTATGAAAATTATCAGTCCCCACGGAGAGAGGAACAAATCATAGATCGTGCGCAGAAAATCGAGTTTTTTGAGCATGAGCGACTGAACGCGCGAAAATGCAATCGGATTGTCGGCGATATAGTTCGCGTCACCCTTCGTTTGAAGCATCACAACACCGTTTGCTTCGTATGGCGCAACAATAATGCGGTGCGTTACATTCTTCTCGCCGAACTGATCGGAGCCGTCGAAGGTGATGATATCGTCGACCTTAAGCTCGTCGGATTCACCCACGTTACGGCTGAGTATCACGTCGCCGACCTCCAGCTCGGGAACCATGCTTCCCGACGACACGCGCTGCAGCGTATAGCCGAACAGCGACGGCGTGCCGCCCGCAAAGCGCGTCAGCAGGAAGGTGATGACGGCAAACGACAGGATTATTATGGCGACCTTGAGCTGAACAGCAACGCTGATATGTACGTCAAGTGTGTCTACACCCGCGAAGGTATTGATCGTGAACCACGCGACGGTCGAGGTGGTCATCGAGAGAAGCGTGATGATCGCAATGAACACAATCAGCCTCCTGCGGCTTTTTGAGCTCATTTTTTCACTCGTCAGCTTCTCGGCTGCCTTTTTGAAAACACCCATTGCAGACACTCCTTTTTTCATCATTTATCAAAAGATCAGATTATCCCTTTTAGTATAATTCACTTATATGTATATTCTACATTTTATTTCCAAAGAAATCAATTATTTTTACAAAATTTATCGACAAAAGATACAGTTTTGTATGCATTCACAAAAACATCACATTTGCTTTGTGCAGTTTAAATGCTATTTCTCGCAGCTATTAATCAATTTTTGAGTAATAATACTCAACAGCCGAAGCGCCAAGGTTTATCAGCCGTTTGCGCTGTACGTGAGAATACCGTAAACGCAATGGAAATCCGCAGATTTCCGCGAGTACGGCAGGCAAAACCCTAAATGTACCTTTCAGAACAAAAAAATAACGCCGCCCCTTTGCGGGACGGGCAATGAATTATTAATTTTGTTTTTGCACGATCTTGTACTCGTCGTAGAGCTGAAAGTAATGGCAGCCCTTTACGCTCTGGGTGAGGAAGCGCTCCATCTCGTCCTCGTCAAGATTGACCGAGCAGTAGTCGCCGAACTCTTCGTCGGCAACGTAGTGCGCGCACTGTTCGCAGCAATCAGCCATCATCTGCCTCCGTATTTGTCGTACTCGACAGCCGTGTAGCCGTCGATGATCTCAAAGACCTCTTCCTCGGTTTCGACGACCGAGTAAAGGCTTCTGGTGTCCTCAGAGAGAAATTTGCCGCGGATAGCGTTCTCCATGAGCTCGATCAGCCCGTCGTAGCAACCCAGAAGGTTGTAGATAACGATCGGCTTTTTGTGCCTGCCGAGCTGCTTGAGGGTCAGCACCTCGAAAAACTCCTCGAAGGTGCCGATGCCGCCCGCGCAGATGACAAACGCGTCGGAGTTGTCCTCCATGTACGCCTTGCGCTCGCGCATTGAGTCGGTGAAAACAAGATTGCACTCCTCGAGCAGGACATTCCTCTCCCTGAAGAAATACGGGCTGACTCCCGTCGGAACGCCTCCCTCTGAAATATAGCCGCGCGCAGCAGCTCCCATGATCCCGTACTTTCCCGCGCCGAAGATCATACCCTCGCCGCGTCTGCATATCGCCGCGCCGAGAGAGTACGCGGCGTCAAGATATCGTCTGTCGATCGCCTCGCTAGAGGAACCGAAAACGCAAACGGTGCTCAAATCTATCTCTCCTTAGTAATTTCTGATGAGTGAAACGACCTTGCCGAGCAGAACTACCTCGTCGACGATGATCGGCTCAAAGCTGTCGTTTTCGGGCTGCAGGCGGAAGCAGCCGTTTTCCTTGTAAAAACGCTTGACGGTGGCGCTGTCCTCTACCATCGCGACGACGATCTCGCCGTTCTCTGCGACGGGCGTGCGGTGGACGATCACGATATCTCCGTCGAGAATGCCCGCGTTGATCATACTCTCGCCCTGTACTCTGAGCGCAAAGAGCTCTCTGCCGCGCTTGAGCTGCTCGGGAACGGGCACGTAGAACTCAATGTCCTGGATAGCGGTGATGGGAATGCCCGCAGCGACCTTGCCGAGGACGGGCACACTGGCGCTCTTCTCCTCGCCCGCGATCTGAATGCAGCGGTTAACGCCGTGCTCGCGGATAATCAGCCCCTTTTCCTCGAGAGCCTTGAGGTGATGGTGCACCGTCGAGGTCGAGCTGAGTCCCGTGTAGTCGCAGATTTCACGCACAGAGGGTACCCTTCCGCTGTCGGAGCATTCGCGGAGGTATTCGAGTATCTTCGATTGACTTTTACTGAGTGTTTTCATAAGCGCACACACCTTTCCGACTATATTGTAACACAGGTTTTCGGAAAAATCAAACATTTGTTTTGACTTTTTTGAAAAAAATTTTTTCAGCGAGGTTTCAACCAGAATTCACACAGTTTTCATATTGATATAGTTTAATAAAAGCGTACTCAAAAGACGGAACCGCAACCGTCGAGTATATTGTTCTACCCTCCTCAATACGTGCCGGCACAGAGGCACGTAATTGTACCCCTCATTTTTTACAGACAGGAAACGCCCGATGTACCATCGGGCGTTTCTCTCTTTAATTTTCAATTTTTCATTTTCAATTTTCAACTATCCTCACGACGTCAGCCAGTCCGTCAGCGATGTCGTACAGCAGCGGCTTTATCTCCTCCGCCGCGCCGTCGAGGTCGGGCACCATGACCGTTTTGCAGCCTGCCGCGTGAGCCGAGCGTATCCCGTTCGGCGAGTCCTCGAGGGCTATGCACTCTTCGGGCTTCAGACCGAGGAGGCTCGCGGCATATATATAGATATCGGGCGCAGGCTTGCCGTGCTCGACCTGCTTCGCGCTTGCTACCGCGTCGAAATATTTCAGCAGTCCGACGCGCTCGAGGTACTTCTCGGCGAGGGGCTTCGCGGTTGCCGTCGCGAGTGCGACCTTTACTCCCTTTTCTTTTAAATAGGAAAGAAGATACTCCGCTTGGGGCTTAGGCTCGATGCCGTGGACGTCGACATAGGCGTTCATCAGCTCGATACGCTTGTTTCGCACTTCGTCGTAGTCGAAGCTCTCACCGAACCAGCCCTGTAATTTTTCGATCGCGTAGGGTCGCGCCATTGAGCGGATACCGAGCGCGTGCTTTCGCTCCATCGGGAAGCCGCACGCCTGACCCGCCTCGCACCAGAAGCGGACGTATAGCTTTTCACTGTCGAGGATAACGCCGTCCATATCAGTGAGAATACCTTTAATCATGACCTTCTCCTTTCGCTTTGATTGTAATATTTACAAGCACTATTCCCGCGGCTATCAGCAGCAGCGCGAGTAGTGTTTCTATTTTAAATACAGCTTCACCGAGCAGCAGTCCCGAGAGCGCGGTGCCGAAAACGGGTATCAGCAGCGTGTAGACCGAGATCTTGCTCGCGGGGTGGTGCTTGAGCAGCGCAGTCCATACGCTGAACGCCGCAGCCGACACAAACGAAAGCCACAGAAGTATCGCCACACCCTGCAGGCTCGAGAAGTTCAGCCTGCCGCCCCAAATCAGTCCGGCGACTGCCAGCAGACCACCGCCGGCAAGGAGCTGCCACGCCGTCACGGTCAGCGGATTCCGTCCGCTTGCGACCTTCTTTGAGAGCAGGTTGCCTGCCGCCGCGCAGGCGGTCGAAATGAAAATCATACTGTCGCCGAAGAGCGTGTCGCCCGACACGCCGCCGCCCTGATTCATCACAAGCACGCCGCCGAAGCCGAGGACGCAGCCGAGGATTTTGAGAACGGTCAGCCTGTCCGAGCGGAAGAATACCGGCGCGGCGAGGACGGTCAGAAATGACGCGCAGGCGGTGATTATCGAGGTATTCGCGCCGCTCGTGAAGCCCAGCCCGATGTAGGTGAAAAAGTACTGACCCGCCGTCAGCACAAGACCGAGGGTCACGATCGGGAGCACGTCGGCTTTCTTCGGAAGGACGCGCGTATGCTTCAAGGCGGTGACGGGCAGCACCATCAGCCCCGCGAGGAAGAACCGGCAGCCCGCGAAGAGCAGCATTGCGCCGACGTCGCCGTCAGCCACTCCGAACGCCGAATATCCGAGCTTTATGAACGGAAACGCCGTGCCCCAGAGCAGGGTGCAGAACACAGAGAGCAGCACGGCGGCGGTTTTTGTTCGCAGAAATCCCTTCATATCAGAAGTTGCGCAGGATGACGGGCAGGCCGTTCGAGCTGAGCATTCCGCGGAACACCTCGACAGCCTCGCCGCTGATAAGGTTCTCATAAACGCCGTCCTCAAACTCGACGCGAACCAAACCGCCCTCGCCCCTGAGAGGAAATACGCCGAGCATTTTTCTGCCGTCATGCTCTCTGAGCGCGACGAGGGTGTCCTCCGAGGGCGCGGTGACGGTGTAGGAGCAGTCGGCGAAAATCGGGTCGCGCTTTATATCTGACAGGCGCGCGATGTATCTGGTTAAATCAATGCTCTCCGCCGCGTTCCACCTGACGGTGTCGCGGTCAAAGAGCGACGGCGCGTGCGCGACAGCCTTTTCCTGTCCGTTGTAGATGAGCGTCATGCCCTTCTGGAAGAAGAGGAACGCCGTCCATGCCCTGAGCCTGTTTTCGTCGGGAATCAGGAACCTCGCGCGCGGCTGGTCGTGGTTCTCGAGGAAGCGGAGCTTGACGTAGTTGTCGGGGAAGGTGTACTCCTGACGGTTGAGCGCGTCGGCGTAGGCTTCAAGACTGCCGCTGCCGTCGAGGTATGCTTTCATCGCGCCGTAGACGTCGTAGTCGTACGCCATGTCGAACGCCTGAAAAATTTCTGAATCAGACAGCGCGGTCATTCCGCGTCCGCGCATATATGTAATGAAGCCGGGTTCGACGGACTCGCTGAGCCAGATGCAGCCCTCGCGTACCGTTTCGACCTCCCCGCGCGCCTTTAGCCAGAACTCGAGCGGAATCAGCGGCGCGACGTCGCAGCGGAAGCCGTCGACGATGCCTGCCCAGAACTTGAGCGTTTCGATCTGGTAGTCCCATAGCTCGCGGTTCGAGTAATCGAGGTCGATGATATCCGTCCAGTCGCCGACGCGGTTGCCAAAGCTGCCGTCGGGACGGTGATAGAACCACTCGGGGTGCTTTTGGCTCAGAACGGAGTCGGGCGAGGTGTGGTTATAGACCACGTCGATGATGCACTTCATGCCCTTTCCGTGGATCGCGCCGACAAGGCTCTTGAAGTCCGACATGCTGCCAAACTCGGGGTTGACCTCGCGGTAGTCGCTTATCGCGTAGGGCGAGCCGAGAGTACCCTTCCGCGCCTGCCTGCCGATCGGGTGGATAGGCATGAACCAGATGATATCCGTGCCGAGGGCTTTTATCTCGTCAAGGCGGCTCTGAACCGCGGCGAAGGTGCCTTCGTCGCTGAAATTGCGGACGAATACCTGATACATCACCTGATTTCTCAGTGTTTTTTGTGTTGATACAGCCATTTGTTACACCTCTTTCTTATATCTTGTTATATTGAAAAATTTGTGCTATAATTTCAAAAGAAACCGAAAGGAGAATCTCTATGGAAAAACAAATTATGCGCGGCAAGGTGCCCGTTATGATATGCGCGGCGATCTCACTGCTTGGATTTCTTGCCTGTATTGCCCTTATTTTCTTCACATCAGGCTTTGGCTCAGCGCAGAACGCGCAGGGCGGCTTCGGAACGGTCTGGTTTTATATCCGATACATAGTGTTCCCTGTTCTGCCGTGCCTTGTATTTTCGCTGTATATATTTTTCTTCCGCAAAACAAAGGCGGGAGTATTCCTTCTGCCCTTGGCTTTCGTGCTTGCGGCAATACAAAAGGTGATCGCTGCCGTTGTTGTTTTTCAGCAGATCCCGTTCTATAACAATAACGGCTTCAGCCCGATAGTTTCGAACTCCTATTATCTGATAGGAATGTACCTTGTATTTATCGCGGCGTGCTCAGTGATCGCTGCCGCCGCGATAAAGGGATTGCCGTCAAGGCTGCTGCTTATCCCCGCGTCAGCCGTCCTTGTTTTCTGTCAAACGAACCTGCTGTTCAACTACATATATCAGCACAACATGTATTCAATACCGCCCGAGCCTGCCGACATCATCACCTACGTATCGCTGTTCGCGGTATTTATCGGCACGCTTGTTTACGGCTTGGTAAATATTACGCCGTCGTTTTCGGAGGTGTTCCGCGGTTTTAATGAGAAGCAGGGTATCAAAAAGAACCTCCGCGAGCGCAATGAGCTTGAGGAACGGCTTGAGGAGCTGAAGCTCCGCCGCGACAACGGCTATCTTCCGCAGGAGGACTACGACGAGCTGGTCGCCGAAATAACGCAAAGGCTCAGCGAGCTTCAATAATCATAATAAAAACGGCGCTGTGAAGGACCGAAGCGTTTTACTTCGTTCCTCGCAGCGCCTTTAGCATTATTTTTCTTTAACGACTTCGCGGATAACGTTCGCGATATGCGGCTGAGTGAGCTTGAACTCGTCGAGCAGCTCCCATGCGGGACCGCTGTGGCCGAACTCGTCCTGAACGCCGATGCGCGTTACCTTTACGGGACACTCGGCGGTAACAACCTCGCAGACAGCGTCCGCAAGACCGCCGACGACGTTGTGTTCCTCAACGGTGATGATTCTGCCTGTCTCCCTGGCAGCCTTGATGATGATATCGCGGTCGATAGGCTTGATCGTATGAATGTTTATCAGGCGCGCCGAAATACCCTCTTTTTCAAGCTCGGCAACCGCCTTTCTCGCCTCGTTGACGACAAGACCCGTCGCGATGACCGCAACGTCGTTGCCCTCGTGAAGGGTGATGCCCTTGCCCAGCTCGAAGGAGTAGGTTTCGGGGTCGTTGAAGCTGTCGATAGCAAGTCTGCCGAGACGGATATAAACGGGGCCGTCGTACTCGATGGCAGCCTTGGTAGCCGCCTTCATCTCCCAGTGGTCGGCAGGACTGAGAACGACCATGTTCGGGATAGCGCGCATGATGGCGATGTCCTCGATGCACTGGTGAGTAGCGCCGTCCTCGCCGGTAGAAATACCTGCGTGCGAACCGGCGATCTTTACGTTAAGACGCGGATACGCGACAGAGTTGCGGATCTGCTCAAACGCTCTGCCTGTGGCGAACATCGCGAACGACGCCGCAACGGGGATTTTGCCGGCAGCCGCCATGCCTGCCGCAACGCCCATCATGTTGCCCTCGGCGATGCCGCAGTCGAAGAAGCGGTCGGGATATGCCTTTTTGAAAACGCCTGTCTTTGTAGCCGCAGCGAGGTCGGCGTCAAAAACGACGATGTCCTTGTTTTCCATAGCAAGCTCGCAGAGCGCTTCGCCGAAGCTCTCGCGCGTTGCCTTCAATACTGTCTGAGCCATCAGCACTCGCCCTCCAATCTCTTGATTTCCGCCTCAAGCTCGGCGGTTGCCTGCTCGAACTGCTCCTTGTTGGGAGCGGTGCCGTGCCAGCCGACCTGATTTTCCATGAACGAAACGCCCTTGCCCTTTACGGTTGCGGCGAGGATCGCGGTGGGCTTGCCCTTTACGGTCTTTGCCTTGTCGAGAGCGGATGCGATCTGCTCAAAATCGTGGCCGTCGATCTTTATTACCTCGAATCCGAAGGACTCGAACTTCTTGTCAAGAGGCTCAATGCCTGCTACCTCGTCAACGGTGCCGTCGATCTGCAGACCGTTCTGGTCTACCATGACAACGAGGTTGTCGAGCTTATTGTGAGAAGCGAACATCGCCGCCTCCCAAACCTGACCTTCCTCTACCTCGCCGTCGCCGAGAAGCGTATAGGTACGATAGTCTTTGCCGTCGAGCTTCGCAGCCAGCGCCATTCCGCACGCGGCTGAAATTCCCTGTCCGAGCGAGCCTGTGCTCATGTCGACGCCGGGCGTCTTTTTCATATCGGGGTGACCCTGAAGCATCGCGCCGATGTGGCGGAGTACCGTCAGCTCGTTCCAGTCAAAATAGCCCTTGAGCGCCAGTGTGGCGTAAAGGCTGGGGCAGCAATGACCCTTGGAAAGCACAAAGCGGTCGCGGTCTGCCCAATCGGGATTTGCGGGATCAACGTTCATCTCCTTAAAATAAAGGTAGGTGAAAATATCCGCTGCCGAGAGCGAGCCGCCGGGATGACCCGACTTTGCGTGATATGTGCCGAGGATTGCGCCCAAGCGTGACTTAGCGGCAAGAATCCGAAGCTGTCTGAGTTCTGAACTATCCATCTGATTAACCATCCTTTCTCAAAAACCCCCAAGGTTTTAGATGCAAGCCGCATTTATTTTCCGACAAAATCCGACGGAAACCGCAATGCGTAGCTATAAATATTATACACCATCCCGCCCAAAATTCAACAACGAAATGACCACTTTTTCAAATTGTAATAAAATACCTAATATGCACCTTGAAACTGCGGAAAAATGTGTTATAATTATGGATGTAGAAAACAATCAGTGATTAACAGGAGAAAACGCTTATGCTGCTTACTGCCGACGTGGGTAACACCAATATTAAATTCGGTCTTTTTGAGGGCGACGAGCTGAAATTCAAGCTCCGTATATCAACCGACACGCGCAAAACAAGCGACGAGATCGCCGTTGAGCTGTTCACCTTCTTTCAGATCTACCATATCGACAACAAGGCTATCGACGCGGCGATAATCAGCTCCGTCGTGCCCAAGATCACGCAGCCTCTTCGCGACGCGATCGAGGTGAGCACGGGCGCAAAGAGCCTTGTGGTGGGTCCCGGACTCAAGACGAGCATTGAGCTGAGGATAGACCGTCCCGAAACCCTCGGCGGCGACATTGTGTGCGGCTGCGTGGGCGCTCTCGAAAAGTACGGCGGTCCGCTGATAATGATATTCATGGGCACCGCGACGGTGATCGGCTACGTTGACAGCCGCAGCGCCTACCGCGGCGGCGCGATTGCACCGGGAGTGGGTATCTCGCTTGACGCGCTGACAAATAACGGCGCGCTGCTGCCGGCGGTAGACCTGCGCGCTCCGAAAAGCGCCATCCGCACCAATACGGTCGACTGCATACGTTCGGGCGTTATGTTCGGCACGGCGTGCATGCTCGACGGCATGATAGACAAGTTCCTCGCCGAAGCGGACGAGAACTGCAAAATCATCGCGACAGGCGGTCTTGCGCCTCAGATGATAAAAAACTGCTCGCATAAAATCGCCTTTGACGAGAACATTATCCTCGAGGGTCTGAAATCGATCTATAAAAGGAACAGGAAGTGAGCAGAGAACGTTATCTGCCGCAGGATCCTCAGTCGCTGATTCGCGCGAAGGAGCTTCGTAAAAACAGCACAAAAGAAGAAAACCACATTTGGTATGATTGCCTTAAAAAAATGCCTTGCCATTTCTACCGTCAATATGTAATCGAGCGGTATATCGTAGATTTCTTTTGTCCTAAAGCCGATATCGTTATTGAAATCGACGGTTCGCAGCATTTTGACGACAGCGCGCTTGAGTATGACCGCAGACGGACTGAAACCTTGAACCGTTACGGCTTACTGGTGCTCAGATATACCAATCATCAAATCCACACCGAATTTGACGCAGTATGTAATGATATTTACAACCATGTTGTTCAAAGGACAAAAAGCCTCCCTTAGTAAGGGAGGTGGCGCGGCGTTTACGCCGTGACGTAGGATTTACACGGCAGGTGTTTTCCGAACACGGATATCATCTCCCGATAAATCACGGCGTTTGACTATCTCGGAAAAATCGGTTTGGCAGAAAGCGCGGTGCAGGTAAATCCTCAGTCAGCTTCGCTGACAGCTCCTTTACTAAAGGAGCCTTTAAATGTACAAACGGGCGCACTGCTCTTTGTAAATAAACTTTGCGTCTTATCTGTACGCATTCTGACAGAAAGACAGCAGGAGGTTCATCAAATGAAAAAGCAAAACACACACAGCAAAACCTTTATGCTTGTAGGCTTGGGTATTCTGACCGCGATCATCATCGTGCTTCAGGTTGTGACCACCTACTTCCCCACAAAGCCCTTTGCCATTACTCTCGCGCTGATTCCCATCGTTATCGGCTCGGCTGTTTACGGCGCGGGCGCAGGCGCTTATCTCGGCGCGGTGTTCAGCGTAGTTGTGCTCATTATGTGCGCGGCAGGCGCGGACGCGGGCGGCGCAATGGTATTTTACGCAAATCCGGCGATGTGCATTTTACTCTGTATGCTCAAGGGTTCGGCGGCAGGCTTTGTTGCCGGTCTTATTTACAACGCGGTCAGCAAAAAGAACCAGATCCTCGGAGCTGTGCTCGCGGCGTTCTCCGCACCAATCGTCAACACCGGTATCTTCGTTATCGGTCTGATGATCTTCTTCCGCGACACTCTCGCGGCATGGGCAGGCGAAACCGATATTCTCCTGTTTGTTATCATGGGTCTGACGGGCGTTAACTTCCTCGTCGAGCTGGGCGTCAACATGATCCTCTGCCCGGTCATCGTAAAGGTGCTGAACGCGATCAAAAGATAAATCATAAATTCAAAATAAAAAACCTCCCTTTTGGGAGAGAGGAGATGATTGTTGTGAAAGAGCAAATACTCGCGCTGCTTACAGCCTGCGGCGGTTACCTTTCGGGTCAGGCGCTCGCAAAGGAGTTGGGAGTTTCGCGGCAGGCGGTATGGAAGGGCATCAACGCCCTGAGAGAAAGCGGCTGCGTTATCGAATCCGCGCCGAACAAGGGCTACCGGCTTGTGTCGCTGCCCGAATACATCAACGAAACCGCCGTCAGGAAATATCTTGACACCTCGGTTATCGGCAAAAACCTTATCGTGCTCGATTCGGTAGGCTCGACCAACGATTATCTCAAGCGGCTCGGCGGCGACGGCTGCGAAAGCGGCACCGTTGTCACCACGCGCGAACAAAAATCCGGCAAGGGCAGAATGGGCAGAAGCTGGGCAAGCAAGCGCGACGAGAACCTCGCGTTTTCGATTCTCCTGCGCCCGAAGCTCGCGCCAAAGGACATTATGCCCATAACGCCTCTCGCGGGACTTGCCGTCTGCAAGGCGCTGCGCAAAACGACGGGTCTTGACTGCAAAATCAAGTGGCCTAACGACGTTATCATCGGCAAAAAGAAGCTCGTCGGTATTCTCACCGAGATGTGCGCTGAGTTCGACGCGGTCGAATACGTTGTAACGGGCATCGGCGTGAACGTCGATCAGGTCGAGTTCCCCGAGGAAATCGCATACAAGGCGACCTCCATCCTGCTCGAAACAGGCAGGCACTACGACAAAAACCGCCTTCTCGCGGCTCTGCTCGGTCAGATCGAACGCGAGTTCACGCGCTACAACCTCGAGCTTCCTCCCGACGCGCTTGAGGAATACGTATCTCTCTGCGCGACGGTCGGCAGAAGCGTGACCTTCAAAAAGGGCGAACGCACACTCAGCGGCACGGCTGTGGGAGTTACCGCGGCAGGCGAGCTGAGGGTAATGCTCTCGGACGGCACCGTCAGAACGCTCAACGCCGGCGAGGTCACTGTTCAGGGAATATACTGAGGGTCAAGAGTTTTTAAAGCCTCCCTTAGTAAGGGAGGTGGCACGGCGTTTGCGCCGTGACGGAGGATTTATACGGCAGGTGTTTTCCGAAACAGGAGAACGATTCCCGATAAATCACAGCGTTTGATTACATCAACAAAATCGGTTTGACAGAAAGCGCGGTGCATAAATCCTCAGCGAAGCGACCAACTACCAACTACCAACTACAAACTACCAACTGCCAACTACAAACTACCAACTGCCAACTACAAACTACCAACTGCCAACTACAAAAAGGAAGAGTGCCCGGCGGCGCTCTTCCTTTTTGCTTTAAATATAACTTATCTGATTACAAAACTGATTCCGCTGTCTGTCTTGGTGAGGATAGCGGTATTGCTGCCTGTGCGGTAGGTGCACTCTTCAGCCTCTTCCTTGGTGGGATCGCCGTACTTCTTGGTAAGCTCGGACTTTGCGGTATCGAAGTCGAGCTCGTCAGACGTGAGGTTCACGGTGCTGATTACGTTACCGCCCTTCTCAACGGTAGCGTAGCCTGTGGCGTTCTTGTCAAAAAGCTTGCCCTTGATCTCGATTCTGTCGTTGGCAACGTATTCTTCCATGCCGACCTGCGAGGTCACCTTGCCGATCCAGCTCTCGCACATGGTCAGATCCTTTGATTCAAAGGTCTTTGCCTGCTGCTGAACCGCGGTAGTTGCGGTCTGCTGGCTCTGCTTTCCCTTGCCTGTGCAGCTGCAGCCGGTGAAGGTGAGAACCGAAAATGCTGACGCTCCGACAAGCAAAATTGCCGCCGCGGAGGTCAAAATATGTTTTTTCATCGTTGAAATCACTCCTTTATCCTCTATAATACCACAACAAACCCAAATAAACAAGTATTTCGTCGCGCCTTTTTTGGGGTTTCATCTGACTTTAAGGTTCATAAACGGCGCGTCACACGTTCGCGGTACGGAAGCTGCACCTCGCGCTGTCCTGCGTTTTGATTTTGGCTGACCGGTCAGTTGAGCTTGGTTGCCGAATAGTACTTGCTGTCGGACTGCAGATAGGCGCTGCCCTTTACCGCGTCGGCAGCAGACTTCTCGTGATTGCCTGTGTAGCCCGAATAGCCGCCGTAGACAAATTCTCCGTCGGCAAAGAAGCCTTTACCCTCAAGCTCGAGAGTGCAGTAATACTTCTGGGTCGCGTTGTGGATGACGGCGACAATATCTTGGTAAGAGGAATTCTCCTTCCATGTTACGAAATAGATATCGCCGACCTCAAGCTTGTCCTTCTCATTATAATAGCTGTCCAGCTCGGGGTGCTTGAGGATGTAGTCCATAATCGCGGAAACGTTCTTTTTGGCGCTTGCTTCGTCGAGCTTCACGGGCATAACGACCGAATAGGTGAACTCCTTGCCCGTGAGGTTCAGACCGTAATAATCGGCGAGATACGTGTCGTCGTCCTCATAGCCGACGGTCACCTTGCTGCCTGCCTTGAGGTTCTTGTCGTTGCCGAATTTAATGTTGACGGAGTTGAGATAGCCGCCGTCTGCGTCGTAAACTGTCACCGCTGTTGAATCGTAGCTTTCGTTCTTGAAGGTGTAGTCGCCGAACTTGGTCTCAAACGTCTTGATTCCCACGCTGACCGAGTCGTTGTAGTCGATGATCGCGGTGACGAGCTTGTTGCTTTCGAGGTAGCCCAGAAGGTCAACGTCCGTCATCTCAACAACCTGCACGCTGCTTTTTTCTATCTCGTCCGAAATGCTTACGGTGCATTCGCCGCCGACGAACGCAACGCCGAGAGAGCTTTCGCACATCGCGAACGTCTCGTAGCCGTAGCCGCCCTTTTCGGGAAGCTTGACCGTGATTTTAGCCTCGCCGTCCTTCTTGAATTTGCCGAATGTGGTGTATCTTCCGCCGCAAGAGGTGTTATCTGCGTCGGAAGCGTCAACGTACTCGACCTCTACGCTGTAGAGCGCGCTCTCGAGGTAGGAAGCCTTTGAGAACATATCCGCAGGGTTCTCGCCGAACAGGTCGGGATAAGCGTCGATGATACGGGTTGCGTCAAGCTTGAATTCGCCCGAGATCCTGCCGTCCACAATGCAGTCGCTGTACTGATAGAAATCTGTCGTGACAAAGCGGCTGAGCTCGATTTTGGGTTTGCTCATCGGGATGATTATCGCGAAAATCACCACCAGAATGACCGTGAGAAGCGCAAATCCTCCGCCGCCGAAAATCAAGCCGAGCTTTAAGCCCTTGGGTATACCGCCGTTTGCCGCCGCCTGATTAGGCGCGGTATTGACCGCAGGGTCAAACGACTGTCCGGGCTGATACGGCTGATACGGCTGATACGGCTGAACCGGCTGAGCGTCCTGCCTTGGCTGCTGATTTCCTCCGTACACGCGCGTTTTCGCCGGCTGTCCGCCGGGCTGCGGCGCGTCGCCTGTCTGCTCCGGCTGAGTTGTGTAAGCGTACACAGGCTCGGGCTGTACCTCGGGCTGAGGTACTTCGTTTTCCTGCTCGGGCTGAACCTCGGGCTGAGGTACTTCGTTTTCCTGCTCGGGCTGTACCTCGGGCTGGGGTACTTCGTTTTCCTGCTCGGACTGAACCTCGGGTTGGGGTGCTTCGTCTGTCTGCTCCGGCTGAACCTCGGGCTGGGGCGCTTCGTCTGTCTGCTCGGACTGAACCTCGGGTTGGGGCGCTTCGTCTGTCTGCTCAGGCTGAATCGTGTAAGCGTACACAGGCTCAGGCTCATTCTCGAGCTGAGGAGGCAAGGCTCTTATCGACGCGCCGCACCTCTGACAGAATTTATCGTTATCGTTTACGGGATTACCGCATTTTTCGCAAAACATATATTCACTCCTTTTCATATTGTTTGCCAATTCTATTTTATTGCTTTTTCGCGATAAAGTCAATTGGTTTGACAAAATATGCGCACGAACAAATCCGGTTTTGACGTGAAACAGGAAAGGAAGGGCAAATACCCTTCCTTTCAAAAGACGGAGAATGCGTCCGCCGTAACTTATGCGTCTCTGCCGCAGCACTTCTTGTACTTCTTGCCGCTGCCGCACGGACAGGGATCGTTTCTGCCGACCTTCTTGCCCTTGCGGACGGTCTTGTTGGCGGTATCGGTGCCGTCGCCCGAGGTCCGGGTAGGCTGAGCTACCTGCTCGCGCTTGAGAGCTGCCTCAACAGCGCTGGGCTGTGACTGAGCCTTCTCCTTTTCGCCTTCCTTTTCGAGCATGACCTTGTGAGCCGCCGCTGCAGCAGCCTCAGCCGCCTTGCGCGCAGCCTCGATCGCCTCCTGGCGCTTCTGGATCTCATACACGCGCTTGGGCATGATGAGCATCATCTTCATTGTATCCTCGCGGATGTTCTCGATCATCTCGTCGAACATATCGAAGCCCTCGAGACGGTACTCGACTACGGGGTCGTGCTGACCGTATGAACGCAGGCGGATACCTGCCTTGAGCTGATCCATTGCGTCGATGTGAGCCATCCAGTGGGTGTCGACCGCCTTGAGCAGGTAAACGCGCTCCATCTCGCGGATAGTCTCGGCAGGAAGCAGCTCCTCGTTTGCCTTGAAGATCTCGTAAGCGTCCTCCTTGATCATATCGCCGATCTCGGAAGGCTCTCTGTCCTCAAGATCCTCCTTGTCGAAGGCGTAGCGCTTCTCGTCGGAGATGATCCAGCCCTTGTAGTAGTCGACAAGGCTCTGGTAGTTCCAGTTCTCGCGCGGACCCTCGGGCAGATAGTGCGCGATCGAGGTGTCGACGGAGTCGGATACCATCTTGAGAACGGTGTCGTGCAGATCCTCGCCGTTGAGAACCTGGTCGCGCTGACCGTAGATGATCTCGCGCTGACGGTTGAGAACGTCGTCGTACTGGAGTACGTCCTTACGAATGCCGAAGTTGCGCAGCTCTACCTTCTCCTGCGAGCTTTCGATGATGTTTGAGAGCATTTTGTTTTCGATCGGGGTGTCCTCGTCGACGTTCATGCGCTCCATCATAGCCTTCATTCTGTCGCCGCCGAAGAGTCGCATGAGGTCGTCCTCGGTCGAGAGAAAGAAGCGGCTCACGCCGGGGTCGCCCTGACGTCCGGAACGTCCGCGCAGCTGGTTGTCGATACGGCGCGACTCGTGGCGCTCGGTGCCGATGATCATCAGACCGCCGGCTTCTCTTACGCGGTCTGCCTCGTCCTTGATTTCTTCCTTATATTTATCGTTCAGTTCGCGGAAGGTCTTTCTCGCCTCGAGGATCTCCTCGTTGTCGGTCTCGGCGTAGCCGGTAGCCTCCTCGATAAGCTCCTCGGGATATCCCTGCTTGCGCATTGAAGCCTTAGCCATGTACTCGGCGTTACCGCCGAGGATGATGTCGGTACCGCGGCCTGCCATGTTGGTCGCGATGGTAACCGCGCCGTACTTACCTGCCTGAGCGACGATCTCGGCTTCCTTGTCGTGCTGCTTCGCGTTGAGGACGTTGTGCTTAACGCCGCGGCGCTTGAGCAGCTTTGAGAGCAGCTCGGATTTTTCGATCGAAATAGTACCGACGAGGACGGGCTGACCCTTTTGGTTAGCCTCGACGATCTGGTCGATAACGGCGTTGAACTTGCCGCGCTCGGTTTTGAAAACGGAGTCGGGCAGATCCTTACGGATAACGGGCTTGTTGGTGGGAACCTCTACAACGTCGAGCTTGTAGATCTCCTGGAACTCCTCGCTCTCTGTCTGACCTGTACCGGTCATGCCCGACAGCTTGCCGTAAAGACGGAAGTAGTTCTGGAAGGTGATGGTGGCGAGGGTCTTGCTCTCGCTCTGAACCTTTACGCCCTCCTTTGCCTCGATAGCCTGGTGCAGACCCTCGTTGAAACGTCTGCCGTACATAAGACGGCCGGTGAACTCGTCGACGATGATGACCTCGCCGTCCTTGACAACGTAGTCTACGTCGAGCTTCATTACGCCGTTTGCCTTGATAGCCTGATTGATGTGGTGGGAGATGGTGAGGTTTTCGGGATCGGTGAGGTTTTCAAGACCGAAGTGCTCCTCTGCCTTCTTAACGCCGAGCTGGGTGAGGGTAGCGGTCTTTTGCTTTTCGTCGACAACGTAGTCGATGCCGTTCTCCTCGTAGTACGCCTCCATGTCCTCCTTGGAGTCAAGCTCGGTGAAGCGCTGTAATTTTAATGTCTTTGCGAAAACGTCAGCCTTCTCGTACAGATCGGTGGACTTGTCGCCCTTGCCCGAAATGATAAGCGGTGTACGCGCCTCGTCGATAAGAATGGAGTCGACCTCGTCGACGATTGCGAAGGCGTGGCCGCGCTGAACCTTGTTTTCCTTGTAAACCACCATGTTGTCACGGAGGTAGTCGAAGCCCAGCTCGTTGTTGGTGCCGTAGGTGATGTCGGCGGCGTAGGCTTCCTTTCTGAGGCTGTTCTCGAGGTCGTGGACGATGAGTCCGACCTTCAGACCCATATATTTATAGAGCTTGCCCATCCACTCCGAGTCGCGGCGGGCGAGGTAGTCGTTGACGGTTACGATGTGAACGCCGTTGCCTGTGAGCGCGTTGAGGTACGCAGGCAGGGTTGCGACGAGGGTTTTACCTTCACCGGTCTTCATCTCGGCGATACGTCCCTGATGGAGCACGATGCCGCCGAGCACCTGAACCGGGAAGTGCTTCATTCCGAGCACTCGCCAGCTCGCCTCGCGGCATGCCGCAAACGCGTCGGGAAGAATATCGTCGGTGGTCTCGCCGTTTGCAAGGCGTTCCTTTAAGACGGTCGTCTGGTTTTTGAGCTCGCTTTCGCTCATTGCGGCATACTTGCTCTCGAGCGCGAGTACCTTATCGGCGATAGGCTGGATCCTCTTGACCTCGCGCTTGCTGTAGTTGCCGAACATTGCTTTTAAGAAATTCATTTATATCGTTATCCTTTCGTGGAATGGTTTCTTTGATTCAGTGGGTAGTGGTCAGTGATTAGTGTCGGGTCGCGCATTTAAAGCCTCCCCTACAAGGGGAGGTGACTCGGCGTTTACGCCGAGTCGGAAGGGTGCGTTCGGGAGATGATACTGTATCAAACGATACATAGTATGGTAACGAATCTGCCTTTGTCCGCCACCCTTCAGTCGCGCCGCTTGTGGCGGCGTGACAGCTCCCCTCTGAGGGGAGCCTAATTCTCAGTAGCCCCTGATTGCGAGAGCTGCGTTCTGCATAGCTGTCTCCGCTACCGGGCGCGCGTACTGACTGCCGAAGCCGGCGTCCTCTACAACGCAGGCGAACGCAAGCGGACAGTCCTCGTCGGTCGAGAAACCGACCATCCACGCGTTGGGGCTTTTTTCGTCGCCGACCTCGGCGGTGCCCGTCTTTGCGCGGACGCTGAGACTGCCGAAGGTGTAGGACGGCATTACCTGACTTAAAGTCAAGGCGGTTGAGGGATTGACAAGCTCGCGGCTCTTTGTGTCGTTAAGGCCGACCATCTTGAGAAGATCGCCCGTGCCGCTCTTGATGTATGTCGGATTGACGGAGTTTCCGCCGTTCGCGATCGCGCCGCAGATAATAGCCATCTGCATGGGGTTGACCTCGTTGTTGTACTGACCTACGCCCGACCACGCAAGCTCGTTTGTGCTCGCTTTCGAAACGTCGTAGTGACCCTTCGCGGTGGAAACGTCGTCGATCTCGTAGCTGAGGTTGATTCCCATCTTCTCGGCGGTTGCGGTCATCTTCTCGGCGCCGATCTCAACGGCAAGCTCCGCAAAGACGATGTTGCAGGACTGCTCAAGCGCGCCCTCAAAGTTGAGAGTGCCGTGAGCCTCGCTGTCGACGCAGCGAACCTCCTGTCCGCCGATGTCCTCGTGACCCTCGCAGTACCATGTGCGCTCAAAGAGGTCGGGAATGTTCTCGATAGCCGCCACGGAGGTGACGAGCTTGAAGATAGAGCCGGGTGTGTATGACGAGGAGAGAACGTGGTCGAGGTAAACGCCCTCGTATTCATGCTCGTTGTCCTCGTTGATCTCGGGAGGAGCCTCGGGGTCGTAGGAATACGTGCTGACCGAGCTGATGACCTCGCCGGTTTTATAATTGTATACGACGCACGCGCCCGGCTTGCCCAGACTGCTCAGAGCGTCGTAGGTCGCGGCGGAGGCGTTTGAGTCGACGGTAAGCGTTATGTCGTGAGAGGTGCGCAGCGACTGCGGCATGTTAAGACCCCAGATAAGGCTGTAGCCCGTCAGCTGCGAGCGGTACTTGCTCTGCACCGCCGTCGAGATATTCAGACTGTTGTCGCCCACCGTGTGGAGCAGTCCGGTGCGGACGCTGTAGTTTTCGTTGTAAACGCGGCTGCTGCCCTCGGTTTTCGCGAGGGTAACGCCGTTGCGGTCGTAGATCGCGCCTGCCTGCTCAAGACCTCCGTTGCCTGAAATATGGGCGTTGTACGGCTGGTTAGCCCAGTCGTCGGCGTTGATGACAAGCTCTACGCAGAAGAACGCCGCGCCGCCGATAAACAGAATCGTAAAAACGAGAATCAGCGTGCTTCGCTTCAGAATTCGTTTCAATAATGTCACCCCTCTGATGAGAGTTTAGGAATAGTTGCTGCTTGATAATCACTGTAGTGACAGCCCTTGCGGCTGTCATTCAAAACCACGGAATATTATTTACGTTTCTATCTTTTCATTGAATATGTGCGTTCGTCAGCCGCCTTGATGAAGGCGATAAGACCCCAGCAGCCGATCACGCTCGAACCGCCGGCGCTGATGAACGGGAAGGTAACGCCGGTGAGAGGAAGCAGGTCGGTCGCGCCGAAGATGTTCAGAGTGAGCTGAACCACCAGCAGACCTGCCGCGCAGCATGCCGAAATCGAATAGAAGGTGCTGCGGCTTCTTGTAGTTATCGCGCGCGCGTAGACGACGAGAAGCGCCACTGCAAGCGCGAGGGTAATTGCGACGATGATTCCCATTTCCTCGGCGACAAGTCCGAAAACGAGGTCGCTCTCGGAAGCGGCAACCTGCTTGAGGAAGCCGTTGCCTATGCCCACGCCGAACAGACCGCCGCTCGCGATAAACGTCAGCACGTGCGTCTGCTGATAACCCTCAGCCTGAGCGTACTCCCATACGTGGCGGTAAGCCTTGAAGCGGTCGGCAACGTATGGCATGAATCGTATCGCGAAGATCGCGCCGAACACCGCTGCCGAAACCGCGAGAATGATCGTTTTGAAATCGCCCGAACGCATGAACGCGATGAGCAGGAAGGTCACGAAGAAAATCAGCGCGGTTCCGAGGTCGCGCATTACGGCGAGCAGACCCACGCAGACAACCGAGAAGCCGATGAAGATGAACAGATCCTTCTTCGTATTCAGCTTATCGAGAGCGCCGGCGCCGATCAGAATATAAATTACCTTGACAAGCTCGGACGGCTGGAACGACAGCGGACCGATATAGATCCAGTTCGCGGCGCCGTTCGTCACCTTACCGAAAACAATGCTCACGCCGAGCAGTCCGACCGCCGATATCATCAGCGGTATGCGGAAGCGGTAGAGCTTGTCGGGATCCTCGATTAGCTTGATTATCGCGCAGAAGATGACGAAGCCGACGACGGTTGAAATAACCTGCATATACGCCGACCGCTCGTACTGCCGGGCTAGGAGTATAGTTCCGATTCCCGACAAAAACAGCGCGAGAGCTTCAAGCTCAAAGGTGGTTCTGCGCAGTCCGAAGTAGCTTACAATAAACATGCACCAGTCGACAGCCGCCACGATTCCGAAGATGATAAGCGGCGAAAACGGGTTTTTGCCGTCGTTCCAGTAAACCGCCTCAACGGTCATGAAAAAGTGGAAGAGCGTGATCATGAGCATGAGCTTCCAAGACTTGACCGCAGGTTTGCGCGATGGATTTTTGAAGAACCAGCTCGAACGCAGTTCCTCGTTGTACTCATCGCCGCGCAAAAACTGGAAATCGGTATTGCCGACGCGGATGATATCGTCGATATAAACCTGAGTTCTGTCCTCGGTGCGCCTGCCGTTGACGAAGGTACCGTGCAGACTCTCGGTATCGTTTATGAACCAGCCCTCGTCGCGCCGCAGAAGCACGGCGTGAACCCTCGATACGGCGGCGTCCTCAACGACGATATCGTTGGACTTCTTTCTGCCGATTGAGTTCTCCCAGAAAAGCACGGGGATCTTCTCGAAGGTGCGGGTGTTCATAAGGGTGACAAGCGGTTTTTCGGGTCGTCTGCGGCGGCGCATCGCGGCGTAGCACTCGTAGACGATGAATATGGCGTAAAGCGGCAGCAAAATCCGAAGCGCCACAACACCGATATCAATGACAACTGAAAAATTAAACACTCGTCCCTCCCCTTTCTTTTTATAATTATACAGTATAAATGATACCGCAAACAACGCAAAAAGTCAAGACAAAATGCGCAGCCGCCCAAAGCGCGGATATCGCAAAAAAACAAACCTCCCGGGCAAACGGGAGGCTCGTAAAAGTCAAATTATTTTATCCTCTTGCGGATATCCTCGACCGAAGGCAGCTGATTCATCAGCTCCTCGGGCAGGCTGCTTGTGATTTTGTATTCGCTGACTCCAATGGGCTTTGACATATCCTTTAACGCGTATTCTGCGACCAGATCGTTTTTGTTCTTGCATAACAGCAGCCCGACAGACGGATTGTCGTGTTCCTTTTTCAAAATACCGTCAACCGCCGAAAGATAGAAATTAAGCTGACCTGCGTATTCGGGCTTGAAGTCGCCTGTTTTCAGCTCTATCACGACATATGAGCGCAAATTGAGATTGTAAAACAGCAGGTCGATATAGAAATCGTCTCCGCCGACATTGAGGCGATACTGGTTGCCCAAAAACGCAAAGCCCGTGCCAAGCTCCAATAGCAGCTTTGTAACGTCCTTGACCAAAGCGTTTTCAATATCGCGCTCGACCATATCCTCGCGGAACGGTATAAACTCGAAGATGTACGGGTCCTTCATCGTCTGGGCGGCAAGCTCGCTATGCTCGGACGCGAGGAGCTTGTCAAAGTTTGTCACCTTGTTTGCAAGTACCTGACGGGCGTATAGATTGCTTTCTATCTGGTGAGTGAGAACGCTGTGCGACCATCCATTCTCAGCGGTTTTACGTATATACCATTCGCGTTGTTCGGGAGAGTGTACTTTATCTAAAATCAGCGTATTGTGCGACCACGGAATTTGTGCAGACACCGTCTGCACAAATTGCTCGTCGGGATAAGTCCCGGCAAATTTAGCCATGTACTTGAGGTTTCGAACCGAATAACCCTTGACGTTCGGAAACTCCAGCCTGATATCTGCGGCGAGATTGTCAATGAACTTGTTTCCCCAAGACTTATGCTCGTTTATGATTTTGCCTATATTATAGTAGAGCATAATCAGCTCACGGTTAACGCTCAGTGAAGCTCTATATTGCGCGGATTTGATTTCGGATTTTATTGATTCTATAATACTCAGATACTCGCTGCCGTTCATTAACATCTCAGACACATCCTTACGGAAATATTTTAACACAATACAATTGAGATATCAACAATAAAAACAAACCTCCCGGGCAAACGGGAGGCTGCACCGAGCTTTTGATGCGTTCCGTAGTGACAGCCCTCGTGGCTGTCCCGGCAAACGCGCGCGTTTACCGGGAACCCACAAGGGGTTCCGCTACAAAACTAAGGAAACTTTGCGGTCTGAAAAAAACAAGGCTTCCGATAAACGAAAGCCTTGATAAAGTCGCAAAGTATAAAGTTATCTCTTTGAGTGATAAACACATTGTTTATCTACGTTTAGCAATGTTCAAAAAAGTCAGATTTTATGCGGTTTTTCCAACTTCATTATAACATATCGTTTTATAAAATTCAATAGTAATAAACATCATTAAACATCAAATAAACATCAAATTTAAGCCAATCTCAGGGCGATTGTTTCAGCCATTTTTCGTTTGCTTTCCTCAATAACATCAGCGTAAATATCGCCTGTGGTTGAAATGTTAGAATGACCGAGGTGACCAGAAACCAGCTTTATATCATAGCCCTGCATAATTAGCAAGGTTGCATTTACATGACGTAAAGTATGGAGCGATATATAATTAAAATCCGTATTTTTAATAAAGCGTTTGAACTCTTTAAGAAGTCCCGAACGGTCTTTGAATCCACCTGTTGCAGAGGTGAAAACCATATTAAGAGGATTGTAACCTTTTCCCATTTTATCCATATTTACAGATTGCCTAAATTTCTGATTAAGCAAAATATTTTTCAAATCTTCCGACATAGCAATGCAACGCTTTGATTTTTTAGTTTTAGGTGTATCAAGCCAAGTGTCTTTGCCGTCATAAACGAGGTTGTGGTTAATATAAATAAGATTTTGGGTAAAATCAATATCTTTCCACTGCAAGCCTAGGCACTCGCCTGAGCGCATACCGGTATAAAGCAGTGTCAAAATGATTGCAGAAAACTGAGTATTTGCGACATCTTCACTTTTTAGCATTTTCACAAGCTCGTCAATCTGCTCAAATGTCATTGCAGGTGGTTTTTCGTTTTCTTCTTCCTTTGATTTCGGAAGAATCACGTTAACGCAGGGCGATTTTGTTAAAATATTCTGATTAACCGCAAAAGTAAAAATTGATTTTAATATAGTGTAGAGCTTGCGGCAACTGGCAGGACTTAACTCAACATCGGCAAAGAAATTTGCAAAGCGCAAAGGCGTGAATTTTTTTAGTTTAACGTTAGCAAAGGCAGGCAATAGATACCTTTCGATTTGTCCGTTGTAGGTGTATATCGTAACCGCTTTTAGCTCGTTCGGCATATAACTTTTGCGGTAGCGTTCAACCAATTCCGCGAAAGTTATGTTTTCATCAAGCGAGGCGTAGCCCTCGCATTTTTTCTGAAACTGAATAGCAAACTCTTTAGCGAGCTTTTCAGCTTTTTTTGGTGTCGTGCCCTCGGGCGGCACAAAAGTTGTTGTTTTTCGGATTTG
>CACXAO010000021.1 GCA_902765625.1 uncultured Ruminococcus sp. | reverse complement strand
TGTGGGTTATTCAGTTGTATTACGGAAGTTCAGTTCCTGCCAGAATGGGAAAACGGTGGTTTTACATCCATATTTCGTGACAAAAAAATCCACGCCCTTTAGACGTGAAAAACCCCGATAGAATCGGGGTTTTTCGGGGATATATCTTTTTTGCATATCCTTTATGGTGGAGATGGCGGGAATCGAACCCGCGTCCGAAAAGTACTTGCCCTGACTTTCTCCGAGCGCAGTCGGTGTTTTTAATCTCCCTTACTGCGGCGCCCATCGACAGGCTACGCAGCTTGGCAGCTCCTGATGTGTGACGGGAACCGGAGCGCTTTCCCGTTCACATTTACCTCTGATCGACGCCCCTTGCGCTGCCGAGGTACTCAGCGCAGGAACGAGCAGCTTACGCTGCTAAAGCAACTGTATTTTTGTCAGTTATTTTAAAGTTGCGGATTTTATGGCGGTTCCGCACCGCCGCTCGCTTATCAGAGTTCGCGCTCCCCGTCGAAGCCTTTACATCCCCATATATTGCGAAGCTCTTCGCTTCGCAGTGATCGTTCCCGACGGAACGTGTTTACTTTGTTTATCTGCCCTGTTCCTTTAGGGCGCGTTCTATGTCGCGCTTGGCTGTGCGCTTTGCCATGTCCTCGCGCTTGTCATAGAGCTTTTTGCCGCGGCAGAGTCCCAGCTGCATCTTTACCCTGCTGCCCTTGAAATAAAGACTTATCGGTATCAGCGAATAGCCGGTCTGCTTTACCACTCCGTAAAGACGGTTGATCTCCTTTTTGTGCATCAGCAGCTTGCGGACGCGCATTGGGTCGCGGTTAAATATATTTCCGTGCTCGTAAGGCGAAATGTGCATTCCGTTTACGAATATCTCGCCCTCGACTATTGAGCACCAGCTGTCCTTGAGGTTGACCCTGCCGCTGCGTATGGACTTTACCTCCGTTCCGCACAGCTCGATGCCTGCCTCAAAGCTCTCCTCGATAAAATAGTCGTGGCGCGCTTTTTTGTTGTTGGCTATGGTTTTGAGTTCGCTCATATCTCGTTCCTGCCTTCCAGAGCCTTGGCGAGAGTGTACTCGTCGGCATACTCGAGGTCGCCGCCCACAGGGATTCCGTAGGCGAGACGCGTTACCTTGATTCCCATCGGCTTGAGCAGTCCCGATAAATACAGCGCGGTCGCGTCGCCCTCAACGGTCGGATTGGTCGCCATTATCACTTCATTTACACCGCCCTGCGCGATCCTCGCGAGAAGCTCCTTTACCGTAAGCTCCTCGGGACTGATTCCGTTGAGCGGAGATATAGAGCCGTGAAGCACATGGTAGGTGCCGCTGTATTCGCGCGTATTCTCGACCGCCGTAACGTCGCGCGGCGTTTCGACCACGCAGATCACGCTGTGGTCGCGCGAATCGGACGCGCATATCGGACACAGCTCCTTGTCGGTGAGATTGCAGCAGCGGCTGCAGTAATGAATTTTGGTGTGAGCGTCCATAACCGCCGCCGCAAGCTGTTCCGCTTCTGTTTTTGACAGATTCAGTACATAATATGCAAGCCGCTGGGCGGTTTTATGACCGATGCCGGGCATTTTTTCAAACTGCTCCACAAGATTTTCAAGCGGAGCGACGTTGTATTGCGCCATATCAGAACATTCCCGGGATATTCAAGCCGCCCGAGATTGACTCCATTCTTTCCTCTTTTTCTTTTGCCGCGCTTCTGAGCGCTTCGTTAGCCGCAGCCATAACGAGGTCTGCGAGCATCTCTACATCCTCGGGGTCAACGACCTCGGGGCTGATTTCTACCTTGGTAAGCTCCATTTTGCCGGTTACGGCTACCTTAACGGCGCCGCCGCCTGCCGCAGCCTCATATTCCTTAGCCTCAAGCTCTGCGGATACCGCCTCCATGTCGTCCTGGAGCTTCTGAGCCTGACGCGCGAGCTGCTGGATGTTGTTGGCTCCGCCGCTGCCGTAGCCCTTGGGTAATCTTGCTTTCATATTTTGTTCTTCCTTTCAGGTTTGTATTTATTTAAATTAATTATTCTTCTGTGTACTCAATGCCGCTTTTTATCAGCCTGTCCTTGAACTGCTCAAACGGGTCTGCCGCTGTCTGCTGCCGCTTATCTTCGAGACGGTACGGCCCCAGACGGTACTGCTTGCCCGTGTTCGCGATAATTGCCTCGCGGATAGCGCGGCGTTTTTCGGGAATTTTGAGCATTTCAAACGCGAGGTCGCTCTCAGCCTTTATCAGCAGATAGCTGCCGTTTACGAACGCCTCCGAGCCTGACAGCGACGCGGCTATGGTCGCCGAGGGACCTCGAAAGCTCTCAACTATCTCCGCCCAGTTCGGGAACGGCTTTGCGTTTCGGCTCAGCTCGACCACGTCTACCTCGCCCGAACGCTTCAAAGGCGCCGGTGCGGGCTTTGTTGCTGCCGGCTGCGGCTCAGCCTTCGCTTCCGGCTTTGGCTCTGACCTTACGGGTTCCGTTTTTTGCGGCTCCGCGGGAACGGTTTCCGCTGCCTTCTGCATTTGCTCAGACTCGCTTGTTTCCGCCGCCTTCGCGGTTCCGGTATCAGCCGGCTCCGGGCTTGTTATCGGAAGCGGCGCAGGCTGAGTCGCTGCGACGGCGATTCCCTTTCTCACTGCCTGCTCAAGCGCGGTGAGCCTTGCGGCAACAGACTCGTTTGTCACGTCAAGCTCAGGCGAGGTCAGTTTGACGACCGCCATTTCAAGCTCGGTTCTGTCGCCGGTGCCCTTGCCCATGCGCTGATAGGCGCGCGAAAGCACGTCCATATAGAAAACGATGTCGGCAAGCGAGAGGTAATCCGCCTGAGCGACGCTCTGCTCAAATTCGCTGTCGGTAAAAACAACGATGTCGCGCGGATTTGAAACGGATTTTATAAGCATAAGCGCGCGGAAATGCGCAGTCAGCTCGTCGCAGAGCAAAGGCATATCCTTCGCTTCGCCGTAGAGCCTGTCGATTATACCGAGCGCCTTCGCGGTGTTTTTGTTTATCACGCAGGAGGCGAGGTCGTAGAGATAGCCCTTGTCGGCAAGTCCTGCCGCCGTGCGTACAACGTCGGAGTTGACCTCGCGGCTGATCGCGATACAGCGGTCGAGCAGCGACAAGGCGTCGCGCATTGCGCCGTCGGACACGGAAGCGATAAGCATAGCCGCCGCGTCGTCGAGGGCGATACCCTCCTGATTTGCGACGTAGAGCAGCCTGTCGGCGATATCGCGAGGCGGAATGCGGTGAAAATCGAACCGCTGACAGCGCGACTGGATAGTCAGCATTATCTTGTGAACCTCGGTTGTCGCGAGAATAAAAATCACGTGTTTCGGCGGCTCCTCGAGGATTTTAAGAAGCGCGTTGAAGGACTCCGGGGTGAGCATATGAACCTCGTCGACGATATACACCTTGTAGCGGCACTTATACGGCGTGCCCTGTACCTCGTCGATGATTCCGCGGATGTCGTCGATTTTGCGGTTTGACGCGGCGTCCATCTCAAAGACGTCGATGGAGGTGCCGTTGTCGATCTCGCGGCAAACCTCGCACTCGCCGCACGGACTGCCGTCCTTGGGGTTGAGGCAGTTCACAGCCTTTGCGAGGATTTTGGCGCAGGTGGTTTTTCCCGTACCGCGCGAGCCTGTAAAGAGGTACGCGTGGCTGATACGGTCGTTTTTCAGTTCATTCCTGAGTGTGGTGGTAATATGCTCCTGACCGGCGACGTCGTCAAAGGTTTTGGGTCTCCACTTTCTGTACAATGCCTGATACACGCGATCACCTCCGCTGCATAGAAAAAGCAAGCCGTCCTGCCGAATGATGACGGCGGCGTGCAAATAAGAGAACGACCTTAATGCTGCTCGGTTCCCCGCCTGACATGGTTCACAGGCCCCAATCGCACAGGGCCTGCCGCTCACTTATTTGCACGCGTTGACTGCTTGCGTCTTTTGCTATTATAACATAGATTTTTCAGAAAATCAAGTATTTTTATATATTATTAAAAAGTGCCGGAGAGCGTCGGCTGTTCCGATACTCTCCGGCTGAAATCCTCGTTTACGCGGCGTTCTTCTTTTTACCGATATTTTCTATCTTGTTATCGAGCTTTGTCTTTTTGAAGACGAATATCACGATAAGCGCGGCGATCGTGCCGATTGCCATTCCTGCAAGAACGTCCGTCGGGAAGTGCACGTAGTTATAAAGCCGCGAGAACGCGATCAGCGCCGCCACAACGTACGCCGCTATTCCGAACGCGCGTCTTTCCCTCACCGCGACGATAAGCGCCGACGAGAACGCCGCGATCGAATGTCCCGACGGGAAGCTGTAGCCCGACGGCGCGACGATGTTCAGCGTGATATCGGTATTGGTCACAAACGGCCGCGGACGGCAGACGATGAATTTCAGTCCGTACTCGCCCATGACAAGACCGAGCAGAAGCGCCGCGAGAACCATTACGCCCGTAACGCGCGTTTTGCGGAAGAACAGAAGTACAAGACCCAGAATTATCCAGATTGCGCCCTTGTCGCCGGCGTAGCTGAACACCATCATTACGGGGTCGAGAATAAAGTTTTTGATTGCAGACTGAATAAAATCCAGAATTGCAAAGTCGATTGAGGTTATAAATTCCATAAGTACCACTCCTTATTTTTCAAACCGCGCAAGCTTTGAGTACAAAATCTCGTCCGCGATCGCCTCGACCTCTACTCCATCGGCGGTGTATTCCTCCGAAAGCAGAGTGCCATTCCCGCGGATCTCGCTGACTATTCCGGCGTCCGAAAACGGTATCAGCAGGCTTACTCGCTTCATGCGGACGGGAAGGTTGTTTTCTATCGCTTCGAGCAGCCTGTCTATGCCCTCTCCCGTCTTGGCGCTTATCTTGACGCACGACTCAAACTCAAGCGGTATTAAGCTGCCGTCGAGCAGGTCGCACTTGTTGAGAACGGTGATGATCGGTCTGTCCTGTGCGCCGAGGGATTCGAGCAGGTCGTTTGTCACGCTCAGGTGAACCCTCGCCTCGTCGCTCGAAGCGTCGCAAAGGTTGATGATGATGTCCGACTGCGCCGCTTCCTCAAGGGTCGAACGGAACGCCTCGACAAGATGGTGCGGCAGGCGGCGGACAAGTCCGACGGTGTCTATCAGCATAACCGAAACTCCGCCGGGCAGCTTCAACGCGCGCGACGTCGGGTCGAGGGTCGCGAAAAGCTTGTCCTGAGCGAGAACTCCCGCGTCGGTCAGCGTGTTCATCAGGGTCGACTTGCCGGCGTTCGTATAGCCGACTATGGCGCAGGTGATCACGCCGTCCTTTTCGCGGCGGCGGCGCAGCATATGGCGGTGCTTCTCTACCTCGGCAAGCTCGTCCTTGAGCGTTTCCATGCGGCGGCGGATGTGGCGGCGGTCGGTTTCTATCTTCGTCTCGCCGGGACCTCTCGTTCCGATACCGCCTCCGAGACGCGACATCTCGATTCCCTTGCCGGTAAGGCGCGGCAGAAGGTACTTGAGCTGCGCAAGCTCTACCTGAAGCTTGCCCTCCTTTGAACGCGCGCGCTGCGCGAAGATATCGAGAATCAGCGTGGTGCGGTCGATAACGCGTACGTCGGTGAAGTTTTCTATATTTTTTATCTGTGTCGGCGTAAGCTCGCTGTCAACAACGATCAGATCGAGCTCCTGAGCCTCGCAAAGCTCCTTGATCTCGAGCAGCTTGCCCGAACCGACAAAGGTCGCGCTTTCGGGTCGCTGCAGCTTTTGGGTCAGAGTGAACTCCGGAACGGCTCCTGCGCTCTTGACAAGCTCCTCAAGCTCAGCGAGCGACGCTTCGGCGTCAAAGTCGCCCGTATCTACGCTGACGAGCAGCGCACGGGTGATTTTTTCCTCGTTTTCAATCATGTTCATACGATTTTCTTTCCCTCAGAATTTAAATTTATTATTTACTATTTTCATATAAAGTAGTATAATATAAATTTGGAAGAATGTAAATAAAAATTTCGGATTTATCTTGAGGTACCATATGGATAAACGATACGACGCGGTGATCGTCGGCACAGGCGCGGCAGGTCTTTACGCGGCTCTGAATTTTCCGGAGAGCGTAAGCGTGCTTCTGATCTCAAAACGCGAGCTGCCTCTTTCCAACTCCTCCCTCGCTCAGGGCGGCGTTGCCTGCGTGCTCGACACCGTTCACGACAACTACAAGCTGCATATCAACGACACTCTTGTCGCCGGCAAGTACAAAAACACCCTTTCGGCGGTTGAGAAGCTCGTCAAGGAGGGTCCCGCCGACGTGCTGCGCACCAAAGACCTCGGCGTGGATTACGACCTCAATCCCGACGGCACCATGTGCAAGACCCTTGAGGCAGGTCACAGCCGCCACCGCATTGTCCACCACAAGGACTCCACCGGCAAGGCGATAGTAGACGCGCTTATCGAGCAGGTCAAGAAGCTGCCCAACGTCGATATTCTCGACAACGCGCTGCTTTACTCCATGCACAAGACCCTCGGCGGATTTTACCTGAGCGTTCTCAAGGACGGCAAAAGCCTTTACTTCGGCTGCAACTACTGTCTGCTCGCCACCGGCGGCATAGGCAGGGTTTATCAATACACAACCAACTCCGCTATCGCGACCGGCGACGGCATCGCCTTTGCCTACATGCTCGGCGCGAAGATCCGCAACCTCTCGCGAGTTCAGTTCCACCCCACCGCGTTTGCGGCTGAGGCTAACCGCGAGCGCTTCCTGATTTCCGAGGCGGTAAGAGGCGAAGGCGCGGTGCTGCTCAACTGCAACGGCGAACGCTTTGCCCACAACTACGACAAACGCGGCGAGCTTGCTCCGCGCGACGTTGTTTCAAACGCGATTGCGCGCGAAGCCTTACGTACGAACAGCGAGAAATTCTACCTCGACATAACCCACAAGCCCGCGGACTTTATCAAGAGCCGCTTCCCGATGATTTACGCGAAGTGTCTCGAGGAGGGTATCGACATCACAAAGGAGTGGATCCCCGTTTATCCCTGTCAGCACTACCTGATGGGCGGCATAGACGTAAATCTGCACTCCGAAACCTCCATCGACGGACTTTACGCGGCAGGCGAATGCGCTCACACGGGCGTTCACGGCGCAAACAGACTCGCCAGCAACTCGCTGCTTGAGGCTCTCGTCTACTCGAGAACCGCCGCCGAGGACATTACGCGCAAGCTTCAGAAGTACGGCAGAAAGCCGCTCGGTCTGGAGCCTGCTCACCGCCCGATCACAGGCAAAAAAATGCCGTCCGGCTTCCGTTCGCAGATACGCGCGATTTTGCAGGACGCATACTTCGTTCTCCCCAAGCCCGAAAAGTACGACGAGAGCTACAAAAAGGTGGAGGACATAATAAAACAGCTTTTCAGCGAGTGCTATGAAATCTCGTCAGACCTCGTTGAAGCAAAGAGCATCGCCGTTGTGGCGAGCATAATTCTTGACGAAGTTCGGGAGGGTCAATCATGATAAACAGCATCTACGTGGACAACATCATCAAAACCGCGCTGCTTGAGGACATCAATTACCTCGACGTTACCACCGACTACCTCATCGACGAGGAACAGGAGAACACCGCGCGTTTTCTCGCCAAGGACGACGGCATTCTCTGCGGTATCGACGTTGCGCTCAGAGTATTCCGCATTTTACAGCCCGAGGGCTTTGAGGCGACCGTCTACAAAAAGGACGGCGACGAGCTGCAGAAGGGCGATATCATTGCCGAGATCAAGGGCAAAACACGCACCATTCTCAAGGGCGAACGCACCGCGCTCAACCTTATCCAGCACATGAGCGGCGTTGCGACCGCGACCAACAAGGCGGTCAAAATCGTAAAGGGCACAAACGCCTCCATCGCCGACACCAGAAAGACTCTGCCCGGCATGCGTCCGCTGCAAAAGTACGCCGTAACGGTCGGCGGCGGCAGAAACCACCGCTACAACCTCTCGGACGCCGCCATGCTCAAGGACAACCACGTTGACGCGGGCGGCGGAATCAAAAACGCCGTTGCAAAGCTCAGGGAAAAGCTCGGTCACATGACCAAAATCGAGCTTGAGGTCCGCAACCTCGACGAGCTGGGTCAGGCGCTTGAGGCAGGAGTCGACGTAATCATGCTCGACAACATGACCTGCGAGATGATGCGCGACGCGGTTGAGATCACAGGCGGCAAGGCGCTGCTTGAGGCGAGCGGCAACGTGACCGAGGACAGACTGAGAGAAATCGCCGAGACAGGCGTGGACATCATTTCGATGGGCGCGATCACGCACTCTGTCAAGGCTTTCGATATTTCACTTAAAATTGCAGACTGATACAGGAGGAATAATTTTATGATCAAAGTAGGTATTTTGGGCTACGGCAACCTCGGCAGAGGCGTTGAGGCAGCCGTTAAGAAGAATGAAGATATGGAGCTTGTGGCTGTTTACACACGCCGCGACCCCTCTACACTCACAATCAAAACCCCGGCTGCTGCCGTTAAGAGCACAGCCGATCTCGACACGGGCAAGGAGGATATTGATATTCTCGTTATCTGCGGCGGCTCCGCTACAGACCTTCCCGAAATGACCCCCAAGTACGCGGCTATGTACAACGTTATCGACAGCTTCGACACCCACGCAAGAGTTCCCGAGCACTTTGCGAACGTTGACAAGTCTGCCAAGGCGGCAGGCAAAATCGGCATTATCTCCTGCGGCTGGGATCCCGGAATGTTCTCGCTCAACAGAGTTTACGCAGGCGCGGTTCTGCCCGACGGTCAGGCGTACACCTTCTGGGGCAAGGGCGTAAGTCAGGGTCACTCCGACGCTGTCAGAAGAATCGACGGCGTTATCGACGCTCGCCAGTACACGATCCCCGTTCCCGAGGCTCTTGAAAGAGTAAGAAGCGGCGAGAATCCCGAGCTTACCACACGCGAAAAGCACCTCAGAGAGTGCTTCGTCGTTGCAGAGGAAGGCGCTGACCTTGCGCGCATCGAGAACGAGATCAAGACAATGCCCAACTACTTTGCCGACTACGACACCACCGTTCACTTTATCACCGCAGAGGAAATGAAGGCGGAGCACAGCGGTCTGCCCCACGGCGGCTCAGTGATCTACTCCGGCACCACCTCCGACGGCACAAAGCACGTTATTGAGTACAGCCTTAACCTCGACTCAAACCCCGAATTTACCGGTTCGGTGCTTATCGCGTTCGCGAGAGCAGCGGTAAGACTCAACGCAGAGGGTTCAAGCGGCGCAAAGACCGTATTCGACATCGCGCCTGCATATCTCTGCAAGGAATCGGGCGAGGAACTGAGAGCACATTTGCTGTAATTTTACCTAATTTTCATCTTGACTATGCCATCGATTTCGTGTATAATTAGGCTAACATGATGAAAGGAGTTTTGACCATGAAATATATGTGCGAGCCTTGCGGCTACATCTACGACCCCGCAGAAGGCGATCCCGACGGCGGTATCGCTCCCGGCACCGCGTTTGAGGATATTCCGGACGATTGGTGCTGCCCCGTTTGCGGCGTAGGCAAAGAGGATTTCGTTCCTTACGAAGACTAAGCGCCCTCAGCGCGTTCCGCGGCATCCCGGAGGTTCTTCTTTACTGTTTATCGGCGCGGCGGAAAGTTTTCCTTCAAAGTCAAAAAGCGCTTCCTCGGCGGAAGCGCTTTTTTCCGTTATTTTGTGCGGCGGTCTACCCCGTCTCTGAGGCGTTCTATCGCCTTGAGCAGAAAGTCCGGCAGCGGAATGCCGAGCTTTCCCAAATTCTCGAGGATCGAGAGCAGCTCGTTGATAATAAGCCAGACGGAAATCATCATGCCGAAGCAGTAGTTTATCTGAATATCCACCCCGACGCGCAGCAGCGCAGAGGAAATCAGGTAGTCGACGACCATTCCCACCGCCACAAGCGCGAGGTAGGCTACCTTTTTGACGATTCCCTTAACGCCGACGCGGCTGCTGAGCAGCTTGCACGACCATGCCGCCGCGATTCCCGTGGCGTAGTCGAGCACCATTACCACAGCCAGCACGCACAGCGGCGCAAGCAATACGCCTGCATATGCCGCCAGCGCTCCGAGCGCCGCCGCGAACAGGGTGCGGAACATATTTTCTTTCATCATCATCCCTCCTTTCACCTATGGCTCTAAAAAAACGATAATTGCATAAAACTATGCAATCAAATCGGGTTGAACGTCTGAATTTTTCGTGACGTTTTTCTGAAACCGCTTGTGAAACTCAGGGACATCTGCTAATATATTAGAAAACAATTACGGAGAATAAAATGGAAACACAGGAAAGCATTTACGGCGCGCACCGTCCCGCGCTCGAACAGGTCATGGACGGTCTTATGCGGCACATCGGCGAGATACGCTCAGAAATGGAGAAAAAGCTGAGCATGGATCCCGTTGAGCACTGCCTCTGCCGGATAAAATCCGAGGAGAGCATGCGCGAGAAATGCCGCCGCAACAATCTGCCCGAAACAACCGATTCGGTGCTCAGGATTCTGACCGACGCGGTTGGTCTGAGGATCGTATGCGCGTTTGTCGACGACGTTTACACCATCCGCGACTATCTAAAAGCCTCCGACGAGTACGAGGTCATCAAGGAAAAGGACTACATCCGTCACGCCAAGCCGAACGGCTACCGCAGCTACCACATGATCCTGCGCACCAAGCAGGGCTACTTTGCCGAGATTCAGCTGCGCACGATCTCGATGGACACATGGGCGGCGCTGGAGCACCACCTGAAATACAAAAAGTCGGTGGGCGGCAGAGCGGCTCTTATCGAGGAGGAGCTCAAACGCTGCGCCGATGAGCTTGCCTCGACCGACCTCTCGATGCAGACGATACGCGACATGATTTTGGAAGAATAAGGATGATGAGAATATGAAAATTTTATTGGCGGAAGACACCGCGGATTTAAACAAGGTTATATGCGCAGTTCTTGCCCACGAGGGCTACGACGTTGACCCCGCCTTTGACGGCGAGGAAGCGATGGAGCACATCAACACCGAGGGCTACGACTGCATGATACTCGACATTATGATGCCGAAAAAGGACGGCATTCAGGTTCTGCGCGAGGTGAGAGCGAAGAACATTCTCACTCCCGTCATCATGCTGACCGCAAAGGCGGAGATAGACGACAGGGTCGCCGGTCTTGACGCGGGCGCTGACGACTACCTCTCAAAGCCCTTCGCGATGAAGGAGCTGCTCGCGAGGGTCCGCGCGCTGACGCGCCGCAAAACCGAATACACCCAAAACGACCTGACCTACCACGACGTTATGCTCAAGTCTCAGACCTTTGAGCTTGCCTCCGAAAACAGCGTAAGGCTTTCGGTCAAGGAGTTTGAGCTGATGCAGCTCTTAATGCTCCACAAGGAGCGCGCGCTTTCCGTAGACTACATTATGGAGCAGATCTGGAACCGCGAACCCGACGTTCAGCCCGACACGGTTTGGCTGTACATCTCCTACCTCAAGCGCAAGCTCAGGGCTATCGCCTCCGAAACCGTTATTGAGGGCAGCGAGGAGTCCGGCTACATGCTGAAATAACGGAGGAACCATGAACGAGCATTCAATAAAAAAGCTGCGGCGCAAATTCATTACGCTCTCGTTTATCTCGCTGTTCTCGGTCATGCTGATCATGGGCGGCACGATATTCTATGTCAACTACATAACCACCGTACGTCAGATGGACAACGCTCTTAACTACCTTGTCGAGCACGGCGGCGAGGTCGACTTTGACACCCCGACGCGCCACTGGGACGGCGCGACCTACGACAGCGTAAGCTCGTCCTCCGAGAACTTTGCCACTATTTTCAGAGAAATCCTCCGCGAGGCTTTCAATACAAAAATCGACGAAGGCTCCGAGTCGGTTTTCGGAATGCGCTACTTCGCCGTAGTCTACAAGGACGAGGGCGACAGCAATCCCATCACCGCTCACATCAACGAGATCGACGAAAACAGCGCCTTCGCCTACGCCGAGGAAGCCATCAAGGAAGGCCACGAGTACGGCTGGATGGGCAACTACCGCTACAAGGTTGACAAGGACGACGGTCAGACCGTCGTCGTGTTTCTCAACGTCGCCAACCAGATCGCCGACCAGAGAAGGATAGGCACGATTGTGCTTCTGCTCAGCCTTGTCGGTTCGGCGCTCAGCTATCTTATCATAAGGATTTTCTCGAACCGAGCGATCCGTCCCGAGATCCGCAACGCCGAGAATCAGAAGCGGTTCATCACGAACGCCAGCCATGAGCTTAAAACCCCTCTCGCGGTTATCCGCGCCAACACCGAGCTTGAAATGATGATGCACGGCGAGGACGAATGGAACGAGTCGACGATGAATCAGGTCGACCGCATGACGGGACTTATCTCGAACCTTGTTCAGATCGCCAAGGCTGACGAAAAGGCTAACAAGGAAGGCAGAACCGACACCGACGTTTCGGGCGCCGTCGAAAAAACCACCGACGCGTTCGCGCCCGTTGCAAAGCAAAACGGCAAGACTCTTACCAAGGACGTCGCAGAGGGCGTCCGCATGGTCGCCAGCGAATCGCAGATACAGCAGCTTGTCACGCTGTTCGTTGACAACGCGATAAAATACTGCGACGAAGGCGGCGAGATAAAGGTTTCACTCCGTCAGAAGGGCAAGGGCGTTAAAATCGCCGTTTCAAACAACTACGCCGACGGCAAGGACGTGGATTACAACCGCTTCCTCGACCGTTTCTACCGCGAGGACCAGTCGCACAACATCGACAAGGGCGGCTTCGGAATCGGTCTTTCGATAGCCGACAGCATTGTTTCGCAGTACCGCGGCAAGCTTGAGGTTTCGTACCAGAACGGCGTGATCGAATTCAGCGCGGTATTAAAACCGTAAAAAATAAGACACTCACAAGCGTGGGTGTCTTTTGTCGTTTAAATCGTCAGCACTACCGAGAACTCGCCTGCTCCAACGCTTGCGTACTCCTTGCAGATGGCTGTCAGCTTGCCGTCCTTGCCGAGGTACAGCATGGCGCTGCCGAGATTGTCGTCGGACAGGGTCTTTTCGAGATTCTCTTCGTATTTTTCGGGCTTTGAGGTTTTGTATTTTGAGACGTAGTCCTTCTCAAGCTCCGTCCTGAGGGTCTCCGTAACCTCGTCCCAGCTCAGCTTTGAAGCCTTGGCAACGTCGCTGCCGCTGAGAGCATCGCCGGTCTTTGAATTGAAGTTGTAGACGGAGTAATCGACGGCGTGCGAGTAATACACGCGCTTTATTACAACGCTGAGAATACCATTGTTCTCAAACTTCTCGTAATTGAGCGAGTCGCAGGTCAGACCGTTTCTCGAAGCGCTCTCCTTCTCCGCCTTTTCAAAGTCGGGCGTGTACTTCTCAACTATCTCCTCGTTTGCTTTTTCGGAGTCGTCGTTATCGAAATTTATTGAAGGAATGCGGTAGGTCGCGCTGTAGGCGTTGCCGTTGTTGTCGGTGTATTCAAAGCTCTCCTCGCGTGCTACCGATATTTTATTTTTCACCTTGGCGGCTTGAATCACAACCTCGGGAGCCGTTGTTGTAACCTGCTCTCCACCGCTGTCGCAAGCGGTCAGAAACACGCAAAACGCCGCAATAATTGCTATAATTCCTAATCTTTTCATAAAACACCAGATGCCGATAATAATTTGCATTATTATATTATAGCACAGTTTTATTAATTAATCAAGTTTTTCGGGTTGATTAGAATAAAGCAGAGAGCATCCTTATATCGGCGCTCTCTGCTTTGCAGTAAAAAGGTTACAAAAACCTCTTGAGTTTTTTGGTTAAAAGCTTGTGATTTGCCCGCGGATTTCGGAATAGGATTTGAGGTCATCGGTAGATTTTGCGGCGTTTTTGTCAAAGTCGGCATCCACTGCCGCATCGTATTCGTCCTTAGTATCGTAATCAACGCCGTCCCAGCAATAATATTCTCCCAGATTTTTGACAGTGCAGAAGTTACCTTTTTTAATTATCTCAGATTCGCTTCCGTTCAGACTTCTGATCGATTCGAATCCGGCTCCGGTGAAAGTCTCATGGTAAAAATAGCGATTCTCTTTCTCAAAATACTTTATTCCGATGAACGAGATATTTTCTTTGCATAATTCGTGCTGATAAATCCAGCACAGATTACTGACGCCGATATGCGATTCTGAAATCGCAACGAGCTCGGGAATGTCGTCATCATCGATGTAAATCAGCTCAAATCCCCTGTACCTGCTTTCGTCCAGAGAATCCAGATATTCGATATAAGCTGTTTTCCATGACGCGTTTTGAGGAGGATCGGTCGGATCTTCCGCCGCAGGTTCTGCGGTAGTTTCAGCCGGCGCTTCTGTTGTAGGTTGCGAGGTCGTGTTCTCCGTCGCCTTTTCATCAGGCTTCACGGTGGTCTTTTCGGTAGTCTTTTCGGTTGTCTTGGCTGACTCCGGGGCAGTAACGCCCGTTGTCGCTGCGGCGCTTTCCGCGTCGGGTAACTGAAGCGAGCATGCGGTCGCCGTTACGCAGGCCGCCGCAGCCAATAACAGAATAATAATCTTTCTCATTAGGGCTCCTTTGCGTGAATTTGCTTCTCAGGCATGTCGCGCCTGAAGTTGGGTTTTACGAATCCGATGACATTATACAATATTCAACTGATTTTTTCAATATTATTATATAATATTAATATTTCAAAAACCAAAACGGCGCCGAATGCTATCCGGTACCGTTTCATTTTATAACAAATAAGGCGTTATGCAGTAGAGCGTGATAAGTATTATGATTTCCGCTACTACGGCTATATGCTTTTTCTTCTGCTCGTAAAGCAGGCCGATGAACTCCCTGACCAGCGCGTTCGGATAAAAGTACAGCTTTGTTTTCGCCGACAGACCGTGAGCGTGCATCGACGCCTTATGCGCCATTGTGTAGCCGCGGAAAACATGGTAGTTCGTTGTGGAAAAAGCGATTTTTTTACCGCGCGCGCCTGAGCCGTGTTTTTCGATCACCGTCTTTGAAAACTCCATGTTCTGCAGGGTGTTTACGCTCTTGTCCTCGGGAACGATCTGTTCCTCCGGTATCCCCTGTTCCATCAGGTAACGCTTCATGCTCTCAGCCTCGGATATCACCTCGTCGCTGCCCTGTCCTCCCGACGGAACAAAAAACGCGTGCTTTCCGCTTTTGGAAAACTGTTCGCTCTCAAACGCGATCGCACGGTCGATCCTGCCTCTGAGCAGCGGAGTCGGCGTACCGTCGCTGCATATCGCGCAGCCCAGAATTATTATGTAATCCTTATCGAACGGCGGCTTGTAGACCGTTGAGAGCACCGCGCAGATCATGCACGAAAACAGCATGCACTCCAGATAGCCCAGAACGTATGAGATTATCGATTGGACAGCCGAGCTGAGACGTACCAAAATAACGCCGGACTGTTCCGGAAGAACGGCGAATATCATTATAGCGGCATAGGCTGCGATTATCGCAAAGCCAAGCAGCGCACTGAGCAGGTTCTGAAATCTGAACCCCTCGCGGCGCAGCAGCCAGATATTGCTGACAAAGAGCGCGGCTGCCAACAGCAGCATAGCAGGAGCAGTGACTATCGGAAAGATCGCGCCTGTGTAAAAGAGCAGCGCGCCGATAAAGCTGAGCGGCATCCAGACCCAGACCTGTTCCTGAACGCAGTACACCGTGATTATTATCAGAATTCCCGCAAGATACAGGATAACGCCTCCCAGCACAGCCATTGAGTACGAAAAATCGCCTGCGCGGAACATTTCGACAAAGGTGTGAGTAAAGCAGACCAGCACGATAAGCATTATGAGCAGCATCGCCGGAAGCAATGCCTCCTGACCGTTGAATTTCAAAAATTCATCCTCGTAGATAGTACCGAGGCCCGTTGAATTCATTATCAAACGGTCGCCGACGCCGCCGACCTTGTATTCTACCGAAGCAGTGCCCGGATTGACCGGCTTAACGCTGAGGTAATACTCGTATTTGCCGTCGGAAGCCTGACGGCATTCAATATCCGTGCTGATAATATCGCTGTCTGAAACCTCGTACGATATCTGCGAAGGTGCAAGCTTTTTCTCCGACGCAAAAACAAGCTCGGAATATGAATGAGAAGCTATGAAAAAATACACCAGCACGGCGAGAACTATGCTCAGCAAAACGAACGGCACATATTTATACCGCTTTCGAATGTGTTTATTTACAGTCAACAAATCACCCTTTCAAGCGCCTCTCGTCAGGCGCGTAATCATCACTTTTGCAGCGGCTCCACACACTGATAGATCATAGCCGCGAGAAATTCGGAGAAAACCGCTCGCCAGTAAACTCCTCCGTGAGCGCCGTCCTCGTTGAAATGCAAAACAAGCCTGCTCTCGGGATAGCCCAGCTTCTTTAAGCGGTTATACATATCGGTTACATGAGGGTCGGTGTCGAACTCCTTGGGACCTGTGTAGAAATAAACGAAGGGAGAATCCCCGCCGAAGGTTTTTCCGCTCAGGTACTCAGACCATGTTTCATCGTCGTACTCCCAGAATGACGGAGAGAACGAACCCACGGTGTCGAATATTTCGGGATACTCCTGCGCAATATAAAACGACTCCATTCCGCCGAGCGAAACGCCTGCGAGAGAGGTGTGCAGAGCGTCGGTACAGACGTTGTAATGCTCCTGAATATACGGAACGAGAGTTTTGCCGACGAATTCCGCAAATTTTGTGCCGTCTGTACCCTCGTACTCAAAATCGGTCTTATCCATAGGAACGCCGATGTTCGGAACAAGCTCGAAATCGCGCTTGCCGACGTTGTCCACCGCCACGACGATAGCCTTTTGTCCCGTTGACGAAATCATCGCGTCTATCTGCTCGATCGCGTCGGTGCAGTCCTCCCTGACCTGTCCGTACTTTCCGGTGTACATAATAAACTGACCGTCAAGCAGATATATCGTGGAATACTTTTCGGATGAGGTTGGGTCGTAGTCGTCGGGCTTCCAGATGTAAACGGGCTTGTCATAGTCTATGCAGGTGAGAGTGATCTCCTCAAAATCAGGCTCGTAGGTTGTTTCCTTGCCCTCGGTGTACGGCAAAACCTCCTTATCGCTCTGATACCAGCCGCTGACACAAGGATTGAACGCCAGCTTTTGGGTCGTTGCGTCGCCGTGCTTTATGCTGACCGTATTGTACTCGGCGCAGTTCCCTTCGCACGAGAAGGTGACGGAGTCGTCGGACTCGCCGACCTTTTTCATTTCAACCTCCTCGCTCTTGCCGCTGTCGCTGTTAAAAAACGTCGCGGCTGCCTTGCCGCTCTTTGTGCTGTCCTTAAAATACAGCGTGTGGGTGGTTTTGTACTCGGGCACAGCCGCCGCTGCCGCTTCGGTACCGCTTTGAACGGTCTCTTGAGCCGGGTCTGTGCTCTCAGACGCGCACCCGGCAAACAGCGAAACCAACACTGCGGCAGATAAAACCAACGATATTCTCCTCTTCATGCCGATCGCTCCCTTTTCGCCTTTTTGTCCTATATTATAGTATATAAAAAGCACGGTTCAAAATCAAGTACCTAATTGTTTTCTGAACGGTTCAAGCGTCCTCGTCTTAAAATCCGACATACAGTCCGAACGGCAGGCTCGCCTGATAGTGAGTCTGCCGTTATTCAAAATGCTTATCATGTCAATAGTGAGTTAAAATACAAATATCGCCGAAGCCGATTACAGCAACGCCGCCTCAACGGCTATTGCGCCGCCGATACGGGTTTTGGTGTTTTCGTTCCACAGCACCTCGTAAAGCCGGCTGCCGTATTTCACCGTTTTCATCCTGCCCACAGCGGAACACAAGGGGTCGCCGTCAAAACCGCCCCACAGATGCAGCGGAAATCCGCTTTCATGAGCGGCTGACAGGAGAAAGCGTTTGCATAACTCCGCGTCGTTTCCGCGCACATACAGGTAAGAAATCACGCCGCATTTAATATTTTCTCCCGACTTAGGAAAGGACGGATAGCCTAAAAGTCCCGTCGGAAGATGTGAGATAAGCCGGTAAATTCCTCCGTAGGAACACATTTTGTAGTATTTCGTCCTGCTCTGGTCGCCGATAAAGCAGCATGCGGCGATCTGTCCGGCGTTATCGCGGATACAGTAAAAATCCTTTTTTCCGAAGCCCTCGTAATCGGGACAGCAGGGTGTCAGGCTTTTCCGGCTGAAATGCCGCCGCAAGAGAGTATCAAAGCCGTCGGTGCGGTTCTTTTCAACATTCATCAGCTTTTTTCCGCCGCCAAGGCAAAAGGTGGTATAATGTCCGAGATAATTGTACTCCGGCATATTTTTGCGCCGCTTTTCGAGCATTCTTATCACGCCGGTGTTGCCGTCGAGAATAGTTGTATATGTAGCCGCGCAGTCTGAAACCAGCTCTCCCATTATGCCGTACGCACGGGGAATAAACGTCAGCCTGCCGCGGTAATCGTGATGTATCTTAAGCCCTGTCAGGTATGCGCAGCTCGCAGGAGCGCCGTTCAGATACTCTGTCCGCACCACAGCGCCGCCGACCGCGATCAGACGGTTTTCTTTTGTGTCCTCGGCAACAAGGATACGGGCTGCGTCGCCGTCCGCCACGAACGACGACAGCGGCTGCTCTCCGCGCAGGAACTGCACGTTCAGTCCGCCTGCAAAGCTTCCGCTTTCAAATATTTTTCGTATACCGTCGTTGTCGCCGGGATTTGCCAGACGCAAAAGGTATTTTCCGTGCTGTTCACTTTGGAAGCTCATCTAAGTTTTCTCCTATCGGTACGTTCATCTTTTGGTCGACCTCGCCTCCGATTCGCAGGTTCATACCCCAGAACAGTCCCCAAAGCAGCGGACTTGTCCGTCCGAGAGAGGCAAAGCCGCGGCTCATGACAGTGCCGAACGACGAAAACTCCTTTCGCGCGTCCCTGCACGCCTTGCTCAGACCCTCGGGAGATATTTTTTTCGGAACGAACGAAAGCTCGCCGTAGTTGTAGCCGTCGGCAAGCCACCACTTGTCGTAAATCAGCCTGTTTTCCTCTTTGAGGCGGTCGTAAAGTCTTGTGTTCGGAAACGGCAGCAGATGATTGAACGCCGCGGTATAGAAATTATGCTTTTTTGAGAATTGCAGCGCCTGCTCAACCGTCTTTTCGTCGTCGTTGTCGTAGCCGAAAACAAACGTCGCGTAAATGCCTATTCCTGCGTCGTGAACGCGCTTTACAAGCTCGTCGCGCTCGCCGAGCGCGTAGTTGAACGACTTGTTCATCTGCTTCAGATTGGCGTTGTCAAGGCTCTCGAAGCCTATGAGAATAATTTCGCAGCCGCTTTTCTTCATCGCCCTCAGAAGCTCGGGATCCTTCGCCATCGAGAGCGTGCCCTGTCCTGCCCACTTGATTTTCAGAGGCTCGATCCGCCGGAACAGCTCAAGCGCGTTTTTTCTGTTCGCGACAAGATTGTCGTCAACGAGAAAGAAGTATTTGTAAGGCGACGCTTTGATATCCGATTCAATCAGCTCATGGCTGCGCGCATGGTAACGGCTGTCATAGAACCGCGAAATTGAACAGAATTCGCAGCTGTGGTTGCAGCCCCGTCCCGTTTCGACGAGCGATACTGGAAGGTATTTTTTCCCCGTAAAAATGCTCTTGTCGGGTCTGACCGAGTACGTGCCGATTCCGCCGGCATAACGCTTTTGCAGCCTGCGGTTTCCCGCGTCGGCGAGCATTTGCCGCCACACTCCCTCGGCGTTGCCCACGATAACGCTGTCGCAGTAATTCTCCGTTTCTTCGGGACAGATGGTCGCGTGATAGCCGCCCATAACGACGGGTATTCCCCGTTCGCGGAAACGCGCGGCGATTTGGTAGCTGCGCTTCGCGGTATAGGTTTCGACAGTTATGCAGACAAGGTCGGTTTTCGTATTGTAATCGATCAGCTCGATTCTGTCGTCAAACAGCTCTGTTTGGACGTTCCAAGGCGTAAGCGCCTTGAGCACGGCTACGGTGAGCGGCTCCATTTTCCACGTGCCGATGTATTTTTTCCCCTGCTTCTTGCCGATCGCAGGCAGGATAAACGTAATTTTCATATCAGTTCTCCGAAACGCCCGGTATATCCGAATTGTCGCACATGACCTCTCTGGTGAATTTGTGCCATTTGTCCGCGTAGCCCTTGTAGCCCAGATTAAGCGGAACCGACAGCCACGGACTGTGGCGCATAGGCATGAGCCGCTTCATTATATTTCCCGTTGAATAGGTCAGCCGCCATGCGAGGTCGGTGCCCTCCTCAAGCTGCTCCTTCGTCATTTTTTTCGGCTTGAAAACGCAGTGCTGAACGTCGTACATCGCCCAGTTGCGCTCCGTTATTCTTCCCTCTCGCTCGAGCTGCGCGTAAAGCTCTGTTCGCGGAAACGGAGTTAAAATAGAATAGCGCGGCAGATCGATTTTTGCCTTGATAACGGTCTCAACGGTTCTCTCAAAAACGCTCGTATCCTCCTCGTCGCCGCCGAAAGCGAAGCAGCCCTGAACCAGAATGCCGTTGTCGTGCAGGCGCTTCATGAGGTCGATGTAGCCGTCTACCCTGTTAACGCCCTTGTGAATATAGCGCTGCGACTCCTGAGTGATCGACTCAAAGCCGATAAGCAAGCCCTTGCAGCCGCTTTTGCGGAACACGGTGATAAGCTCGTCGTCGATACCGACAGCGGAGGTGACCAAGCCGACCCACATGATTTTCAGCGGTATCATCGCCGAAAACAGCTCGATCGCGTACGCCCTGTCAGCGATCAGATTAACGTCGGGAAAGAGGACATGACGGGAATGAAGCGCCTCGATCTCCGCGATGACCTCCTTAACCGGGCGCTTGTAAACCGGGTGACCGAACGCCGCCGGATAGGCGCAGAAGCTGCAGCGGTGGCAGCAGCCGCGAATAGCTTCCACCGTGTTGATCGTGATATAGCGTTTTTTATTCAGCAGCTCACGACGTGGCAGCGGTCTGTTTGCGATTGAAAAGTCGCAGTTCTGCGCGTACAGCTTTTTGAAGCTGCCGCTCATATAATCGCGGATAAACTGAGGGAAGGTCTGCTCAGAAAAGCCCGTGAATACTACGTCGGCATGACGTGCCGCTTCGTCGGGCAGCATTGACGGGTGTACGCCGCCCATAAATACGGTGACCCCTCTTTTGCGGTAATAGTCGGCGAAGGCGTAGCAGCGCGGCGCTGTTCCCGTTATGCAGGTAATGCCGATCAGATCCGCGTCGATGTCGAGCGGTATTTTACCTGCCGTTTCGTCGTATATTTTTATTTCCGCCTCAGCCTCCTCCGGCACGAGCGCGGCGAGAGTCGTAAGAGTCAGCGGCGCGTAGTGCAGCGATTTTCCGAAGCTGCCCGAATATCTGTGCATGGCTCCCGCAGGAGCCAATAGTGCTATTTTCATTTTGTTTCACCTGTTTCAAAGCATTGGCGCCACCCGCTTTTTGAGCTGAGATAAGCGGGCTTGATATCGCCGAGCCGCATGCCGTCGCCGACAAGGCGTTTGAGGTATATTTCGTGTGAATTTTCCGCGACCCGGACGACGCGCGCCTGAGAGAGCTGTCCAAGCTCGCGGCAATAGTTGTAGTGATAGCTTTCCCTGAGAGCACGGTCAAGCGCTTCGCAGGTAACCGAGGGCGATGATGTGTAGAGGGTGTAGCCGTTATCCTCGGGAGCGAGCAGACAGAAGTCTTTTGCAATGCCCAGCCGCTCGCACACTGAGCGGACGAAGTCGTCCGTCAGCTTTTCGCCGCGGAGGTCGCTTGTGACTCCGCTTCTGCGCAAAAATCCGATTCGCGGCGGCTCGGCAGGATATGTTTCAAAAACCTCGATCACATCGCCTGTCATATAGCGGTAAAAGCCGCCGCCTGTTGTGACGATCAGCTCATATTCACCGCGTTCAAGTCCTTCTGCGGTAATGATTTTTCCGTCCGGTCGCCTGAACTCAAAGAAATGCGAATTTAAGCTCAGCCTGCCTCCCTCCTCCCCGACAAGCGGAAAAGAAGCAAAGTACTCCGTAGCAAGCAGTCCCTTTGGCTGCAAATACACCGTCGGAAACAGCTTTTTCAGCTCCTCCGCGTCCTTAAACGCGCTGCCGTCAGCCCAGCAGCTTATGATTTTCAGATCCGGAAAAACCATGTCAAAGCGGTTTTCGCTCAGTCCGCGGTATATCTCCTCCGCACGCGAAACGGGGAGTTCATTTTTTAATTTAGTAAAGCTATCGCGGATATGTCCGCAAAGGATCGTCAGAAACGTCGGGTTCCAAACGGAAATAAGCGTGAGACTTTTGCATTTAAGCAGCTGCCTTGCGGTTTCAAGCCAGAAGGCGTCCATGCTTTCGGGAAATTTTACGCTCCCGTCAACCGCGAATATCCTGTTGACAAGCGCCTGTCCGAACCGTCCGAAATACGCGGAATCCTCCTCAAAGCCGATCGGTATCCCTGCCTTTGTAGTGCTCCTGCCTGCCGTAACGGGCGTGATCGACCAGTAGCTTTTGCCTGACGACGCGCCGCCGACGTTTTTATAAATATCATAGAGCCACGGCTTTATTCCGCGCTGGAACTCAGCCTTGAGCGCGGCTGTGTACGGAATAAGCTTTTTGCCGCCCGATGAACCGCTCGTCGGCTCGAACAGCAGCACCTTTTCCGCTGTCAGAACATTCCCGGCGCCGTCAGCGATATCGTGGATATACTTTTCATAATCCTCATACCTTGTCAACGGAACCCTCGCGGCAAACTCCTTATAGGATGATATCCCGGAGAAGCCGTACCGCCTTCCGTAAACGGTATCTGCGTTTTTTCCGAGCAAACGAAACAGGTAGTCCTGCTGCGCCTGCCCGATATTATTGACGGAACGAAACCGCCTGTATTCGCCGCTGTAGAGCAGCCTGCACGCGCCGTTGAGCATTCTGCACGATATCATCGGAACAGCAGCTCCTCTGAATGCCGTCTGAGCAGCGAACGGTCGATTTTCGCGAGACAGGCGAGGTCGTTGCCGTCGGCGTGGTGCGGATTGACGGCGTTGAAAAACGCGATATCCTTATTCTTTATTCTGCGCCCGTCAATATCCGCAACGCCCGGTTTAAGCCTGTCCTTGACGTGCCTGTATTCGATTACGCCCGTCTCTCTGTTGTACTCGTCGGGATACAGCAGAGAAGCGTAGGCGTCAATTATTTTTCTCTCGTATTCGGGCGTTTCGGTTCTGCATTTGGGGTAAAACTCGCGCCAGAAAAGCGGCAGAATGCGGTATGTCTTGTAGCCCTTGCAGATAAGGAACCAGTAGAACTCATCATACTGCTCGGCGTACGGGAACCAGAACTGCGCCCAGACCCGAAACAGCTCGGTGTCGCCCCAGTAGTCCCTGTGAATTATCGTATCGCCCGAAAACATTCCGTGAATCTCTCTGCCGTCTACGGTGACGGTCATCACCTTTTGTGTGGTGAAGCCCACAAGCCTGCCCTCGTCGTTACGCAGGATTATGCAATAGTCCTTTGCGTAAAAATCGCGCTCGAACACGGCTCTGTCCATATTGTCGTAAAATTCGTCCATCAGCGCGTACATCGCGTCGATGTCGGCGGTCGCCGCCTCGTTTATCTTAATGACCTTGCCCTTCATCGGTCGTCTCCTTTCGCTTCTTCAAGCCCGAACCTCAGTCCCTGCTTCTTGAAAACCTCCTTGCGGAACAGCGGATTGTACATCAGATATGTAAGAAACCTGTACGGCGTTCTCATATTTGTATGCGGCTCGAACGCGCGGACAAAAATCGAGCGCGCGCTGTTAAATCGGCGGCGGCAGTCAAAGGATATCTCGGTCAGCTCGTCCGCCGTCATATTTTTCGGTACGATACTTGAGTAGTTAAAGCGGTATTCCTCGTGCAGCCACCATTTTCCGCCGTACAGAAGTCTGCCCTCTTTTTCAAGCCGCTCATAAAGCGGAGTGTTCGGGTAAGGCATCAAAATATTGAATGCCGCAAAGGTGAACTTATTGCGTATCGCAAAGTCGCAGGTGGCGCGGATAGACTCTACAGTGTCGCCGTCGTGACCTACGGTGAACGCCGCCCAAGTCTGCAAGCCCCATTTCCTAAGCTCGGCGATCTCATGCGAGTACATATCGGAAGCCGCGCGTTTGTTGGTGTATTTGCGCATGTCGCTTATGCACTGCGGAGAAATGCTCTCGAATCCGATCACAAGCCCGAGACAGCCGCTTTTTACCATCAGCTCCATCAGCTCCCTGTCGGCAAGCATATCCATGCTGCCTTGGCTGACCCAGCGGACTTTCAGCGGAATCAGCGCACGGAACAGTTCCTTTGCCTTTGCGTGGTTACAGACGATGTTATCATCGACGAAGAACAGCAGCCTGCGCTTCTGCGACTTGATCTCCCTGACCACCTCATCTACAGGACGGCAGAAATGCCTTGCGCCGAAATACACCGACGACGCGCAGAAGCTGCACCTGTGCGAACAGCCGCGCGAGAATTGAAGCAGCGTTATCGGCAGATAGCCCTTTCCCTCAAAAATATCGCGACGCGCAATGATTCCCTCCTGCGGACACGAAGGCTGAACAGCTGCATAGCGTTTTTTCAACCTGCCTGCCCGGAAATCCGAACACATCTGCGCCCAAACCGGCTCCGCGTCGCCTACGATAACGCAGTCGCAGTGCCGCTCTACCTCGTCGGGAATAAGCATGGCGTGCATTCCGCCCATAACGACGCTCACGCCGCGTTTCCGGTACTCGGCGCTGATTTCGTAGGCGCGGCGCGCGGTAAAGGTTTCCACCGTGACCGCGACAAGATCCGTAGGCTCGTCGTAGGGAATCTGCTCCATGCGGTCGTCGTACATCACAACCTCGATATCATCGGGAGTAAGCGCCGCGAGAATGCCAAGCGGCAGCGGTTCCATTCGTCCCTCGTCAACGTACAGGCTGTGCTCCCTGCGCCCGATATTAGGTTTAATCAGCGTCAGTTTCACCGAGAACACCTCCCAACAGTTGACCCTGCTTTCTTTTTATTTCCTTTTTCGAAATAAGATTCGCCGCCATGAACACAAAAAAGTTCATCGGCAAAAAATTATATTTGTTTCCGAAAAGCCGCTTCAAAATGCAGCCCGCGGAGTAATAATCCGTCCTCATTTTCAGGCATCCGTCCTGAAGCTCCTGCGGAGACATATTTTTCGGCACAAAAGCGGTCTCGCCGTAGCGGTACTTATCGGACAGCCACCATTTGCGATAGCGCAGCCTGCCCTCGCGCTCCATACGCAGATATACCTCCGTTCCCGGCATCGGAATCAGCGGATTGAAATTTGTGACGGCGATGTTGTTCCTCTTCGCAAACGCAAAGGTTCGTTCAAAAACGTCGGTGCTGTCGCCGTCACATCCGAGCACAAAGGTTCCGTAAATCAGCAGACCGTGACGGTAAATATTCCTGATCAGCGAGTCGTAATCCAAGCTGAGATTCGCCGCCTTGTGCATCTCCGAAAGACTCTCGCGGCTCAGGCTCTCAAAGCCCATCAGCACCAGAAAACAGCCCGATTTCTTCATCAGGCTCAGAAGCTCGTCGTCGCTCGCAGCGTCCATGCTTATCTGACACGCCCACTTCTTTTTCAGCGGAATCAGCGCACGGAACAGTTCGGCGGCGGAGCTGCGGTCATAAAAAATGTTGTCGTCCGCAAAAAAGATGAGCTTTTCCTTTGCAGCCGAAAGCTCCCGGACGATCATATCGACAGGCTTTCTGCGGACGCATTTGTACATAGTCTTTATCGAACAGAAGCCGCAGTTGAATTTGCAGCCGCGCGACAGCTGATGAACTCCCAGCCCGAAATACTTATGTTTATATGTTTTTCCGTCGTCGTACAGCTCGGTCAGCGGCGCGGTTTCGTCGGCGTAATATGTTCTTTTCGGCTTGCCGTTTTCGCAGTCGACGAGGAACCGCTCCCAGTTGCCCTCCGCGTCTCCGACGAGCACCGTATCGGCGTAACCGAGCATTTCTTCCGCCATAACGCCCGCGTGAAAACCGCCCATTGCGATGATATTTGAAGAGGTGCGGTATTTTTTCGCGAGGATATACGCGCGTTTCGCCGTAAAGGTTTCAACCGAGAACGCAATTATATCCGCGTCTATGCGCTCGGGAAGTCTTTCTGTCCGCTCGTCAAAGAATTCAATATCAAACCGCTTTGGAGTCAGGCTTTTTAATATGCCGAAAAGTATCGGCTTCATCGCGTCCGAGCTTATGTGCTCGAACATGTTCAGTCGTATTACCGCTATCTTCATTTCTTTCTGTATGTTTATCTGTTCCGAGGAAGTTAAAACCGCGTTATGCCGTTATGGTTCATCTTCATTCCGTGCGTGTATCATCAGTAATTTCATTTCGTCACGCAATTCCAATTACCGCAGCGGATTATTTGTCGATTGTTATATAAATTTTTGTATATTATATCATATTTTTGAGTAAGATTCAAGATAAGTTTAAAAAAGCGGCCGCCGCGATTTGCTGCGTCTGAAAAAAAGAACAGTTAAAAAAACAAATCCGAACCCGTCTCCAACAGGGAGAAGGTTCGGATTATCTTCGCTTGGTGCGCCTGACAGGACTTTGACCTAATGGTAACGTCACTTCGGTGAAATAAATGCAGGTAAAAAATCCGTTACAGCGTAATAAGCAGCTGTTCTTTGTTGATATCATGATATAGGGTACAGCCGCTGACGCGGAATACCTTGACGATTTCCGACAGCGCGCCGCTCTCGTCGAACTCAGCCGAAATATTCTCAAAGCGGTTGAGCTTATCGGGATAAAAGCCGAGGGTCTTGCTGTTGTTAAACACAGCCGTGTAAAGAATCTCAGCCTCAACCAAGTCCTGAAAGATGTGACTTCCGTAGGACAGCTCGGGGTTATAGCCGGCTTTGGTTTCTTCCATCTCGCAGATAACGTCAAAGCCGCTGATATCCGAAAACGCAGTCGGCACTCCAAGCTCCTGCGACGAAGTTCCTATTCTTCCGGGAACCATGAGCATCATATGCTTGTCCGAGCTGCGGAAATGCCAGTTGATCCTGCCAATCATCTGCGCGACGGTGATCTTGTCCTTATAGGGCATATTGTAGTAGCCGATCGGGTCGACATATACGATATAATCGAGCTCTTCCTCGCGCGACAAGCCCATAGACGCACCGCGGCTGCTCAGCAGTATATTCTCCCCGGCAGCGTCGGGAATATTCACCGAATCCTTGCCCCTGACGACCTGAAGCGGTCTGCACTGGAGCAGGTCGATAGTATATTCTCCGTCGTCCGATACGTTTATCGTGAACTCCGTGTCGACGGGGTAATCGTATTCAGCCTGAATGCAAGCGAGCATACGCCGCATGCTGTCCATCAGCTTCTTGTTCCTGACAAGTCCTCGGCACGAGATAAACCGCACAGCGCGGTACCTTCCCGTCTCGCTCAGTCGCTGCTCCGCTTCAAAATCGTGCTCCAGAAGCACGTTGCCCGTATAACGCGGAAGTACCGGCTCCAATTCTTCGAGCTTTACCGTTTCGAGCTTTCGCGCGGTTGTATTTATTACCTCGGCGTTTCGCTGAGAAAACCTGTGTCTGTCTGCAACGGTCGAATAGACCGTCCTCTCGGGAACGTCAAGACTGACAAGACGAGGATATGAACCCTCTGTTCTGTCAACCGCCGAGGTTCCGAGTCCCATGACAAGCCTGAGCATACCTGCCTTTGGGTCTGCGGTCTGCATGAATCTGTACGGGCTGTACGAATAACCCACGCCTGCCGCGCAGGGCATATAATATGTGCCGTAATACGAGCCTGAAACGCGCTGAACCAGAAGCGCCATCTGCTCGTCGCGCTTATCAAGTCCGCGGCGTTTTCTATAGTCAAGAGCTGAAAGTCCCATTGTGCTGGCGTAAACGGTTTTTATCGCGTTCTCAAATTCTGCCAGCCTGTCCTCAAAGCTGCCTCTGTTCGTGCAGAAAACGGATTCGTATTTACCGGCGAAGGCGTTGCCGAAGCCGTCCTCAAGAATGCTGCTTGAGCGGACGATGTACGGATCCTGACCGTAGTATTCGATAATATTGCCGAACTGCTCGCGCATATCGTCGGAGAAGCTTCCGTTTAGCAGCAGATTTCTGAACTCGTCGGCAAGCGCAAAATATCCCTCGTCAGTCCTCTGGCGAATCCGCATATCCCAGAAGCCGTTGTCGACGATATAGGTGTAATACACGTCCGAACCGATGTAGCTCGTTGCGGATTATCGCTCTGGACAGAAGCATTCCGCACGCCTTGCCGCCTATCATTCCGGTGCCTATCATGTGGCTGCGGACTTCAAAATAATCCTCTGGATAAAAATGCTTCTTTACCATCAGGCGCATTTTCTGGTCGCGGGTCATCATTACCCTGCACATGCTCTCGCACTCGGAGGTGATGTCGCCTCCTGCCGAGTACTTCTGCTTGGCTGTGTTGAAGAATCTGTCCCACGAATCAATGTATCTGTCGTCGGTACCTCGCCTCAGCTTGCCGAGCGTATGGTAGAATCTGCTCGACTTTACTCCGTCGGTAACAGGGCGGAATCTGCCAGTTGAAGGCTCATAGGTATGCGGCAGGAACATCGTTTCGGAATCGCGGTTCCAGACCTTCTCGGGTCGGACAAAAATATCCTTCCCGCCCGTATATACGTCGAGGAAAAGCTGGGTGGTGTCGATGATCTTGTTGACAGAATTGACCGAATGCTTTCCGCGTATCAGAGGAAAAAACGCCACGGTATCGAGGATAAACAGAAACGGACAGGTAACTCTGAAAAAATTGCCCATCATCAGATCTGTAGCCCACGCCGTCTGAAGCTCCGAAAGGCAGTCGAAAACATAAAATGCGTCTCTGCCGGCTTTTTCGATAGCGTTGTGGATCTCAACCGTGAAGTTCTCAAAGCGGTGCGAAAGAGGAATATTTATTGTTTCAACCTCGGGTATGTCCGTTATCAGCGGCTCGTGAGCGGCAAAGCGGAAATAGATGATTTTGCGCTTATCCTTGACCGCCTGCCTCACATACGGCTCCATAAAAAGCCTGAACTCGCCCAAATCCGATACCCTCCAGACAACGTTATCTCCGAGCCTGATGTTGTCGAGAGCCTTATCCATCTCGGGTATTCCCGAAAGTATCCTGTCAAACGCCGCCATAAACAATACCTCCTGATAAAATATTTATTTCCTGTCTTTTCTATACCAGATCGTCCGTCGGAATAATGCGGAACAGCGGCGTCTGGGAGTAAATCAGCGGCTGGTTCACGTGGAAGAACACGATTCCGTTTTGCGGCGCTATCACCCTGTCGGCGGTCTCGCCCGTGTACGGATCCATTATCTCCGCTATCACGTCGCCTTTTTTTACCCTTGAATCAACGTCGGCATGACGGATAAATATTCCCGCCGTCGCGGATTTTACATTCATCAGCGAATGTCCTTCTATAAACTGCGAAATAAAACCCTCGTGGCACCTGTACTGAATTATACCCTGCTTGTTCAGAAAACTGAGCACCGCGTTGATTGCTTCCCTCGCGCTGACTACGTCGATCTTGTCGGTCGCGCTTGTATAAACCGAAAACGCCTTGGTTTCCCAGAGCTGCCAGTTGTAGTTGAGCGTGGTCGTGTCGTAAGGTCTGGCGTTTCTGCGGTAAACATACGGCAGCCCGAAGTCCTTGGCAAGCTCTATATCCTCAAAGCCCGTCTGCATTACCCTGACGTGGGGTATGTAATCGCCCTGCATATAAAAGCTCGTGAACTGAATGCCGAACTTATAGGAGCTTATGTTCTCGAACACTCCGGCGGCAATCCTCTGAGTCGTTTCTCCGAGGCTGTAGCCCGGGAACATGCGGTTGATGTCGGTGTTATCGGTCGACCAGAAGCGCTTGCCGATATTCATTGAATGGCTGTTGACTGTCGGAATGACCATCACCGATTTGCCGTATTTCATCTTGCCCTGATGCTCGAGCTGCTTGAAAATATTGATCAGCCGCGAACAAATATAAAGCTGCTGCACCTCGTTGCCGCGGGTCGCGCCTACAATACATGCCGACTCCTCGCCCTCGCCGAAGGAATAGCCCTTGATGCGCATATTATCTCTGTAGACAGAATTGAGTTCAAATAAAAGCTTCTCTTTCATAACGCACCTCACGCAAGGATTCTCGCTATGAGCGAGCCTTCGTTGACAATAGGATATTCGCGCAGGGTAAAGACGATTCCGTCAGTCGGAGCGAATATCCTCTCGTTTATCTCACCCGTCAGCGGATTGAGGATATCGCCGATATGACCGTCCTTCTTTACGTTCTTCCAGTGCCCGACGCAAGGAACAAACACGCCGGATTTCCCGGCGTTGATAAACGACACTTCGCCGTCCTCGGAGATGATCGGCTCCTTCGGAGTTATCACCTCGCCGTTCCAGATGCCAAGTTCCTTCATGAGCGCCAGAATTCCGTCCGTCAGCTGGTCGCCGTATTTTTTGGTGATTCTCATTCCGACGCCCATCTCTACAACAAGAGTAGGAGTGCCGATAACGTTGAGCGAATACGCGAGCGTAGACTCGAGCACCGTAGCAGAGGAATGCACCCAGATATAGTCCACGTTCAGAAGCTTTGCGAGCGGAACAAGCGTATCGCGCGACAGCTCGTTGATGCGCACCTGCGGAATCTCCTCGAGGAAAATATTGCTCGCGTGAATGTCGACCACCGCCGCGCTTCCGCTCAGATCATCTATAATTTTTGAGGCGATATATTCGGGCATCGAGCCGTTTTCAAGCCCCGGAAAGATACGGTTCATATCCAGATCAAAGCCGGGTATGCCGCGCGTGATGGAGTCGATTCCCAGCGGATTTATCGCGGGATAAACGTCGACGATTCCCGTAAGACATTCGATGTTTTCTTTGATTCTCCGCTGCAGCTCGTAGCATACATACTGTCCCTCAAGCTCGTCGCCGTGGGTACCCGTCACAACGCTTATCCGCTTTTCATTTCCGCTGAGTCCGTTTGCCGGAACAAGGCGGTTTTTTTGTATCATCAATTTCTCGTCGATCGGCAAACCGACCGACGCTACAGTTTCAATCATATTTTTCGTCCTTTTCTTCTGCTACTACCTTTTCATTCTGCCGCTGAGTGACGCAGCCGTAAAAGTTTCCGCGGATAACCGAGCAGTCGGCGGAATCTCTTCCGCAGGAAACGCGGATATAGTCGGCGTTCACGAGCTTGTTGTTTGTCGGGTCAAAGCCGTACCAGTATCCGTTGCAGAGCGCCTCAACCCAAGCGTGCGACGAACCCTCTCCTGTCATCATTCCCACGACGTACCTCGCGGGTATACCTTCCGTTCTCAGCAGTGAGAGCATAATATGCGCGTAGTCCTGACACACGCCGCGTCCCAGCGCAAGCGCGTTTTCGGCAGTTTCGTGCACCGCGGTCGCTTCGGTATCGTAGGCAAAGGTGTAATGAAGCGTGTTCATCACACACAGCGCCTTGTCGTAATCGCCGGTGAGTTTTTCAAGCTCAAGGCTTTTGCGGTACTCTTTTATTTTTTCGCCGGGCTGAGTAAGTGCGGTCTGCGCCTTCAAAAACGAATACGCAAACGGATTGAGGGTGTGCTCCTCGCAGATGTCAAGCCCTGTCTGAGCCTCGCCGCTGACTACAACCTCAAAGCGGTCGTGCGTTTTCTCAATAAGTCCGTAAAACTTGCGGTTGCCGAAATTGTCCTCAGTCAAGCAGTATTTTTCGTTATCAGAAATATAAATATCAAGTTTCTCGATTTTCTGCCTGTTCGTGTCCTTCGGCAAAAACATCACCGAAAATGCGTGATGCGTAACCGGCGCGCTGAACTCCGTATTCAGTGTGTAAATAAATTTAAGCCGTTTTATAGTACCACCTCATTCGGTTATGAGATTTCTCAGCAGGTTTTTGATATTCCTGTGGTTGAGCTTTGAATCCGAAATCATGCTGTCCACCGTGTTGATGACGCTCTCGTCGTACCTGAGCTTTGACTTAGCCAGAAACTGCTTCATTCTGCGGTACTCCCTGATGATGTCGCTGTCCGGCAGGTCAAGGCTCAGATACAAATCAAGCCTCTCCAAGCCCTTGCCGAGCTTTATGATATTGCGGATCTGCTCGTTGTCGATCATATCGTTGACGCAGCCCCAGAAAGCGAGAATGTGGTCAATCGCGAGCATCAGGTCTGCTATCGCCGCCACTCCCCTGTCGGCATTGTGAATGTCGTCGATCGCGAGCTGGATATATGCCATCGTTTCCGTGCCTATGTAGTCGCGCATTACAATCGCGTTGTCGTATGCGCGGTTGAGATTCGAAATGATAGAGTTCGGGTCGTTCTCGTCAAAGGGATATGTCCTCAGAAAATTCTCGCTCGTACCGTATACATTCAGAATGCCTACCTTGCGGCAAAACTCGTCGTAATACTCGGGGTTCTCGTCAATCATCTTGTCAGCGCTCTCAAAGTAATATTTCAGAGTCGTGTACACCCTCTCGGTGTATCTGCCCAGCCAAAAAAGATGGTCGCTCTTGTCTACCGTGATAATACCCATGTGTCCTTAAAACCTCCGCCCTGTGATGAATTTACAATAAATGAATCGGGATTTCTCGAGAACC
>CACXAO010000020.1 GCA_902765625.1 uncultured Ruminococcus sp. | reverse complement strand
CTCGGCGGTCAGAACATGATCATCGCCTTCAACGAGGCTGACGTTAAGGAATACATGGCGATCATCCTCGCTCAGAACATAGAAAACCCGATTCTTATCGATAAATATTTGCAGGGCACCGAAATCGAGGTCGACGCCATCTGCGACGGCGAGGATATCCTTATTCCGGGTATCATGGAGCACGTTGAGCGCGCAGGCGTTCACTCCGGCGACTCCATCGCGGTATATCCCGCGTGGAACATCTCCGACGAGATGACCGAGATCATTGTCGAAAGCTCGCGCAACCTCGCGATCGAGCTTCGCACCAAGGGTCTGGTAAATATCCAGTACCTCATCTACAACAACGAGCTTTATGTAATTGAAGTTAATCCGCGTTCCTCGAGAACGATTCCCTACATCAGCAAGGTCACAGGCGTTCCGATGGTCGATCTCGCAACCAGAGCCATGCTCGGCGAGAAGCTCGCGGCCATGGGCTATGGCACAGGTCTTTACCGCAAGAGCCCGTATATCGCGGTCAAGGTTCCCGTATTCAGCTTTGAGAAGCTCATCAACGTAGATAACCACCTCGGACCCGAAATGAAGTCCACCGGCGAGGTTCTCGGCATTGCCGGCACCCTCGAGGAGGCTCTTTACAAGGGACTTATCGCCGCAGGCTACAAGATGAAGAAGGACGGAGGCGTGTTCATCACCGTCCGCGATTCCGACAAGGCGGAGATCGGCGAGATCGCCAAGAAGTACTACGACCTCGGATTCAAGATCTACGCCACCGAGGGTACCTCCAAGGTTCTCAACAAGTACGGTATCGACGCTGTCGGAGTTAAGAAGATCCACGAGTCCGACCGCAACAACACCCTTACCCTGATCGAGTCGGGCAAGGTTCAGTACGTTATTTCCACCTCCGCAAAGGGCAGAATCCCTTCGCGCGATTCAGTAAAAATCCGCCGCAAGACCGTTGAGAGAAACATTCCGTGTCTTACCTCTCTCGACACTGCAAACGCTCTCGCGGATTGCCTCAAGAGCCGTTATTCACAGCACAGCACCGAGCTTGTGGACATCAATAACATGAGAGATTCCAAGACAAAGCTCCGCTTCACAAAAATGCAGGGTATCGGCAACGACTATATTTACTTCTCCACCTTCGGCCAGTGGATCAACAACCCCGAGGCTCTCGCGGTTCGCCTGAGCGACCGTCACTTCGGTATCGGCGGCGACGGCGTTATCCTCGTCGCACCCTCAAAGGTTGCGGACGCGCAGATGAAGATGTACAACCGCGACGGCACCGAGGGCAAGATGTGCGGCAACGGTATCCGCTGCGTCGGCAAGTTCCTCTACGACCACGGCATGGTCAACATCAAGGATAAGGACGAGATCACGATCGAGACCCTCAGCGGCATCAAGTCGCTCAAGGCTTATACAACCGACGGCGAGGTCAAGACCCTCCGCGTCGACATGGGCAAGGCTATCCTCGACCCCAAGCAGATACCCGTCGACCTCAGCGGCGACAAGGTTGTTGACCGCAGAGTGACCATCGGCATGCAGGATTACCGCATTACCTGCGTATCAATGGGCAATCCGCACTGCGTAGTATTCGTCGACAGCGATATCGACAACATCAACCTCGAGGAAATCGGTCCGCTGTTCGAGAACGACCCCATCTTCCCCGAGAGAGTAAATACCGAGTTTGTCACCGTCCTTAACGACAGGACGATCAAGATGCGCGTATGGGAGCGCGGTTCGGGCGAGACATGGGCTTGCGGAACAGGCGCCTGCGCGGTTGCCGTAGCTGCCTGCGAGAACGGCTACTGCAAGAAGGGCGACGACATCAAGATCAAGCTCAAGGGCGGCGATCTGATTATCAACTACACCGACGAAACCGTATACATGACCGGCAACGCCGAGAAGGTTTACGAGGGAGAGGTTGAGGTTTAAGAACCCAATTATCAGATATTAGGAAAAAGTCTGATATAAAGGAATGAATCCACTTTGAAAATCAACAGAAATTTTGACAACCTTGTACCGAACTATCTTTTCGCGGACGTAGCGCGCAAAACCGCCGAATATGCGGCTGCAAATCCCGATAAAAAAATAATCCGTCTCGGAATCGGCGACGTGACCCTGCCTCTTGCTCCCGTTGTTGTGGAGGCAATGAAGCAGGGCGCCGAGGAGCTCGCCCACAAGGAAACCTTCAAGGGTTATCCCGAGTATGAGGGCTACGACTTCCTCAGAGAGGCGATTTCGGGCTACTACAAGAGCTTCGGCGTAAATGTATCGCCAGACGAGATCTTCGTCTCCGACGGCGCAAAGTCCGACTGCGGCAATATCGGCGACATCTTTTCGCAGGACAACACCGTCCTCGTCACAGACCCCGTATATCCGGTTTACGTCGATTCGAATATCATGGCAGGCAGAAAAATCGTTTACGCCGCATGCAACGAGCAAAACGGATTTTCGGCAATGCCCGACGAGAGCGTAAAGGCTGATATCATTTACCTCTGTTCTCCGAATAACCCCACCGGCGCGGCGTTCACATATGAACAGCTCAGGGCGTGGGTCGATTACGCCAACAAAACCGACGCGATCATTCTGTACGACGCGGCGTATGAGGCGTTTATCACAGAGGATCTGCCGCGTTCGATCTTCGCAATCGAGGGTGCGCGCACCTGCGCGATCGAGCTTTGCTCTCTTTCAAAGACGGCAGGCTTTACCGGCACTCGCTGCGGCTACACGATCATCCCGAAGGAGCTTGAGCGCGACGGTCACAACATTTACGCAACATGGTACCGCCGTCAGGCGACCAAGTTCAACGGCGTTTCATATCCCGTTCAGTGCGCCGCGGCAGCGGTGTTCAGCGAGGAGGGACAGCGTCAGATCCGCGAGAATATCGCCTATTATCAGGAGAACGCGCGAATCATCGCGTCCGCTCTCGACGAGCTTGGCATTTACTACACCGGCGGCAAGAATTCGCCGTACATCTGGCTTAAATGCCCGAACGGAATGGGCAGCTGGGAGTTTTTCGACCTGCTCTTGAAGGAAGCGAACGTCGTCGGCACACCGGGCGAGGGCTTCGGCGAAAACGGCGCCGGTTACTTCCGCCTGACCTCCTTCGGCGACAGGGAAAGCACCGTCGAGGCTGTTGAAAGAATCAAAAAATTATTGTCATAAACCCGTCAGCTCCGTGGAAAACCATGGAGCTGAATTTTTATTTCTGTTGCGCAATTAATTGAATTATGATATAATAATAAATTAAAGAATAAATCGGAGGTGTTTTCTTGAACGTTGAGGTCGGAAACCGCGTCGAAATGAAAAAGCCGCATCCCTGCGGAGAAAATACGTTTGAAATCTTGCGCGTGGGAATGGATTTCAAAATCCGCTGCCTGACCTGCGGACGCGAGGTTATGGCGCCGCGCAGAAAAATCGAGAAAAACATCAGAAAAATCATCGGAGAATAATTATGTTCGAAAAGATAGAAATTTTTGACAAGAGATATTCGGAGCTTAACCGCAAGCTCTACGAGCCTTCGGTGGCGGCAGACCCCGAGGCGTATCAAAAAATCATGAAGGAAATCAAGTCCATCGAGGAGATCGTGCTGACCTACCGCGACTACAAGGCGGCGGTTCAGACCGAGCAGGAGAGCCTCGAAATCCTCGAGAGCGGCGACAGCGAGCTGCGCGAGCTTGCGCAGACGGAGCTTGACGAGGCAAAGGAGAAGATAGAGGAGCTGTCCGAGCAGCTAAAAATCCTGCTTCTGCCAAAGGACCCCAACGACGACCGCAACGTTATCGTTGAAATCCGCGGCGGCGCCGGCGGCGAGGAAAGCGCGCTGTTTTCGGCTGTGCTTTTCAGAATGTACACGATGTACGCCGAAAAACGCGGTTACCGCGTAGAGGTAGTCAACGTAAACGAGACCGAGCTGGGCGGCTACAAGGAAATATCATTTATGATCGAGGGCGACGGCGCATACTCCCGCTTTAAGTACGAGAGCGGCGTTCACCGCGTTCAGCGCGTGCCCGAAACCGAGAGTCAGGGACGTGTTCACACCTCCACCACAACAGTCGCGGTTCTGCCCGAGGCGGAGGATGTAGAGCTTGAGATCGACCCCAAGGATTTGAAAATAGACACCTTCCGTTCGAGCGGCGCGGGCGGCCAGCATATCAACAAGACAAGCTCCGCAATCCGCGTCACCCACATTCCGACCGGCACGGTGGTTGAGTGTCAGGACGAGCGCAGCCAGTATAAAAACAAGGACAAGGCGCTCAAGGTGCTCAAGTCGCGCCTGCTCAAGGAAAAGCAGGACAAGCAGGCGAGCGAAATCGCCGCCGACAGAAAATCTCAGGTCGGAACCGGCGACAGAAGCGAACGCATTCGCACCTACAACTACCCTCAAGGCAGGCTGACCGACCACAGAATCGGACTGACCCTGTATAAACTGGAGGACATCCTCAACGGCAATCTCGACGAGGTTATCGACGCGCTCGTTACCGCAGACCGCGCCGAAAAGCTAAAGGAAAGCATGGAACAGAAATGACGACACAGCTTTTGAACAACAACGAAAATGATATAAATATCGCGGGAAAAATCCTTTCGGACGGCGGTCTTGTCGCGATTCCGACCGAGACTGTCTACGGCCTTGCCGCCGACGCTCTCAACGGCGCGGCTGTCGCAGATATCTTTGCGGCAAAGGGCAGACCGATGGATAATCCGCTGATCGTACATATCGCGGCTTTCGAGGACATCAGCCGTTTTTCGCTCGTCCGCGAAATACCCGAAGCGGCGTACACCCTCGCTCAGGCATTCTGGCCGGGACCGCTGACGATTATCATGAAAAAGGGCGCGGCTATCCCCGACGAGGTTTCGGCAGGACTCGACACCGTGGCGATACGTTTTCCGTCGCATCCCGTGGCTCAGGCGGTTATCCGCGCGGCAAAAACTCCTCTTGCGGCGCCCTCGGCAAACCTTTCGGGCTCGCCAAGCCCGACCACAGCCGCGCACGTTATGAACGACATGGAAGGCAAAATCGAAGCGGTGCTCGACGGCGGCGAATGCGCTGTGGGACTTGAGAGCACGGTAATAACTCTCGCGGCGGAGGTTCCGCGCGTTCTCAGACCCGGCGGCGTTACCGTGGAGCAGCTCAGAGCTGTTCTCGGCGAGGTCGAGGTAGACGACGCGGTGCTTCATCAGCTCGCTCAGGGTCAGACAGCGGCAAGCCCCGGCATGAAATACAAGCACTACGCGCCCAAGGCAAACGTGATACTTCTCAAATGCACCGACGACGCGTATATTGATTATGTTAACAAGAACTCGGGCAGCGGCGTTGCCGCGCTGTGCTGCGACGAGGATATTCCGCTTCTCAGCGGCGTAAAAACGATATCTCTGGGCAAACGGAACGATTACGAAACGCAGGCTCACCGCCTGTTTGACAGTCTGCGGCGCGTTGACGGCTACGGCGGCGTGCTGACCGTCTTTTCACGGCTCCCGTCGACCGACGGCGTAGGCTTGGCTGTATACAACCGCCTTATCAGGGCGGCGGGATTTGAGGTGATCGACCTTGACGAGAGTTAAGCTTATCGGCCTTACGGGACAGAGCGGCGCCGGCAAGAGTACGGCGGCTGAGCTGTTCGAAGAAAACGGAATGACGGTCATCAACGCCGACGCGCTTGTTGCCGAAATCTACGAATCCTCTCCGGCTTGTCTCAAATCGGTGGCGGCGAGCTTCGGCGGGGACATAATCAACCCCGACGGTACTCTTAACCGTAAGCTTCTGGCGCGCAGAGCGTTTGAAAGCAAAGAGAATACCGCGCTTCTGGGAGCTATCGTGCACCCCTTCGTTATCGCGGAGACCCTTAAAATCCTCAAAACTCTCAGCGGCACGGTCGTTTTTGACGCACCTCAGCTGTTCGAAAGCAACATGGACGCTGTCTGCGACGTGATCGTCAGCGTTACTGCGGACGAGGGAGTGAGGGCAGGCAGAATAATCGAGCGCGACGGACTTACGCGCGAACAGGCGAGAGAAAGGATCTCGGCGCAGCACAGCGAGGAGTTTTTCCGCTCGCATTCGGATTACATACTTGAAAACAACGGCAATATTGCCCGTTTTAAGGCGCAGACGTCGGCGCTGATTGAAAAAATACAAGCCGGGGTGATGTAATGGCGCAATACTCTCAAAACAGAAGATACGCTCCGCGGCGCAGAACAAAGCCGAAAAAAAGCTTTAAAACTCTTGTCGTATGGATCGTGGTCATCGCGATTCTCGGTACGGCGGCTGTGCTGTTTGCGGTAAACTGCCATAGCAGGACCGCGGCTGATTTGCTCAAAATCAGCTATCCGCAAAAGTACGGCGAGTACGTAAGCAAGGCTGCCGGCGACTACAACCTGCCGCCCGAGCTGATTTACGCGGTTATCCGCACCGAAAGCGGCTTTAATCCCGACGCGGAATCCTCAGCCGGCGCGAGAGGACTTATGCAGCTAATGCCGTCCTCGTTCGAATGGCTTCAGGAGAAGCGCGGCGAGACCGGAAAATATACGTCCGATTCTCTCTTTGACCCGGCTGTAAATATCGACTACGGAGCCTATCTGCTGAGGTATTTCTACGACTGCTACGGCACCGAGCAGTGCGCTGTTGCGGCGTATAACGCGGGGTTTGTGGTGTCGGACTGGCTGGCGGATCCGAACTACAGCACCGACGGAGTGACCCTCAGCGCTATCCCGTATCCCGAGACCTCAAATTACGTCGAGAAGGTTGAAAACGCAAAGTCGGTGTATATTGAGTTGTATTATTCTTAAACTAATAACCTTTATATATTCACAAGCGAAAGGAAGATATATATGTCAGAAGAAAAAACAAAGACCGAGCAGCTTCGCGAGCGCATTATGCTCAGCGAAAACAAGGGCGTGAAGTCGCTCTCCGCCGAGGAGATCGCGCGTGCGGACGAGTTTTGCGAGGGCTACAAGAGCTTTCTCAACGCTTCTCCGGTAGAGCGCGAGGCGGTTTGCGAGGCGCTTGCTCAGGCTAAGGCAAAGGGCTTTGTCGAATACGACCCCGAGGCTGAGTACAAGGCTGGCGACAAGGTTTATCTCGTTAACCGCGGCAAGGCTGTTGCGCTGGCTGTAATCGGCAAAAACGGCGTAAAAAACGGCGCCCGTCTCGCGATCGCGCATATAGATTCACCGAGAATCGACCTCAAGCCCAATCCGCTCTACGAGGCTAACGGACTCGGACTCTTCAAAACGCACTACTACGGCGGCTTAAAGAAGTATCAGTGGACGGCTATTCCGCTTACCCTCCACGGCGTTGTCGCAAAGACCGATGGCACCGTTGTCAACATTAAATGGGGCGACGAGGCGGACGAGAGCTGCTTCTGCGTGACCGATCTGCTTCCGCACCTCGCTCAGGAGCAGGTGACAAAGCCGATGGCAAAGGCGTTTACGGGCGAAGACCTCAACGTTCTTGTCGGCTCGCGTCCGTATGCGGAGGCTGAGGACGAGAAGGATTTGGTCAAGCTCAATATCATGTCGATCCTCAACGAAAAATATGGCATCACCGAAAACGATTTTCTCTCCGCAGAGCTGTGTCTTGTTCCCACTTTCAAGGCGAAGGACATCGGCTTTGACCGCAGCATGATCGGCGCTTACGGCCACGACGACAAGGTATGCGCATATCCCGCGCTTGTCGCGGCGTTCGAGGCAGGCGTGCCCGAGGACACCTGCGTTACCTACCTCGCCGACAAGGAGGAGATCGGCAGCGACGGCAACACCGGAATGCAGAGCGATTTCCTGCGCTACTTTATTTACGACCTCGCCGCTCAGGACGGGGTTGAGGGTTACCGCGCGCTCTCAAAGAGCGTTTGCCTTTCTGCCGACGTCAACGCCGCGTTCGACCCGACCTACGCCTCCGCGTTTGAGGCAAAGAACAGCTGCTATATCAACAACGGTGTTGTGATTTCCAAGTACACCGGTCACGGCGGCAAGTACGACACCTCAGACGCTTCCGCCGAGTATATGGGCAAAATCCGCGCCATCCTCGAGAAAAACAACATTCTCTGGCAGATCGGCGAGCTGGGCAGGGTAGACCTCGGCGGCGGCGGTACAATCGCCAAGTATGTCGCCAACATGAACGTAGACGTTATCGACCTCGGCGTGCCGGTGCTTTCAATGCACGCGCCGTTTGAGATCGTTTCAAAGACCGACGTTTACATGGCTTACCGCGCTTTTCTGGAATTTTTCAAAGCGTAATTTTTCGAGGTATTGAAAATGGAAAACAGAACCGTTTACTGCACAAAATGCGGAAATCAGATCACCTGCGAGACTGACAGGGAATTTGTGTTCTGCACAAGATGCGGACACAAAAATATTCTGTCGCCTTTGCAGCCTGCCGTTCAGCCTGCTCCGTCAGCGCAGTCTCTTTCGGTGTCTGCTGCCGCTCCGGCTGTGCCCTTGTCTGTGCAGCGGCCTGTCTATCAGCCTGTTCCGGTTGAGCCTAAGGCAGATCTGTCGGCTGCCATCGCGTGCTACAACCGCGGCGACTTTGATACCGCCGAAAAGTGCGTTTCTCTGCTGTTTGAAACCGAGCCTGAAAATTCGGGCGTATGGTTCTGCGCCTGCAAGGTGCTCGCAGCGAAAAAGCCCGAAAGTATTGAGCAGGCTGCGGTGAACTACGTCAATTACGCGTCTGAGTGTCTGCGTCTCAGCGGCAATAATTCTGAGACGAGGGGCCAGCTTACGATAGAGTTTAATCATCTGCTCAAAAATCTAATCGACTCAATGCTCAGCCAAAAGCTCTATTTTACTCCGTACGATAACAACAGCATGTCCGATAGCTTTCCGTCGGTGCACTATCAGCCGCTGCAAAGGGCGGACGAGTACAATCAGTTTTTTTGAAAACTGCGTTTACGGCTTCCGCAACAACGTAAATCCAAACTACCGCGACGATTATTTTCGTTCGCTGTGGAACGACGCGTTTTTCTGCATAGGTCATGTTCTGAGCAAGCAGCTTGCCAACGATATGAATTCAAGCGGAATGTTTTACTGGTACAAATCAGAGCTTAGCGCGCGTTCTCCGGGAAACAACGCCTACCGCGCTCTCTGCGACTTGATTTACGGCTACAGAAATACATTTTTCATCATGTTCGACCGCGTGCCGTTCAGGGACGCGCGCACCACGATCGTCAACCGCATTATTTATCTTGACAAGTGGCTCTTGAAGCTGAAGTATATGGATTCGCGCGGAGTCTATGTTCTGCATGTTCCCGACCCGCGTCAGCGCTTAGCCTTTGAGCAGGAGATGCGCAACTACAAAATAATGCTTTCGCGTTCATAAAAAACCGCCGCAGCCAAAAACGGTTGCGGCGTTCGTATTTTAAATAAAAAGCGGGAGCGGCATGAGCCGTTCCCGCCCGGAATTGGAGGCTATTTTATTGCGCAGCGCACGGTCACGCGTTCGCTGCCGGAATAGTTGCAGGTGAACAGCGAAATATCCCAGTCGTTTTCGTTCTGCTTTTCGGTGAGAACGTCGTTCTGGTCGGGACGGAGCGTTTCGAGGTTCACGACCTCGCAGTTGAAAACGTGATTTTCCGCGTCGGTAAAGGTCACCTCGTCGCCTATGCCGAGCGAGCTGATCCTGCCGAAATGCGAGTCGTAGTTGTGCGCGCCGATTACCATGTTGCGCTTGTAAATGCTGCCGCTGTACAGGCAAGGCGCGCTTTGAAGCTCGTCGTAGCTGAGACTGTCGCCGACGGGCAGCGTAAGCTCAAGCGACGGAATGGAAAGTATGCCGACATACAAATTGTTTTCGACCTCAAGCGTCGGCATAGACCGGTCGGGGTTGTCGGTGGGGAAGGAGGTTGACTCACCGCCTTCGAGCTTGATCTGTTCGCTCAGAGAAGCAACGATATTTGCGGAAGCTTTTTCGGCGTTTCCCGACTGAAAAATATTAAACACATAAAGTCCCAGAGCTGCCATTATGCACAGCAGCCCTGCCGCAATAAAAATCAAAGCTTTTTTATTCATTTGTGTTCTTCCTCATCATCAGCAGCCCGATGAGTATCAGCAGCACGCCTGTGATACATAGAGCGGGAATCGGCCAGTTGAGCTGACCCGTCTGCGGAATAGTCGGCGGATTACCGGGTTTGGTAGTCGGTACCGGCGAGGGAGAGGTTGTCGTTGGCGCAGACGGTGTTGTCGGCGAGGTTGGAGCCGTTGACGGAGCTGTAGTCGGCGCGGTCGTTTCGGGCGGTTCTTTTTCAGTGTTCGTTATCGTGAAAACAGATCCCTCGCTGCTGATATCAACGCTGTAATCGCCGCTGATCTCCTTTTCGGTGATCTTCCATTCGGAGAAATAGTCAAGGTCTGTCCAGGTGTGCTTCCAGCTGTTTTCCTTGCTTAAAACGACGGTGTCGTAGAGAACGCCGTTTTGCAGCAGCTGAACCGTGATTTCCGGGCAAAGAGGCTCGCCCGAAGCGGTTTTCCATACCTTGACTACGCTGAGTTTGCCGTTGCCGCCGGGTGATTTGCTGTATTTTACATATGAGGCAACGTCGTGCTGCTCGGTTCCGTCGGCATAATAAGGCACGCTGATAATAGACGGCATTACGGAGTAGACTATGCCGTCGTGAACGGCGAATTCTCCGGTCGTGAGGTACACGCCCTTTGAAAGACCGTCGAAAAGCGCTTCGCCTTTGGAATCTGTTTTTACGGTCATAAGCGGCTGCAGATGGTCTCTTTCGATATAAGACGCGAGAGTCCACGAAGCGTCCGCGCTGTAGAGATCAACGTGATAACGCGCGAATTCATCGGTGCAAACAGCGCCGGAATCGGTGATGTTACCGATTTTATAAATTGAAAACTCAGCGTCGCTAAGCTCGTAACGCAGTGTTATGCTGCACGGCTTTTCCTCCGCGCCCGAAAAAGCGGTTACGGAGCAAAGCAGTAATATTAAGAAAACAAAGAGATACGATAACAGACGCGTTCTAATTTGTGCTTTCATTTCGATCTATACCTTCCTCTTGTGCTTGTATACGATTACTACGATGATAAGCGCAATCACAAACGGCGCGGCGAGAATCGGCGCGACAATGGTTTTGTCAATTTGCAGCGCGTCCGCAGTAATGCGCGTTTCGTTTGCCTGTTCGTTTTCGACCCTGTGACCTCTCACCAGCAGACGGTGGGTGTTGATTCCGTAAGGGGTGCAGGTCATCAGCGTGCACAGATCCTCGCCGGGAACGATCTGAAGCTTCTCGGTTTCCTCGGGGAGAACAATGCTGATTTCGTCCACCTCATAGCAGAGGGTTTCGTCGAGGGTCCTGATTGAAAACACATCTCCCACGACGAGCTTGTCAAGATTTGTAAAGAGCTTTGCCGAGGGCAGACCTCTGTGACCCGACATTACGCAGTGGGTGCTCTTTCCGCCTACGGGCAGGGAAGACCCCTCGAGATGACCGATCGCGATTTGCAGAACCTCGTTGCTTGTGCCGTGATAAACGGGCAGCGAGCAGCCCAGCTTGGGAATTTCGACTGTCGACATAATGCCGCGGCCGGCAACGTCGAGCAGGCTGTCGTATTCCTTCATCTCGTCGTCGGTGAGCTTCCAGTGAGCGGGCAGCTTTGCGAGCCGCGCGTTGTAGGCGACCGCGTCGTCCCATGTTTTCCTGTAAGTATCGTCGTCGATTTCGGCAACGGTGTCGGCGTAGGTGGTAATATCCTTTGCGCGGCTTACATTGTTCAGAAAATCGCTCAGAGTGGGGAAAAGCAGCAAGGACAGCCCTGAAAGCAAAATTATAACGATTAGTATGGTTGATAACTTTTTCTTCATTCCTTCAGGGTTCTCCTTGCTGTTTTGCAGCCTGATGTAACTCATACTGTTATCAAATAAAACCCTTTAACATCTGTTGCGTTAAATTCCGCATAACTGCGTTGTCGTCCTTGCAAGGCGTCAGCCTTGCGGCGTCCTCCGCCTTGTTATGCGAAATTTTCCGCTAACATCTGTTTTAAAGCGTTTTAATTGAAAAAAGTATCTCAGACTGCAAAACAAGATTTACAAAAGATTTATTTGGATCTGCGCTTAACAACGATCAGTACAACTGCCGCTGCAACGAGAACGCCGCCCGCGATATAGAAGATCGTGGTACCCATGCCGCCGGTGCCGGGGAGGTCGTATACCTTGGAGTTTACGATGTCTAAGGTTACGGTTGAATCGGAAGGAGTTGAATAATCGAAGCCGATAACAGCGTTGTCAATGTCAGCGAGAAGCTTTGCACTGAACTGCTTGAGAGCGTCCTTGGCTACTGTTGTCCAGTTCTGAGCCATATCGTCGTCGATATCGGGAAGGATGATCGCGTTGACGCTGAACTCGATGTCGTGACCGAGAACCTTGAAGCCTGTGGGAGCGGTTTTCTCGCGGAGGATATATGTACCCTTGTCTACGCCGCGAACCATGAAGAAGCCGTTTTTGTCGGAGCGGAGCAGCTCTGCGTCAGCCTCGTTCTTTACCCAGTAGGAGCCTGTGGTGGAGCCGGAGGAGTAGTACTCGCCCTTGCTGTTGATCAGATAGAACTCTGCGCCTTCGAGGGGCTTCTGAGAGGTGTCGTACTTGTTTACGTCAACCTTGTAGGTGAAAACGATTACCTTGTCGGGGGGTGTTTCGCCGTGACCGCCGGGAGTGGTGGGGTTGTTGGAGTAAACGAGGTAAACTTCGTTGGGGTTGCCGTCGTAGCCAACAATCGCGCTCTCGTTGAGGGTCGCGTTGTAGTTAACGATAAGAAGGCTGTTGATCGTCAGCTCGGGGATCGCCTTGATGATATCGTCGCAGGTAATTGTGAGGTTAGTGTCGCCGGTTCTTCTGTTTGTGCTGAACTCGATCGTGAACTCATCGGTAACGTCCTTGATGAAGCTGTATTTGCCGCCTTTGATGTCGTAGAGAGATACGGTTGTGTCGGCCATATCGCTGTTTGAATAGGTCAGACCCTTGGAGAGAGTATCGACGAAAGAATAGTAGTAAGTCTTGAATTCATCGAAGTTCTCGGGGATAGTACCGATAAGCTCGAAAGGAACGGAGTCGCCGATGCAGTAGTCAGCAACGTCGTTGTAGCCCTTGCCGTAGTTGAGCGGGATCTTGGAGCCGTTCTGCTCGGCGTAGATGGTCTCGCTTGCGTAGTCGGTGTCGTAGGTATTTTCCTTTACCTTCTTTTCAACCTGGGGAACGGAAGCCTTTACCTCGATAGCAACCTTGCTGTTAGCTGACATCTTGAGGATTACGGGGTTTGCGATGCCGCTTGTAGTGGTGTCCTCAAAGAGGTAGTAACCGGCGGAGGAGATGGTGTCGCCGTTCTTGTAGGGACCGCCGAAGGTTACGTTAGCATAGTCATAAGCGTGTGTTGCAAACGCTTTTGCAATGTCGCTGTAATCGGCGTATTCGGAGAGTACTCTCGCTACGTCGTCGGCATCTGTGCAGTCTGCAAAAATATTGACGCCGTTAACCTTGAAGTCGTCGCTTGTCTTTATTGCGTTGAGGAAAAGATTTCTCTGCTTGGTGCCGCCGAACATGGTGCCCCACTCAACGTCGGTGAGGTATTTGCCTTCAACGCCGGTGGCGCTGAAAATCTGGTAAGCGTCGAATTCATGCGACAGGATTTCTCTCTCTGTTTCGGCGTTTGCCGCGAAAGCAGAGATGGCAGAGAGCATAATGATAGCAAAAGCCATTACTATGCCGGTGATTTTTTTGACCATTTTCATTTTTTTACATTCCTTTCTTTTTTTAGTCTCAATGAAAATTCAAGCTTAAAATTTAGTTATTCATATACCCTCGTTTTAAGCTTCCGTCTGATGATCAAGCAGCCTGCGGCCGCCGCAACAAGCGCCGCGCCTGCTATAATAAACATTGCCGTGCCGTCGCTGCCCGTTGCGGGAAGGACAAAGCATTTTTCATCGGTCAGCTCCATTTCGGCAATATATGTGTTTTTGTCGTTCGGAGCGACGTGGGCAATGTTGATACCGGGATATGCCTGCTCCAGCTTATGTTCGCCTGCGGAGTCGCGGGTTTCGCTGAAGTAGAACCAGTAGGGGGTTATGTTGATGTCATAACCCTCGGGAGGAGAGATCTCCTTGAGGTAGTACATCGTGTTTGTGCTGAAAATCAGACCCTCAACGGTGTTTGTGGCAAAAACGCATTTGCCGTCCTTGTCTGTTGTCCTCTCCGCCATCAGGGTACCGTCGGCGGTATACAGTCCGTAAACCGCTCCCTCGAGGTGCTTGTCGTGATCCTCGTAGTCCACTTTGAGCAGATGAACCTCGTATTTCAGATAGTCCCATTGCTCTGAATACGCGAATCTTCGCGTGTATCTGTAACTCGGATTATTGCCGTCGAAAAGCTTTAAGGTAACGCTGTTGCTTATCTCAATGGTTTTGTCGGATTCCTCCGAGTATACTTTTGTTTTGCAACTTATGTTGTAGGTGTACCGTCCGAGCTTTTTCAGAATGATATTCATTTCCGTACCGGTGTCGGTATGATCGGCTTCAACATTGAAATCCGTACCGGGTATGAGCTCAAACGTGTTTCCGTCCGCGTCCTCGGCAGTTATGGTCATTGACCCCGCGATATACTTGAGGTTGTTCATGCTGTCCGAGATAACAACGCGTTTGTCGAATTGTCCGTCTCCGTTAACGTCGAACTTCGAGAAGTCAGCCTTCTCCTTGTTGACTGTGATCTGGAATTCGCTTTCGTATCCGCCCTCCTCTGAGGCGATTACCGTCTCGCGTTTATCGAGCAAGTTTCCGTACTCAATGGTCGCGGTGGCTTTCTTGATATCGTTGATCAGCTGTCCCGACGCGTTTCGGTAGGTGCCCGTAAGCGAAACCTTGTTCTCGTAGGAGAGAGGACCGCTGTTTTCGATCTCGTTCTGGTTTTGCAGGATGTAGGTGCCGTCGGCGCCGTTGACCGCGTTTTTGTATGAGATATCCAGCGTCGCGTTTTCATCTAGGCACCAGCAGGTGCACCATCCGGGATAGCTGTTCAGCTCAGTGCAAACGCACTTTCCGTTTTCGGTTTCAAGACAGAGCTTTGCGTCGTCGCAGGTACAGCGGTTAGCAAGAATCAGCTCCTTTGTGTCGGAGTCGGTGAAATAGGCTATCTGAACCTTTGGGTTATTATAAACCTCGCTGATGTCGTGAAGCTCGTAATCCTTAACGTTTCCGTAGGATATGGTGATTTTCAGATCCTTTGTCTTTTCGGGATCCGAGAAATCCTGAATCCACGGGTTTGTTATCTCGGAGCGGTCGAGCAGCGACCACCGTCTCTCGGGAAGGCCTTCTCTGTCGGCAGGGATTTTAGCGGATATATTGAAGTGGAAGTATCCGTCCATAATGCCCTCGGGCGAGATGAGCCAGCCTGACTTTTGGACCGACGCGCTTATTCTTCCTTCAAACGACGCCGAAAGCGTTATCTGACCCGAAATGTTCTGGTAGTTCATACTTTCCTGTCCGAAGGTGAAGAGAATATAGGTTGAGTCGTCGGAAATTGTGTAGGTGCCTATGGTGGAGGATCCGTTTGAAATATCGCCCGTTCTGGAGGTGAAATCAACGTTCATTCCCTTTGGCAGATAATAAAAGTAAGTGTCGGGAACGATTTTCGGCGAACTCATTCTGAGAATGAATGTGTAGCCGCTGCCCGACGCCTCGTAGACGTTGTCTAAGAGGCAGTTGTTGTCGTCGTACAGGAGACTTTCGATTTTACCTCCGACGCCGTTCAGATATTCCTCGAAATCCTTGTATACGCTCAGATCGGGGTTGGAATTGTTTTCCGGATCTGAGTATTTTGCTCCGACCTCTTCCGGCGTTTTCTCGTCCGGTTCGGTCTGTGCTTTACTCTCATAGCATTCGTCTGTATGCGTATGAGGTTCTTTTTCGCATTCAAGAATCCTCTGGATATTGTAGCATTCGTCGGTGTGGATATGATCCTCTTCCGTATTTGTGCAAATTAAGGTTTTTTCATTTCTGTAGCATTCGTCAGTATGAGAATGCTCTTCGATTCCGCATTCAGGTACCGAAATAGTGATAGCCGGCAAAACCATGGCGTAAGCTGTTGCGAAAACAACCAGTGCCGCTGCAAGTCCGAAGGTACGTTTCAGAATCCTGCTCAGCGAAGAGTTTCGTATTCGAGTTCCTCCGCCTTGCAAGAAACGTTTGGGCGTTTTTTCTTTTACGCCTTTCCCGCGATTGATGCCGTGCTTCATTCATACACCTCCTCTCGGAAGAAACCGCAGTGTGTGCCTAATTGATTTCTCCCAACCGATCGAACGGCCAGACCCGGAATGCGATTTTGCCTACAATCTGTTCCTCCGAAACACACCCCATAACGCTGCTTCTGCTGTCAACGGAGGTGCTGCGGTGGTCTCCGAGAACAAAAATTTTGCCCGCCGGAACCTGATACGGCAATTTTAAATCGCATTCGCCGAATGCCTTTTCTGTAAGGTATGGCTCGTCGATAATCTTGTTATTGATGTAAACATTTCCCTCATCGTCAATGTTTATGTACTCGCCCTCAAAGGCGATAACACGTTTCACCAATATTTTGTTATTATAATAGAACGAAATAATGTCTCCGCGCTCAAATGAAGCGCCTTTTACGGATACTACGATTTCTCCCTCCGAAAGGGTAGGAGTCATTGAGGTTCCGTATATCTGCAAAATCGGCAGAAACAAGGTTGCTACAAGCACCGCGGCAGCGGCTACGGTGATGAGTGCAAAAATAGTATTTCGTACCAGTCTGTTGTTGTCCTTCCTGTTTCTCTCGCGTTTCAGTTCTTTTTCGAGCTGTTCCGGGGTGGGAAGGTTTTCGGGATCAAACGGTTGTTTTTTGCTGCGGCGGAATAACTTATTGGGTTTGCTTTCGGAATCCTCGTCTTTTGCTTTTTGGAACCGCAGAATTTTCTGTTTGCCGTCGCTTTTTTCGTGACGAAGGGGAACAACCGCGTGCTTTTCCGATTTGTCCTCCGAATCCCCGCTGTATTCGTTTTGATATTTGTCTGAGAATACCTCGTCGTCCTCGGAAAGGTGAGAGGATTCTGCGCCGCCGTATTCATCGTCGTCATCGTTAAGATATTCCGACGAGAGGTCGATTATTTCACTGTTTCCGGGAGCGGATACGGATGAAAGGTCAAGTTCCTCGTCGTCCTCGCGCAGGTGTCTTCCCGCGGGTTCCGTGTTTTCCTCCGGAAACCTGAGAATAACGGACTTCTCCTTTGAGTCGTCCTTCCACTCAAATGGCTGATAACGCCTGCCCGTGTACTTTTTTTCGGCAGGTCTATCTCCGGTTTTCTTTATTAAACCTATCCCGAAGCCTTTTGCGCTTTTCGGTTTCTCGCGGTAGCGTGCTCCGTTTGCGCGGGAGGGCTTTCGGTTATTATTTTTAAAATGATTTGCCAAAACACAAACTACCCTTCCAACTTAGTTGTGCGCTTATGCGGAAAAACGTGACTTTACACTGCTGACGTACTGGTCGGCAGCTCTCTGCGCCGCTTCAAAAACGTGGTTGATCTGGAGAGATGCTTCCGCAAGAGAACCGGATCGGCTCATCAAAATATCTCTGTCCTCAAGTCTCTCATTCAGCGCGGCAACTTCATCCTTGAGACGTTCGATCTCACGGCTTTGAGCAAGCAGGATTTCGAGCAGACCTGCTCTGGACATCCTTCTCAGTTCGTTGTCTGTCATGATGTACTCCTCCAATTTTATAGGATGTTTCAGTGATAACAAGTAAGCATCATTACTTTTTGACATCATTGTTATAAAATTGTAATTTTTATTTCTTTGATGACAATAATTTTACATTTATTTCCATTTATGCGCTACTGAAATATTGTTGTTACTATATGAAATTCGTGCTATTCGTGACAATACGATGTTATTAGGGCGAAAAAACGCGAAAAAGAATTGCAAATCTGTAATTTGTTATTTTCCAAATACGAATTAAATATTATTCCAATATGCCAAAATAACCCAAAAAACCGCAAAATGCACCAATCAGAACCTCCAAAAACTGTGAATATTACTCAATTTTATGAAGCATATTCAGCCGCGTTCACGGGTTCGACACAATATATTGCGATAAAAGAAAATCGGATTACAGCATGTTGTTTCCGAAAAATAACAAAAGGTTACACGAATGTAACTTATCCAAAGCCTGTGCATTTTTTGCCGAACTTTAAGATGATGAAATATTGCTAAACTTTCCATTTCAGACACTATATTGCCATTTAGTCACGAGCATAAATTTGCGTTTTGGTTACAAAATCCTGTCGGTTGTATACTATATAGTATTTAAAGTGAAGCTGAGCGACGTTTAGTTAAAGCTTCGTTTGTGGACAAATCTGTTCTTTTCAGATATAATATTTGCGGAGTGAATGCTATGAAAACAGAAAACCAAAACAAAAACTATACATATATTCTTAAATGTTCCGACGGCTCGCTTTACTGCGGCTGGACGAATGATCTCGAAAAACGTCTTTCCGCCCATAATGCCGGCACCGCATCGAAGTACACCCGTACACGCAGACCGGTTGAGCTGATATACTTTGAGGAGTTTCAAACCAAGCAGGAGGCAATGAGCCGCGAGTTCCGCATTAAAAAGCTCACCAGAGCAGAAAAGCTCAGACTGACCGAGGGCTTTTCACAGCGATAACTTTAAAAATATAAGCGCGCCGCAGTATGATGAACAGCTGCGGCGCGTTATTATTTGCAGATATAGGGATAGCCTATATCTAACAATAGTTTTTTCGGATTAGACAGCAGAGCAGAACCGTAGTATACTGTAACCATCGAAAGCGAAACAAAACAAACCGGGCTTTCGAAAGTATATATGCCGGTATAGTTTAACAAAAACGGTCACCTCATAAGTGAACAGTTGCAGGCTGACGTCCTGCTATCGGCGCAAAACGGCTAATGCCGATTATATATACAGAACTTCTCAAAGGAGGCGGACGCAGTGGCACTGCATTTTAACTCAATGGTCAGAAGCAACTACAGATTTGGACGAATGTGTCGCTGTTCTGACTGACTGACAAAACTATCAAACAAACAATTTCGAAAAGAGGAGTTATTATCATGAGCACATTAAAGGAAAGAAACTTACATTTTGAGACAAAGCAGCTTCACGTAGGTCAGGAGAACGCCGACCCCGCAACCGACGCAAGAGCGGTTCCGATTTACGCTACAACATCATATGTATTCCATAACAGCCAGCATGCTGCCGACCGTTTCGGACTTCGCGACGCAGGCAACATCTACGGCAGACTCACAAACCCCACTCAGGGCGTTTTTGAAGAGAGAATCGCGGCTCTCGAGGGCGGTACTGCAGCGCTTGCGGTAGCTTCGGGCGCAGCGGCGATCACATACACCGTTCAGGCTCTCGCAAAGGCGGGACAGAACATTGTAGCCGCAAAGACGATCTACGGCGGCAGTTTCAATCTTCTTGAGCACACCCTCCCGAATTACGGCATCACCACAACCTTTGTTGACCCCGACGAGGAGGGCGCTTTCGAAAATGCGATCGACGAAAACACAAGAGCGATCTTTATCGAGTCGCTCGGCAACCCTAATTCAAATATTATCGACATCAAAAAGGTAGCGGCTGTCGCTCATGCCCACAACATCCCTCTCGTTATCGACAGCACCTTTGCTACTCCTTACCTGCTCAGACCCTTTGAGCACGGCGCAGACATCGTGGTTCATTCCGCGACCAAGTTTATCGGCGGTCACGGCACGGCGATCGGCGGCGTTATCGTTGAAAGCGGCAATTTTGACTGGGCAGGCAGCGGCAAGTTCCCGCAGTTCTCAGAGCCTAATCCGTCATACCACGGAGCTGTATTTACACAGGCGGCGCCCGGTGCGGCGTTTGTAACATATATCAGAGCTATTCTCCTCAGAGATACCGGCTCCACGCTTTCTCCGTTCCACGCGTTCCTTTTCCTGCAAGGTCTCGAAACCCTCTCGCTCAGAGTTGAGCGCCACGCCGAGAATGCCAAAAAGGTAGTCGATTACCTCTCGAAGCATCCTCTTGTTGAGAGCGTCAACCATCCCTCGCTTCCCGATTCTCCGTACAAGAAGCTGTATGACGAGTATTTCCCGAACGGCGGCGGCTCGATCTTCACCTTCGAGATCAAGGGCGGTGAGGAAGAAGCCAAAAAGTTTATCGACAATCTGCAGATCTTCTCGCTTCTCGCAAACGTTGCCGACGTGAAGTCTCTCGCAATTCACCCGGCTTCCACAACTCACTCTCAGCTCACAACCGAAGAGCTGCTTGAGCAGGGAATCAAACCCAACACCATCAGACTTTCGATCGGCACCGAGCATATCGACGACATCCTTGTTGACCTCGAGGAGGCGTTCAAGGCGGTATACCCCGAGTACGAGATTGAGGAAAAGAAGGATAAAAAGGGTTTTTTCAGTAAGTTCATAAAGTAAATACCATATATTGTTTGCCAAATATTAGTCTTCCATTGATTTCAACAAAGCGGCGCCTGAATCGTAATTTGATTTGGGCGCTGTTTTTGCCGTTGCCGGATCGGCAAGCCTGCCTTGAAAAGCAATTTTTTATGTGATATAATTTACGAACTGAATAATTGTTAACTGACGGGTGATATGACAACCATGCATATTTTTTCTCGCTTTATTGATTTCCGCAACAGAGACAAGGCGTTGTTTGTACTTATTGTTTTGGCGGCGGTAATTGTCAGAGTTGTGCTTTTTGGCGCGCATCCTGCCGGACTGAATCAGGACGAAGCCTCTGTCGGCTATGACGCGTGGGCGCTGATGAATTACGGCGTCGACCGCAACGGATATACGCTTCCCGTGCATCTGATGGCATGGGGCAGCGGACAAAATGCTTTGTACGCCTATTTATCAATGCCGTTTATTGCGCTGTTCGGATTGAATGTTTTCTCGGTTCGCGCGGTCAATCTGATTTTTTCGCTGCTGACGGTTATCGCTGTATATTCAACGCTGAAACAGGCTGTAAATAAAAAAACGCATTTATCGGTATGACCCTTACGGCTGCGGCTCCGTGGAATATCATGCTTGCGCGATGGGGACTGGAGTCCAATCTCTTTCCGGCGCTGTTTATGCTGTCTGCATGGGCGCTTGTGAAGTCGACAAGGAACAGACGGTTCTTTTATCTTGCGGCGGTCGTTCTGTCGCTGTCACTGTACTCCTACGGCTCAACGCGATTTATATGCCGCTCATTCTGCTGACCTCTGTCGGTTTGGGAGTCCTTCTCAAAAACAAACGCTTGGCTGCGCTGATTGCGATCAGCTATGCGGTTTGCTTTACGGGTTTCTGCTTCCGCTATTTCGGAAACGATTACCGTGAGTCTGTCGGCAGGAGCTTCTGCGATGGTATCGGCGACGCGATAAACAAGTCGGTCGAATTATCCGGCGGCGAAACCACAATAAACGTTGTCGCGGAAAATATGCCGTATATCTACGCGCTGTTTTACACGCAAACGCCTCCGGAGGAATATCTGAACACGGTTGAATATGAAAACAGCGGCGTAATGTTTCAGAAGGTGCGCTCGTTTTCCGATTTTCGTTTCATCGAACATACCACGTCGTTTCATCCCGAAGTTGCGGGCATATACATAATCGACGCGTCGCTTGAAAATATCGCAAGAACAAGAACCGACGAGGTTTATAATTTCAAGAATTATTCGGTAGCGGTAATACCTTGATGGAAAAAATATCGGTTCGCAGATGGGTTGCAAAAAATACTGAAGGTTGAAAAACGAATAATACAAAGAAAAACCTGCCGAATAAATCGACAGGTTTTTCTTTGGCGCGCCGGAAGAGACTCGAACTCCCGACCTTCTGATTCGTAGACGGAAGGTGAAAAAGGTTACAATTTGTAATTTTTTGGGTTTCGTGCGCACAAAATCCAGTAGCAACGATTAGAATGATAGCAATTCTTTAATTTTACATACAAATATTTAGTGCAGTGACACATGACCTTTTTAGGTCTGTGTCACTGCACTCTTTTTTTTGCTTTGCAAACATAAGTTCTAAAACTACTCTGTAACGCAGTAATTCAATTTCATGTAGTTTATCTGTGACACATATTATTACATTTATTCCTGTATCTCGACGAGTAGTTTCGGAATATCAAAAAAATGTGATATAACTTCACATTTGCGACCGTTTTCGACATGGTAGATATGCTATAATTCGCAATAGCAATCGAGGTGTATGCAGTGAAAAGTTTTGAAGAAATTGCCGGAATATGGCTTCAAAGCGAGCTTTTCGGCAAACAATACTCATATAGAAAAGGTTTGGAAAAAGATGTCGAGCATCTAATAAAATACTTTGGATCAAGAAACTGTGAGGAAATCAAAGGAATGGACGTTGATAAGTTTATTCAATATGAAACCGAACACGTCAATCCAAACACAGGCAAACCTTTTTCAAAACGACTTATGAAAGCGCATCTATCAGCAGGCTTAAATATTTATGAATACGCTTTAGAGAATGAATTGATAGATTGTCGCAATCCATTTAATAGAAAAAAGAAAAAAATCCCTAAGAGCGCTCCGGTTGAACAGCGAACCCCAATCGACAATGAACAAAAGGAAATGGTATTAAGGGTATTTCACCGCGCACAGATAGCAGCAGTAATCATGCTGTATTGTGGATTAAGACGCGGAGAGATTATTCCGCTGGAGTGGTCAGATATAGATTTACTAAACAAAAAAATCGCTGTTACAAAATCAGTTGAGAGAGTTGACAGCAATAATTTTCGCGTAAAAGGTCACACAAAAAACGGAAAAGACAGATATATAACTATACCGGATAATATTATTCCATTATTAAAACTCGAAAAATTTCAATCAAAAGGAAAGAAACTTATCTTTACACAAAAATGTGGTAAAATGCATACTGTTGGTTCTTGGCAGTCAACTTGGAAAAGCTACCAAAATACACTTAATTATGAATACTACTGTCAGCAAATGAGAAACGTCGGGCGGGTTCCAAAGCCTTATAATTCTCCAACAGGAATACCGCAGTTATTACAGCACTTTACTCCTCATCAACTAAGACATACATATTGTACAATGCTTTATCATGCTGGTGTTGATGCTTTAAGAGCATCAAAGCTCATGGGACACTCAAATGTTCAGATTACTTTAGATATTTACACACATCTCGAACAAAAATATAGAACGATTGATATTTCACCATTTAATAGTTATGTAAGAAATGATGTTGCTAATTTAGTTATTCCAATGAGTAATATGGCTTAAACGATTATGCAATCGTTTTTCCAATTATATAATAAAATGGACAAATTGTCCACTACAAATTAAAACCACAGGCTATCCGAAATCAAATTTATACCCGGATAGCCTAATTTTTTTTGAAAGGATTAGATTAAATGGAACAGATTAAGAAACCAACCATCATTTGCATTGCCAACGAAAAAGGCGGTGTTGCGAAAACTACCTCGGCAATCAACATTGCCGCAGGGCTTTCCCTAAGAGGAAAAAAGGTGCTACTTATTGACATCGACAGCCAAACGCACCTGACAAACTGGCTTGACTTTACCTTTGACGGCAAGCCGACGATTGCGGAGCTGATCTATCAGACGGTAGCTCAGTTCCCTATCAATCACGATGATTTTATCAGGCACAACGAGAAGCTCAACCTTGACTACATTCCCGCAACGCCGATGCTCGCGGGGGCCGTCACAACGCTTCACGCCGACCAAACGGACGAAACAACGGTGTTTACCCGTATTTTCTCCGACAATTACTTTGCAAAATACGACTTTATTATCATAGACTGCTGTCCGTCACTCGATTTACGAATTACCAACGCGGTGATCTGCTCGGATATTCTGCTGATAACGGTGCAGGCTGACCCGATTCCATATCAAGGCACCGATAAAATGCTCAAAACCCTGCTGCGCATGAAGCCTACGGCAAATATCGGCGAAGATGTTTTGATTTTGCCAACTATGGCGATGAATATTCAGGTCAGCAAGGCGGTGTTGGAAGCAATCCACACGAGCTACGGCAGCATGGTTCTTCCGGCAATCCCGTTCAGAGCATCGGTGAAGAACTCCTCCGCCGAGAAAACGGTGTTGGTAAAAAGACGCTCGGACGACGTTGGAAGAGCTTATATGAATGTCGTTGACGTACTGATTGGGGGTGAACACAATGGCTGAAATCGAAAGACGGTTTAAGTGCAACTGCAAGGAAGTCAGTATTACCCACAACGGTATTTCCTATCTTGTGATTTGCGGCAAGCATATCAACGGCGCTTACTGTGCCTTTCCGAAGTTGAATGTTGCCGTAGAACTGTCAGGCTATGATGGCGACTATGGCTACAACGAAAAGAAACTGCACCTTGCCTTTACCGGCAAAGAGGATTGCATAGGCAATGATACTGAAACCTTATGCGCACTCGCACAT
>CACXAO010000019.1 GCA_902765625.1 uncultured Ruminococcus sp. | reverse complement strand
TGAGGACATCGTCAAGGTTGGCGACGAAATCGAGCTTCTTATCATGAAGACAAACGATCAGGAAGGCACCATCATGCTTTCCAAGCGCAGAGTAGACGCTCAGAAGGGCTGGGAGGAGCTTCAGGAGAAGGTAGATTCTCAGGAAATTCTTTCAAGCAAGGTAACAGAGGCGGTTAAGGGCGGCGTAATCGTTCTCTATAACGGCGTAAGAGTATTTATTCCTGCTTCTCAGGCTACCGCAAGCCGTGACGAGAACCTTGAGGATCTCGTAGGTCAGGATGTTGACTTCCGTCTTATCGAGGTTTCGCAGCGCGGCAGATACAAGAGAGCAATCGGTTCTATCCGCAGCGTGCTCAAGGAGCAGAGAGCTGCTCAGCGCGAGGAGTTCTGGAAGAACTGCGAAATCGGCAAGCGCTACACCGGCGTTGTCAAGTCTCTCACCAGCTACGGTGCTTTCGTAGATCTCGGCGGTGTATTCGGCATGATCCACATTTCCGAGCTGTCATGGACTCACATCAAGCATCCCTCCGAGGTTGTTAACGTAGGCGACACCGTTGACGTATACGTTAAGGACATCAACGAGGAGACCAAGAAGATTTCTCTCGGCTTCAAGAACGCTGAGGACAATCCGTGGGAGATCCTCAAGAGAGATTATCCCGAGGGTACTGTTGTTAACGCAACCATCGTTGGTCTTACCACCTTCGGCGCGTTCGCAAACATCATTCCCGGCATCGACGGTCTTATCCACATTTCTCAGATCGCAAACAAGAGAATCGACAAGCCCGCTGACGTTCTTTCCGTAGGCGAGACAGTTGAGGCTAAGATCACCGCGATTGACTTTGACAAGAAGCGCGTAAGCCTTTCCATGAGAGCGCTCCTTCCCGAGGACGAGCAGGCTCCCGTAAAGGCAGCTCAGGCGACCGAGGCTGTTGAGGAAGCTCCCGCAGAGGAAGCTGCCGACGCGGAATAATTACATAATTTAAGGTTATTCTAATGCGGTAACTTCCCTGCGGAGGTTACCGCGTTTTGCTTAAAAAAGGAGGGAAGAGCATGACGCCAAAGGAAGAGTTTATTGAGATATACAAGGAGCACATAACCCGCAAGGGCGCCGACGAGTTGCTGGAGTGGCTGCAGAGAACAGATTTCTTTACTGCGCCGGCAAGCGCTCGCTATCACTGCGCCTGCGAGGAGGGTCTTGTAATTCATTCCGTCAGCGTTTTCAATACAATGATGGAGAAGCACTTTGACGAGGAAACCGACAGCGTCGAGAGCTTTGCAATCTGCGCGCTGCTCCACGATTTGTGCAAGGCGCAGTTCTATAAGGTGTCCACGCGAAACGTCAAGAACGAGCAGACAGGTCAGTGGGAGAAGGTACCGTATTTCGCCATAGACGATCAGTTCCCATACGGTCACGGCGAGAAGTCGGTCTTTTTGATAGAGCGCAAAATGCGTCTCAAGATTGAGGAGGCAATGGCTATCCGCTGGCACATGGGTGAATTCGGCGACAAGAACAGCAACGTAATCAGCCAGGCTTATGACAAATATCCGCTGGCTGTCAAGCTGCACCTTGCCGATCTGGAATCCACCTTCCTGCGCGAAAAGGGATATTCCCAAGTCAAATAAAACTACTACGGGCGGTCTTTACCGCCCTTCTTTACAGGTGATTAAATGCAAAAGTCAGCTGCCAAGAGCAGAATTGACGAGCTTGTAAAAACGCTCGAATACCACAACAATCTTTATTACAATCAGGATTCACCCGAGATTTCCGACTACGAGTACGATATGCTGCTGCGTGAGCTTGAAAACCTCGAGGCGGAGTTTCCTCAGTTCCGTTCACCGACTTCTCCGACCAACCGCGTAGGCGGCAGTGCAGGCGAGAAGTTTTCACCCGTCACCCACTCCGTACCGATGGAAAGCCTTCACGACAGCTTTTCCGAGGACGAGCTGCGCGATTTTGACCGCCGTGTCCGCGAGGTCGCACCCGACGCGCGTTATGTGGTCGAACCTAAATTTGACGGACTCTCGGTTTCGTGCGAGTACCGCAACGGAGTGTTTACGCGCGGCTCAACGAGAGGCGACGGCACGACGGGCGAGGATGTTACCGATAACCTCATGACGATCAAAAGCCTGCCTAAGCGCATTTCGAACGCTCCCGAGTTCCTTGAGGTGCGCGGCGAGGTTTATATGTCGTTCAAAAGCTTTGACGAGCTCGTAAGGCGGCAGGAGGAAAACGAGGAGAAGCCTGCCAAGAATCCGAGAAACGCGGCTGCAGGCTCGCTTCGTCAGAAGAACGCCAAAATCACCGCCGAACGCGCGCTTGATATATTTGTATTCAACATTCAGCAGGTTGACGGCATGACGCTCAATTCTCACCGTCAGAGCCTTGATTACCTCGCAGAGCTTGGTTTTCCGACCTCGTTTTACACCGTATGCGACACTATTGACGAGGTGATCGAGGAGATTCAAAAAATCGGCGACAACCGCGGCGAATACGATTACGCCATCGACGGCGCAGTTGTAAAGGTAGACGATTTCTCAATCCGTGAGCAGCTCGGAAGTACGGCGAAGTACCCCAAATGGGCAGAGGCGTATAAGTATCCGCCCGAGGAGAAGCCCACAAAGCTGCTGGATATCGAGATCAACGTCGGCAGAACGGGCGTGCTGACTCCCGTCGGAATTTTCGAGCCGGTTCTCCTTGCGGGTACAACCGTCAGCCGCGCCACGCTCCACAATAAGGATTTTATTGATGAGAAGGGCATTTGCGTCGGCGACACGGTGATTATCCGCAAAGCCGGAGAGATTATTCCCGAGGTGCTCTCAGTCAGCGATCACGCCGAAAACGCCGTTCCGTTTGAGTTTCCAAAGGTCTGTCCGTCCTGCGGCAGCCCCGTTTCTCAGGACGACGAGGCGGCTATCCGCTGCACAAACACCGACTGCCCGGCGCAGCTGACGCGCCATCTTATTCACTTTGTCAGCCGCGACGCTATGGATATCGACGGCTTGGGTCCCGCAGTCCTCGAGCAGCTTATCGCGGAGGAGCTGATCAAATCTCCTGCGGATTTGTACAGGCTCAAAGCTGAGGACATCGTCGCTCTCGACCGTAAGGCGGAGAAATCTGCCAATAACCTGATTGCTGCTATTGAGAAGTCAAAGGAAAACGAGCTTTACCGCCTGGTTTTCGCCCTCGGAATCAGGAATATCGGTTTGAAGGCGGCAAAAATCGTCTGCGAAAACTTTTTGACCATAGACGATATCATGAACGCCAAGGCAGAGGATTTCGAGAAAATCGACGGCTTCGGCAGCGTAATGGCACAGAGCCTCGAGAACTATTTCAGTCTTGAGAGCACGGCGGAGCTTATAGCGCAGCTGAAGGAGCTGGGACTCAAGATGAAGCCGTCCGAGCAAAAGGCGGCAGGCGGCATATTTGAAGGCAAGACCTTCGTTCTTACGGGAACCCTGCCCACCATGAAGCGCAGCGAAGCCTCAAAGCTGATCGAGCAGCACGGCGGCAAAACCTCTTCCTCTGTTTCAAAAAAGACCTCGTATGTTCTCGCCGGCGAGGAAGCCGGCAGCAAGCTGACAAAGGCGCAAACGCTCGGCATTACCATTCTCAGCGAGGAAGAATTCCTGAATATGATAAACGGATAATTTATAGACCTGTCTTAATCGGCAGGTCTATTTTTATGCCTGTCCGCATAGAATTAACTGTAGCAAACAGAAAGGAATGAACAGCATGAAGGAAGATGTTATCCGCTACCGCCAGGCGATTTCCTGCCTGACAGAGCCGCTGAAAAGTGTCCTGCTTCAAAACGAAGCGGTTTTTGCTCAGAAAATTACGGAAATCCGTCTAAGGGTCAACCGTCCCGTAAGCGTTCAGTGCACAGCGGAGCGGTATTTTATTTCAAACACAGGCAGTCCGACGGCGTTCTGTTCGGACTCGATGCTTAAAGCGGACAGGCAAACTATTGAGAATGTTGTGCACACGATTTGCGATTACTCCGTTTACAGCCGTCAGAATGAAATTTCAGAGGGCTTTGTCACTCTTCGCGGCGGTCACCGCGCCGGAATCTGCGGAACTGCGGTGCTCAGCTCAGGAACGGTTTCAAATATCCGCGATATCAGCTCGGTCAATCTTCGTATTGCGCGTGAGGTTCGCGGCTGTGCCGACGGTTTTCTTCTGCGCAATCCCGATTTGCGCGGCGGAGTGCTTATCTGCGGCGCGCCGAATTCAGGCAAGACGACGTTTATCCGCGACCTCGCGCGTCAGCTTTCGTATAGCTATAAAATATCCCTGCTCGACGAGCGCGGCGAGCTTGCCGCGTGCGTTGGCGGCGAGCCTCAGAACGACGTTGGCTTGTGCGACGTTTACTGCGGATATCCCAAGTCAGTCGCGATGCTTCAGGCGGTTCGCAGCATGTCGCCAGATATTATTATCTGCGACGAGATCGGTTCCGCAAAGGAGCTTGAAGCGCTCGAGGAGTGCCGCCGCTGCGGTGTTTCAGTCGTCGCTACGGCTCACGCGGACGGTAACAGCGGACAAATACTGAGAACGAACGCCTTTTCAACTCTTGTTTATCTGGATGAACGGAGGATTTCGGCGATCAAAACCGTCGGTGACAGCCGTGCCGCTTAAAATCATCGGGTGCCTGCTGATTGTCTCGGCGGCGTTTTCCGCAGGCACATTGCTTTCAAAAAGACTCTACAGACGGCGCGATTTTCTGAGCAGCTTCAAGACCTTTTTGCAGGCGCTCAAAACCGAGTTGCGATACAACGGCGGCGATATTTTCTCACTTGTAGGTGCCTGCGCAAGGCAGACTGGTTTTCCGATAGATGTTGACGGAGATAAGCCGTTTGAGGTTTCTTGGCAAGAAGCGGTCGGCGGCATTCCGCGTTATTATTCGCTCTGTGCAAAAGACCTTGAACTGCTCACGGAGTGCGGTTCGCAGCTCGGAAAGACAGACTTGGAGGGTCAGCTGAGTCATCTGAGTTTGATAGAAGCGCGGCTCGATTCACTCATAGCCGAGGCAGGCGAGAGCATCGCAAAAAAATCAAGACTATACAAAACCATGGGGTTCTTCGTCGGGGCGTCGGCGGCGATTCTCCTGTTGTGAGGTAAAAATGGACGTTGAGTTGATTTTCAAAATAGCGGCGGTCGGAATAATCGTGGCGGTGCTGACCCAGCTGCTGATTCGCAGCGGCAGAGAGGAACAGGCGATGCTGACCTCCTTGGCAGGGCTTATCGTGGTGCTTACCCTTATCGTCAGCCAGATAAGCGGCTTGTTCAAGATGATAAAGCAGCTTTTCGGTTTCTGATGAATATCCTGAGCATTTGCGCGCTTGCGGTGGTAACCGTCATTTTTATCGCCGCTCTGCGCCCTAAGAACGCCGAAATCGCGCTGCTTCTCGGGGTCGCCTGTTCGGTGATGATACTCGTTTTTGTTCTCTCGCAGGCGCAGTCTGTTGTCAATACAGTCAACTCCATCGTCGCCGCCGCTCAGATCAGCACGGGTTACGTCGCGATTCTGTTGAAGGTCATCGGCATTTGTCTTGTCACCGAATTTGCCGTAAATACCTGCCGCGACGCAGGCAGTCAGGCGCTTGCGGGAAACGTCTCGCTCGCAGGAAAAATCCTCGTCACCGTCACCGCCTTGCCGCTGTACGCCGATATCCTCAACGCCGTCATAAAATTATTATCGTATTCATGAAGAAGTTAATTATCATTCCTGTATTTATTCTCGCCGTCTGCCTGTCCGCGTTTTCCGTACGCGCCGAGGAGATAACCTACGATATGTCGGGAATCTACGACAGCCTTTCCGACGAAGCAAAGTCGCATATGCTATCTCTGGGAGCGGACAGTGCGGACGCGAATGGTTTGTCGGCTGTTTCGTTTGACTCAGCGCTATCGGAGATCGGCAAAATGGCGGCGGAAAACCTCAGCTCACCGCTGAAGGGTCTTGTATCTGTCACGGCAATGCTGCTGATCTGCTCAATGCTGACGGCGTACAAGGGCGCGCTGAGCGCGGATTTAGGTACAGCATTAAATGTAACTCTCGCGCTGTGCCTGAGCGCTGCGGTGGCTGTTCCCGCAGCGGAGCTGATCAGAACCGCCGGCGATATAATCGTCAACGCTTCAAACCTGATGCTTGCCTACATACCCGTCACGGCGCTTCTGCTGACAGCGTCGGGCAGCATCGCAGGCTCTGCGGCGTACTACGCGTCGGTTATCGGCTTGGGCGAGGGCGTTTTGCAGCTCTCGTCACGGGTCGTTATACCGTTTATGTATATGCTGCTCGGGGTTGGGATCGCCGGCGGCGTTTCGCCGGGACTTAACCTCGGCGGCTTTACAAAAACGCTCACTAAAGCTTCAAAGTGGCTGATGGGATTTATGATGGCGCTGTTTTCAGCCGTGCTGGGCATTCGTCAGGTCTTGTCAAACTCACTCGACAGCGTGTCGGGCAGAGCGGCTAAGTTTGCCGTCAGCTCTTTTGTGCCCGTCGTAGGCTCGGCGATCGGCGAAGCGCTCAAAACGATTCAAGGCAGTGTCACCGTTCTCAAATCGGGTGTGGGAGTCTTTGTCATAATCGCGTTAGCTGTCACGTTCCTGCCGCTGCTGCTGCGAACGCTTCTCTGGATATTCACCCTTTGGCTCGGAAAGTCCGCTGCCGAGGTAATGAACGTTTCTCAGGGAGCGCGGCTGCTCGGGTGCTTGTCTGAGGTGCTCTCAAGCCTTGCGGCGCTGCTCGTTTGCGTGATGACGGTCTACCTTATTTCAACCGCGCTCGTGTTTACGATAGGAGGCAGCCTTTGAGCGGCTTGTCCGCCGCCGTTGTAACCGCCTGTGCCGCCGCACTGATAGGCGCGGTCGTTTCGGGCTTTGTTTCGGACGGCGGAATCAAGAAAATCCTCAGTCTTGTTCTCGGCGCGTTTATGCTGTGCGCGTTGATCGTGCCGGTAAGCAAGGCGGCGTCGGAGTTCTCGGTCAATACAGACAGCTACCCGAGCTATGAGTCGCTTTCAGCCACAGCCGACGAAGCGTATCAAAAGCAGCTTGTCAGCGCAACAAGGACAAAGCTCGAGGAAACCCTTGCCGCTATACTTAATCAAAACGGAATCTACCCCAAAAAGGTAGAGGTGATTTTAGCTTTTGCGGACGAAAGCAGCATAATTATCTCGCAGGTCAGCATATATATCAGTAACGGCGATATTTCAAAGACGGCGCAAATCGAGCGGCTCACCGAGGAGAGCTTTCAGATAACGCCCGATATAATCAGGAGCGAAAATGAATGAAGTAAAAATCAAAGAAAAGATAACAAAGCTTGCCGACAGCGGCATGCTTAAAAAAATAATATTCATTGCGGGAATCGCGGGGATTGCTCTGATTTTACTTTCAAGCGTCGATTTTTCCGTTTTCTCGCACAAAGAAGGAGATGAAGAATTTTCGGTAAAAACCTACAGCACCAAGATAGAGAGCGACCTCGAGTCGGTGATATCCAAAATTCAGGGCGCGGGAAAAACCAAGGTGCTGCTTACGATGGAAAACAGCGTGGAATACGTGTATCTGAGCGACAGCACGACAAAAACAAAGGAGGTAGAGCCGCTGATTCGCGGAGTGCTTGTTGTATGTGAAGGCGGTGACGAGCCGGTTGTTGTTGAGCGGATTACCGAGGCGGTAACAAAAGCGCTCGATATCTCAACGGCGAAGGTATGTATTACAAAATTATCAGAATAAAGGTCGGTAATGCTATGAAATTTCAGAAACGTTATATTATCTCGGCGGCGATACTGCTTGCGCTCGGCGCGGCGGTGTATGTAAACTGGCAGTTCAATTCCTCTGCAGCTTCCGCACCCAAGGAATTAGGCGCGGCGTCATATGTAAACGCCACGGTTGCCTGTACGGACGACGAGGCAGTCGAGACCGCGGCACTCTCAAAGGAACAGCGCGATTACTTCGCAACCGAGCGCACCAAGCGGAAGGCAACGCAGGACAAGGTGATTGACGAGGCAAAGGAGGTTTTTGACCTCGAAAACGCAGGCTCCGACGAGGTGAGCGAGGCGCAGAAGAAGGTAGAGCAGATACTTAAAAACTTCACGATACAGGACAGCATCGAGAGTATAATCAAGGCGAAGGGATTTTCGGAGTGCATGTGCTATATCAGCGACGACGGAGTGACGGTTGTGGTACCCGAGGCGGAGCTGAACGATTCGACTGCGCTGATAATCGACGACGCGGTTATTTCGCACTATGACGTGTCATACGAGAATATATCGATAGTCGGCGCGTAGGGTTAAAAGAGGCGGATTTTTCCGTCTCTTTTTGTTTACAATCCTGCCGGAATGTGATATAATAAAATGGAATAAAAATGTAAAGTTGGTTGTATTATGTGTGAAACAGAAAACAATGAAGTAAAGCTTACAAGAAGCGAGGCGAGAGAGCAGGCGTTCATGCTTCTCTTTTCAAAATCCTTTGACGACGAGCCTCTTGAGGAGACGATAGAGGACAATTCCGAGATGTTCCGCGGCGGAGTCTGCGGCTATGCTCAGGCTGTTGCGGCAGGTATGGAGGTCAAGGGTGAGGAGGTCGACGCCGAGATCTCAAAGTATCTCAAAAAAGGCTGGACGCTCAGACGTCTTTCAAAGCCGTCGCTTGCCATTCTGCGCCTTGCGACATATGAAATTCTATATCTCGACAGCGTACCCGACGGAGTCGCGGTCAACGAGGCGGTAGAGCTTGCGAAGAAATACACGATCGACGAAAGCGGTTTTGTCAACGGTATTCTCGGTTCGCTTGTCCGCGCGAAAGAGGCTTCGAAATGAGTCTTTTTCTGGGAATCGACACCTCCAATTACACCACCTCGGTCGCGCTGTATGACTCGGCGACCGGTCTGATCGCGCAGCAAAAAAAGCTCCTTCCCGTCAGGGAGGGCCAGCTCGGTCTGCGCCAGAGCGACGCTGTGTTTCACCACACCGCTCAGCTTCACACATTGTTTGCGGAGCTGATGTCTGACGTGGATCCAAGAGAAATTGCCGCCATAGGCGCGTCTACCCGGCCGCGACCGATTGACGGCTCCTATATGCCGTGTTTCACAGTCGGAGAAAACACGGCAAAAATTTTATCCTCCGCGCTCAGAGTTCCGCTTTTTGAGTATTCACATCAGGAGGGTCATATCGCTGCGGCGCTTTACAGCTCAAAGCGCGACGATTTGTTTGACAGGGAATTCTTAGCCTTTCACGTCAGCGGCGGTACCACCGAGGCGGTTATCGCAAAGGGCGACGGCTTCGGTTTTTCGGTGGAGCCTGCGGCAAAAACGCTCGACCTGAACGCAGGACAGGCTGTCGATCGGGTAGGTCTTATGCTCGGTCTGCGTTTTCCGTGCGGAATGGAGCTTGAACGCCTTGCCGCGCAGAATGCCGGGAAAATTAAGGTGCGTCCTACTCTCAAGGGCTGTGACTGTTGTCTGAGCGGAGTTGAAAACCGCTGCCAAAAGCTGATTAAAGAGGGCAGGAGCAGGGAATACGTCGCTGCGTTTTGCATTGAGTACATACGCGTGACCCTCGCCGCTATGACAGACGCGGCTTTTGAGACTCACGGAGTTATGCCGGTTGTTTACGCAGGCGGCGTAATGTCGAATAAGATGATTAAAAATTCTTTTGAAGAAAAATACAACGCGGTTTTTGCCGAGCCGGTTTTCTCCTCCGACAATGCGGCTGGAATCGCATACCTCTGTTTCAGGAAGTTTAATAATGTACACACCTAAAATAACAAGACCTCCGGTGCTCACTGTGTCGCAGATAACGCGCTACCTGCGCGATATGCTCCAGAGCGACCCGCGGCTGATGACCGTTTTTGTCACCGGAGAGATCACAGATATGAAATCGCCGTTCAGCGGCGCAAAGCACAATTATTTCATGCTAAAGGACAGCGGCGCCGTAATAAGCGCCGCGATGTTTCGGGGCGATGCACAGAGCGTGGTATTCAGACCCGAAAACGGCTTAAAGGTAATTTGCCGCGGCAGGGTAGATTTTTATCCGCTGAGCGGAAGAATCCAGATCATTGTCGAGGATATGCAGCCCGACGGCATAGGCGCTCTGAATTTAGCCTACGAGCAGCTAAAGCGAAGGCTTGAAGCGCAGGGATTGTTTGCCGCTGAGCATAAAAAGCCGATTCCCGTTTTTCCGCGCACTATCGGAGTTATCACCTCACCGACAGGCGCGGCATTTCAGGATATTAAGCGCAACCTCTATAAGCGTTTTCCGTGCGTCGACGTAATTTTATATCCCACTTTGGTACAGGGAGACGCGGCGCCTGCGCAGCTGACAGCCGCCGTACAGGAGCTTGACGCCTCGGGCTTGTGCGACACGATTATTATCGGCAGAGGCGGCGGCTCGATAGAGGACTTGTGGGCGTTCAACGACGAAGCGCTTGCGCACGCTGTATATGCCTGTAATACCCCGATAATTTCAGCCGTCGGACACGAGATCGACCACACTATCTGCGATTTTGTTGCGGACGCGGTCGCTTCAACTCCCACCGCTGCGGCTGTTATGGCGGTTCCCGATCAGTTCGAGCTGCACGCGAAGTATAACGCGATTCACAAGAATATAAACGCGATCGTAAAGCAGATTTACGACGCAAACACAAAGAAGCTCAACGATACAAGAAGGATGATGGAGGCGCTTTCTCCGCAAAAATCCTTCGACAGATACGACGGAAGCCTAATGCTGCTTGAGCACAGAATGCAAAACGCCGTCGACAAAAAGCTGCTGAACGGAGAAAACACCGTCAAAGCGACGGCGGCAAGACTCAACGCTCTCAATCCGCTGACGGTTCTCGCACACGGTTATTCCGTTGCCGAGATAGACGGAAAGCTTGTAAAGAGCAAAACTCAGATCAATAAGGGCGACAAGCTTACCCTGACCTTTTCGGACGGCAAAACGACAGCCGTAGCCACAGGAGAATAATTATGGCTTTTACACATCTCCATGTTCATACCGAATACAGCCTTCTCGACGGCGCGTGCCGAATCAGCAAGATTGCCGCTGCCGCCAAACAAAAGGGTTTTGATTCTCTCGCGATAACCGACCACGGCGTTATGTACGGCGTGATCGACTTTTACCGCGCCTGCCAAAAGGAGGGCATTCACCCCATAATCGGCTGCGAGGTCTATGTCGCGCCGAAATCGCGGTTTGACAAATCAAATTCCTTTGAAAAATACTACCACATGGTTCTCCTCTGCGAGAACAACACCGGTTATCATAACCTCATCAAGCTTGTTTCAAAGGGCTTCACCGAGGGCTTTTACTCAAAGCCGCGAATAGACGACTCCTTGCTTGAGCAGTACCACGAGGGTCTGATCTGTCTTTCAGCCTGTCTTGCAGGCGAGATTCCGCGAAAGCTCTCCGCAGGCGATTATCCCGGCGCTAAGAAAAAGGCGGAGTATTACCGCGACCTCTTTGGCAGAGAGAACTTTTTTATCGAGCTTCAGGATCACGGCATTGAGGAGCAGCGTAGGATTATCCCGGATTTGGTTCGCGTTGCAAACGAAACCGGAGTCGGTCTTGTTGCGACAAACGACAGCCACTATATCGAAAAGGATGACAACGTTATCCAGAGCATACTCCTGTGCATCCAGACTAACCGCACCCTCGACGACCCCGACAAGATGGAGTTCAAGACGAACGAGTTCTACCTCAAAACCGAGGATGAAATGCGCGAGGTCTTTTCAAAATACCCTCAGGCGCTCGATAACACCCACGATATCGCCATGCGCTGCAACGTAGATTTTGAGTTCGGCGTCCGCAGACTTCCGCATTACACCGTTCCGAATAACGAGAACCACCTCGATTACTTCCGCCGTCAGTGCTTCAACGGTCTCAAGAGGCATTACGGCGATAATCCCGACCAAACCCTTGTCGACCGCCTTGAGTACGAAATCGGCGTTATTGACAAGATGGGCTTTGTCGATTATTTTCTTATCGTAAACGACTTTGTGCAGTACGCCAAGTCAAACGGCATCCCCGTCGGTCCCGGGCGAGGTTCGGGCGCGGGTTCGCTGTGCGCCTACTGCATCGGTATCACCGCGGTGGATCCGATAAAATACAACCTGCTATTTGAGCGTTTTCTCAATCCCGAGCGCGTCAGCATGCCCGACTTCGATATCGACTTCTGCGCCGAACGAAGGGGAGAGGTCATTGATTACGTCGTCCGCAAGTACGGCGAGGACAATGTCGTCCAGATAATTACATTCGGAACCCTCGGCGGCAGACAGGCGATTCGCGATATCGGCAGGGTCATGGGATTGCCATATGCGGTCGCCGACGAGATCGCCAAGATGATACCGCGCGAGCTTGACATCACAATCAAGCGAGCCATGGAAGCCAATCCCAAGCTGCGCAGACGGTACGACGAGGATCCGCAGATAAAAGAGCTGCTCGACTACGCCGTCAGAGTCGAGGGAATGCCGCGCCAGTCGGGAATGCACGCGGCAGGCGTTGTAATAACAGAAAATCCGGTTTCCGACTACGTTCCTCTCTCCAAAAAGGACGACAACGTGGTTACCCAGTTTACTATGACGACCATCGAGGAGCTAGGTCTGCTCAAGATGGACTTCCTCGGCCTGCGCAACCTCACCGTAATCAGTGACGCCGAGAAGCAGATAAAGCGCAGTCATCCCGACTACGATCCCAACGCGATCCGCGATGACGACAAGGCGGTCTACGACATGATTTCAAAAGGACTGACCGAGGGCGTGTTCCAGTTCGAAAGCACCGGCATGAAAAACGTGCTCACGCGCTTGAAGCCGGACTGCATAGAGGACTTGATCGCCGTCGTTTCCCTTTACCGCCCGGGACCGATGGACAGCATTCCGACATACATCGAGTGCCGCCACAATCCCTCGAAGGTTCATTACAAGCATCCGCTGCTCAGAGATATCCTCGGCGTAACCTACGGCTGTATCGTCTATCAGGAGCAGGTAATGCAGATCCTCCGCACCCTCGCGGGTTACAGTCTCGGCAGAGCGGATATCGTCCGCCGCGCAATGAGCAAGAAGAAAGCCTCCGTTATGGAGCACGAGCGCGAGGTATTCATCAACGGCGAGGTCGATGAGAACGGCAACGTAATTACTGAGGGCTGTCTGCGCAGAGGGGTAGACAGGCGCGTCGCAGAGTCGCTTTTTAACGAGATGGAGAGCTTTGCGCGTTACGCTTTCAATAAATCCCACGCCGCAGCATATGCCGTTGTGTCCTACAAAACCGCGTGGCTGAAATGTCACTATCCGCGCGAGTATATGGCGGCGCTTCTCTCGAATTTCCTCGAGGATCAGAATAAGCTCGCGAAGTATACAAGCGAGTGCAAGGGTCTCGGGATCCGCGTTTTGCCGCCGCACGTCAATTTCAGCATGCCGGGCTTTTCTGTCAGCGGCAGGGATATCCGCTACGGCTTGCTCGCGGTTAAGAATATCGGCAGGCAGTTTATCGACCAGATCGTCGCCGGGAGAAGGCACAAGCCCTACGCCTCGTTTTACGATTTCTGCAAGCGGAACCACGGCAGAAACATGAACAGCCGCGCGCTTGAGAGCCTTATAAAATGCGGCGCGCTCGACGGAATGGGCGCGAACCGCCGCCAGATGCTCACCATGAGCAAGTCGGTTCTTGACGATCTCGACTACGAAGCAAAGCACAATCTTAACGGTCAGATGTCGCTGTTCGACATGGGCGCTCAGGAGGTCAGATCCACCGAGCCTGTCGTTCCGGACTTACCGGAGTTTCCCGACGACGAGCTTCTCCGCATGGAAAAGGAAATCGCCGGTATGTACATCAGCGGTCACCCGATCGATAACTATTCATTATTCTCTGAAAGAATGAAAGCAGATAAAATCGGCGACATTATCTCCGACGAGGCAGGCTATCAGGATAAGCAGAAGGTGCTTGTAGTCGGCGTTGTGGCAAAGGCGAGCACCCGACCCACCAGCACCCACAAGCTGATGGCTTACGCTACGGTTGAGGATCGCTTCGGTTCAATAGAGCTTGTCATCTTCCCGAATGTTTATGAGCGCTGCGCGCTTCACCTGATCGAGGGCAACGCCGTCATGGTCAAGGGTACGCTCGATTTCAGAGAGAATCAGGCTGCCAAAATCATCTGCGACACTATTGACTTGGCGCGTACAAACGAGGAGTGCGAAAACGCGCCCTCAGCCGCGCAGAAGCCGCAGGATAACCGCGGAAGCTTTAATTTAAACGCCGGGCAGCGGCCTCAGCCGGCGACGGGTCATATACCGCGAAACCCCACCGCTCTTTATATAAAAATCGACGACCTCAACACCGAGCTTTACCGCCGCGCGAAGAGGGTGATCGATATTTTTGACGGAAGAACGCCTGTAATATTCTATCTTGCCGACACAAAACGGCAGGTAAGAGCGCCGTCAAATATGTGGGTCAGCCTGAACGATGTGATGATTCGTGAGCTGAAATACCAATTGGGAGAAAAGAACGTTGTTGTCAAGTAAAAATATAAACGGATACTTGTATTTGTATTCGTTATATGTTATAATATAGTTTAATTATGAATAAAAACTGCTGTGCTTATTGTACAGCAGTCGTATTGGAGGATAAAATTCAAGTGAAAAAGTTAATGTTAGGCAACGAGGCCGTAGCCAGAGGCCTTTATGAAGCAGGCGTTAAGGTGGTTTCGAGCTACCCGGGCACGCCCTCTACCGAGATCACAGAGTTTGCCGCGAAATATGAGGAAATCTACTGCGAATGGGCGCCCAACGAGAAGGTTGCGACAGAGGTTGCATTCGGCGCTTCTCTCCGCGGAGCACGCAGCGCATGCGCTATGAAGCACGTAGGTCTTAACGTAGCCGCAGATCCGCTCTTTACTCTTTCGTATACAGGCGTAAACGGCGGTATGGTTATTTTTGTAGCCGACGACCCGGCAATGCACTCCTCTCAGAACGAGCAGGATTCGCGTCATTACGCTATCGCCGCAAAGGTTCCCATGCTCGAGCCTGCAGATTCAGCCGAGGCAAAGCAGTTTGTCAAGGAAGCGTTTGAGATCTCCGAAAAGTTCGACACACCCGTTATCGTCCGCATGTGCACCCGTATCGCGCACTCTCAGGCGGCTGTTGAGCTTGAGGACAGGGTAGAGAAGGAGCTTCCCGCTTACGAAAAGAATCCTCAGAAATACATAATGGCTCCTGCTAACGCAATCCGCAGACATCCGTTTGTCGAGGAGCGCACCAAGATGATTGCCAAAATGTCCGAGACCAGTCCGCTCAATCGTGTTGAGTACGGCGGAACAGAGAAGGGCATCATCTGCTCAGGCACCTGCTACCAGTATGTAAAGGAAGTGTTCGGCGATACCGTTTCGGTTCTCAAGCTCGGCATCGTCAATCCGCTTCCCACAGATATTATCAGGGATTTTGCCGCGAAGGTAGACAAGCTCTACGTTGTTGAGGAACTCGACGGCATTATCGAATCCCACCTCAATTCCATCGGAGTTCCCTGTGTGGGCAAGGAGATGTTCTCACCGATCGGCGAGTACAACCAGACCACTATCCGCGAGGCGTTCGGACTTCCTCAGCCCGAGAACGTGACCCTCGACGAGCCTGTACCCGTTCGTCCTCCCGTAATGTGCGCAGGCTGTCCTCACCGCGGACTGTTCTACACCCTCGCAAAGCACAAGATTACCTGTCTCGGCGATATCGGCTGCTATACCCTCGGTTCCGCCGCGCCGCTGTTCGCTCTCGATTCAACGCTCTGCATGGGCGCTTCGGTTTCGGGACTTCACGGCTTCAATAAGGCAGGCGGCGCCGACAGCGAGAAAAAGACCGTCTGCGTTATCGGCGACTCAACCTTTATGCACTCAGGTATGACAGGTCTTGTTAACGTCGCTTACAACGGCTCAAATTCGACCGTCATCATTCTCGACAACTCCATCACCGGTATGACCGGCCACCAGCAGAATCCCACCACGGGCTACAACATCAAGGGCGAGCCTGCTCTTGCCGTAAATCTCGAGGCGCTCTGCCGTTCGATCGGTATCGACAGAGTAAGAGTTGTGGATCCCTACAACCTCAAGGAGTGCGAGGACGCTATTCTCGAGGAGCTTGAGGCTGACGCGCCGAGCGTGATCATCTCGCGCAGACCCTGCATGCTTCTCAAGTATGTAAAGGCAAAACCGCCCGTTACCGTAAACAAGGATAAGTGCGTAGGCTGTCGTCAGTGCATGAAGCTCGGCTGTCCCGCAATCAGCATTAAGGATAAGAAGGCTGTCGTAGACTTTACCCAGTGCGTAGGCTGCGACGTATGCACCCAGCTCTGCAAGCTCGGCGCAATTGAGAAAGGAGACAGATAAAATGGAAACAAAGAATGTCATGATCGTCGGTGTAGGCGGTCAGGGAAGTCTCCTCGCAAGTAAGCTTTTAGGTGCTCTGCTCGTTGCGGAGGGCTACGACGTAAAGGTCAGCGAGGTTCACGGTATGAGCCAGCGCGGCGGTTCGGTCGTAACCTACGTCCGCTTCGGCGACAGCGTATATTCTCCCGTTATCGCAAAGGGCGAGGCTGATTACATCATCTCGTTTGAAAAGATCGAAGCGGCGCGCTATGTTGAAAACCTCCGCTTGGACGGCAAGATCATCGTCAATACTCAGATGATCGACCCGATGCCCGTAATCACCGGAGCTGCTCAGTACCCCGAAAACGTCCTCGGCGAGCTTAAAGCAAAGGGCGTGTTCGTTGACGAGATCGACGCGCTTTCTCTCGCACAGCAGGCAGGCAACGCCAAGAGCGTAAATATAGTTCTCATGGGCAGACTTGCCAAGTATTTCCACATCGAAAAAGAGAAGTGGATTGAAATGATAAAGAAAACCGTAAAGCCGCAGTTTGTAGACGTAAATCTCAAGGCTTTCGAGTTGGGTTATAACTATTAATGCAAGACCGCAAAGGGAAAAGCGGCAGTGCGTTTAATACAGTGGGTTTATATTAGGAATAATAAAACAAAGGAGTGACCGCCAATGGGCAAGTATTACCAGCCCGAAATCGAAACCGCCTCTCGCGAGGAGATTTTGAGAATTCAGAATGAAAAAATCGTAAAGCAGGTCAAGCATGTGTACGAGAACGTGCCGTATTATCGCGACCTCATGGACAAAAAGGGCGTTAAGCCCGAGGATATCAAATCCGTAGACGATATCAAGAAGCTGCCGTTTCTCTCAAAGGCAGACCTTCGCGAGGCTTATCCCTACGGACTTCTCGCAACCGATCTCAAGGACTGCGTGCGTATCCAGTCGACCTCAGGCACCACAGGCAAGCGCGTAGTTGCTTTTTACACTCAGAATGATATCGATATCTGGGAGGAGTGCACCGCCAGAGCGATCGTCGCCGTAGGCGGAACCGAGGAAGACGTCTGCCAGGTATGCTACGGCTACGGTCTGTTTACAGGCGGCGCCGGACTTCACGGCGGTTCCCACAAGGTAGGCTGCCTGACCCTTCCGATGTCGTCGGGCAACACCGAGCGTCAGATCCAGTTTATGATGGATTTAGGCTCCACGATTCTCTGCTGCACACCCTCATACGCTGCGTACATCGGAGAGACCCTCGCCGAGATGGGCTACAAGCCCGAGGACAACAAGCTCAAGGCAGGCATCTTCGGCGCTGAACCCTGGACAGAGGAAATGAGACGCAACATCGAGGAAAGCCTCGGCATCAAGGCGTACGACATCTACGGTCTCACCGAGATCAGCGGACCCGGCGTTTCCTTCGAGTGCGAGGAACAGCGCGGTATGCACATCAACGAGGACCACTTCTACGCCGAGATCATCGATCCCGACACAGGCGAGGTTCTTCCCGAGGGTTCAAAGGGCGAGCTTGTGTTTACCGCTCTCGACAAGGAAGCCTTTCCGCTTCTCCGTTACAGAACGCGCGACATCTGCGTGCTGACCCGCGAGAAGTGCTCGTGCGGCAGAACTCACGTAAGAATGTGCAAGCCCATGGGCAGAAGCGACGATATGATGATTATCCGCGGCGTAAACGTATTCCCGAGCCAGATCGAAACCGTTCTGCTCAATCAGGGTTACACACCCAACTATCAGATCATCATCGACCGCAAGAACAACTCCGACACCTTTGATATCAACGTCGAGCTCAAGCCCGAGTTCTTCTCGGATATCGTTTCCGAGAACCTCGCAAAGGAAAAGCAGCTCGAATCCGCGATGCGCACCATGCTGGGCATCGGTCCGAAAATCCACCTTGTGCCGCCTAAGTCGATCACCCGCAGTGAAGGCAAGGCTGTGCGCGTAATTGACAAGCGCAAGCTGCACGATTAAACGCCGTTATCGGAGAAAGGAACAATTATGGCAATCCGACAAGTTTCCGTCTTTGTAGAAAACCGCCCCGGCAAGCTGCATGAAACCCTCAAGATGATTGCGGATTCGGGACTCAACATCCGTGCTCTCAGCATTGCCGAGACAAAAGACTTCGGCATTCTCCGCCTGATCACCTCCGACACACCCAAGACCATCGAGGTACTCAGCAAGGAGTCGATCATCAATACCACAACCGTCATCGCGGCAAAGCTCGAGGACAGGGTAGGCGCGCTTTGCTACGTGCTCGACTTCCTCGCGCAGGCTGAGGTCAATATCGAGTACATCTACGCATTTACCGCTTCCGAGGATTTCGGCGCGTATGTAGTTATCCGTGTTGACGACGCTCAGAAGGCAGAGCAGGTTCTCAAGGAGCACAACATTCCCACCCTCTGTGAGGATGACATCAAGGATATCTGATTTGATTAATTACGGCGGTGCGGCTGCGGCTGTGCCGCCTGATTTTTGATATTTTTAAAAATACCCTTACGTAGGGTATTGCTTGTGACGCTGCGTAATATGCTATGTTATAGTCAAGGAGGTGAAGGCTGTGTCCAAATACACAACAGGAGAAATCGCAAAGCTCTGCGGAGTTACCGTCAGAACCGTCCAGTATTACGATAAGCGAGGGATCCTTGTCCCGTCCGAGCTTTCCGAGGGCGGCAGGAGATTGTATTCCGAGGATGACGTTAAGCGGCTCAGAGTCATATGCTTTCTTCGCGGACTCGGTTTTAATATCGATTCGATTTCAAAGCTGACGTCAGAGGACGACCCCGGCAGCGTTATCATGCTTCTTCTGGAGCAGCAGGAGCAGACTCTGACCGCCGAGCTGAACGAATGCAGCGACAGGCTCGCCAAAATCAAGCAGATGAAGCGCGAGCTGAAGGATATCGAGAACTTCTCCGTTGAATCCATCGGCGACATAGCTCATACTATGACAGGCAAGAAAGAATTAAGAAAAATCCACAGAAACATTTTGCTCTCCGCCGTTCCCGTCACTTTATTGCAGATCGCGACGGTCGTTCTTTGGCTCACTGTCGGTATCTGGTGGCCGTTTGTAATCTGGGCGGTAATCGACGTAGTCTACGGCGTTATTATCTCGCGCTATTATTTTAACAGCGTGGCGTATATCTGCCCTCAGTGTCATACCGTATTCGTGCCCAAGGTGAGGGAGGCGCTTTTCGCAAATCATACGCCTTCGACGCGCAAGCTTACATGCAGCTCGTGCGGACACCGCGGCTTTTGCGTAGAGGTCGCAAGACCAAAGGATAATACGTAAAACATTTCACTCCCCGGGTTATTCGGGGAGTGTTTTGTCATATACGCAAAGCGTCGCGCATATAATTTAAAATACCCGTTACAAATCGCCGTTTTGAAAAAAAGTCAAACAAAGTCAAGAAAACCCCTTGACATTTCCGAAAAATGGTATACAATAGTATTAGCACTCAGGGAATGAGAGTGCTAATGATTATATAAATTAAAAATAGGAGGCTATTTTTTATGACTATTAAACCCTTACTTGACAGAGTTGTATTGAAGGTTGAGGAAGCCGAGGAAAAAACCAAGAGCGGCATCATCCTTTCTTCAGCGGCTCAGGAAAAGCCGCAGTTTGCCACAGTTGTCGCGGTAGGACCCGGCGGCGTTGTAGACGGCAAGGAAGTTGAAATGTATGTAAAAGAAGGCGACAAGGTAATCGCGTCCAAGTACGCAGGCACCATGGTCAAGCTCGACGGTGAGGAATACACCATCGTCAGCCAGTCCGACATTCTCGCCAAGGTTGAATAATTCAGGAGGTATAGATTTATGGCTAAGCAGATTGCATATGGTGAAGACGCAAGAAAGGCTCTTATGAAGGGCATCGACCAGCTTGCAGACACAGTTAAGATCACTCTCGGACCCAAGGGCAGAAACGTAGTTCTCGACAAGAAGTACGGCGCGCCCCTGATCACAAACGACGGCGTTACTATCGCCAAGGAAATCGAGCTCGACGATCCCTTTGAGAACATGGGCGCTCAGCTCGTTAAGGAAGTATCCATCAAGACAAACGACGTTGCAGGCGACGGTACTACCACAGCTACTCTTCTCGCTCAGGCGCTTATCCGCGAGGGCATGAAGAACGTTACCGCAGGCGCTAACCCAATGGTGCTTAAGAAGGGCATCGCGGATGCTGTTAACGTAGCTGTCAAGGCTGTTATCGATAACAGCCAGCAGGTTTCAGGTACAGACGATATCGCGCGCGTTGCGACCGTTTCATCTCAGGACGAGTTCATCGGCAAGCTTATCGCCGAGGCAATGGAGAAGGTAACCACAGACGGCGTTATCACCGTTGAGGAGAGCAAGACCGCCGAGACCTACAGCGAGGTCGTAGAGGGCATGATGTTCGACAGAGGCTACATCGCACCCTACATGGTAACCGATACCGACAAGATGGTTGCAGAGCTTGACAATCCTCTTATCCTTATTACTGACAAGAAGATCACAACTACTCAGGAAATCCTGCCGCTTCTCGAGGCGATCGTACAGTCCGGCAGAAAGCTCCTTATCATCGCCGAGGACGTAGAGGGTGAGGCTCTCACAACTCTCGTGCTCAACAAGCTCCGCGGCACCTTCACCTGCGTTGCGGTCAAGGCGCCCGGCTTCGGCGACAGACGCAAGGAAATGCTCCAGGATATCGCCACTCTCACAGGCGGCACCGTTATCACCTCAGACCTCGGTCTTGAGCTCAAGGACACCACTGTTGACCAGCTCGGCACAGCCCGTCAGGTCAAGGTTGAGAAGGAAAACACCATCATCGTTGACGGCGCAGGCGACAAGGACGCTATCAAGGGCAGAGTTGCTCAGATCCGTCAGCAGATCGAGACCACAACCTCCGATTTTGACCGCGAGAAGCTCCAGGAGCGTCTCGCAAAGCTCGCAGGCGGCGTAGCCGTTATCAAGGTCGGCGCTGCTACAGAGGTTGAGATGAAGGAGAAGAAGCTCCGCATCGAGGACGCTCTCGCAGCAACAAAGGCAGCTGTTGAGGAAGGCATCGTAGCCGGCGGCGGTATTGCCTGCATGAACGCTATTCCCGCAGTTGCAGAGTTTGTTGATACTCTCGAGGGCGACGCAAAGACAGGCGCAAAGATCGTTCTCAAGGCGCTCGAGGAGCCGCTCCGTCAGATCGCCGCAAACGCCGGTCTTGAGGGCAGCGTGATTGCCGAGAACATCAAGAGAGAGAACAAGGTTGGCTACGGTTTCAACGCCCTCACCGAGGAGTACACCGACATGGTGGCAGCAGGTATCGTTGACCCGACCAAGGTAACCAGAAGCGCGCTTGAAAACGCTTCCTCGGTTGCTTCGATGGTTCTCACCACCGAGAGCCTTGTTGCGGACATCAAGGAGGCTACACCTCCTGCTCCGGCAGCACCCGACATGGGCGGCATGTATTAATAAACAGCATTAACGTCAAGGGTACGCTTTTGTACCCTTGATTTTTTTGCGCTTGTGTATTATAATGTCACTGTTAGGTGGTGTATTTATGAAAATCAAGAGTGATTTTGTTCTCCGCAAGGTAGCGGATTCATACGTGGTAGTTCCGGTAAACAAGCTGACGCTTGACTTCAACGGAATTATTACGCTCAACGAAACAGGCGCCTTTCTTTTTGAGAGAATGCAGAAGGGCACAAGCAGGGAAGAGCTTATAGAAAATCTTCTTGCGGAATACGAGGTTTCGCCGGAGAAGGCGGCAGCCGACGTAGATATTTTCATTCAGAAAGCGAAGGATGCCGATGTCCTTGAATAAAGAGGTTCAGCTCGAAGATGTAATCGCTATCATATCCGAAAAGCTGAAAGCCGGAGGCACGGTCACCTTTACCCCAAACGGCACCAGTATGCTTCCTATGCTGCGCGACGGTGAGGACGTTGTGGTGCTCAAGGGAACGGAGGGCAGGCGGCTGCATTTGTTTGACGTACCGCTTTACCGCAGGGATAACGGACAGTACGTTCTGCACCGCGTAATTGATTTTTGCCGCGACGGTTCATATGTGATGTGCGGAGACAATCAGTTCGCCAAGGAAAAGGGCATCCGCGACGATCAGATCATCGCCGTGATGACGGGCTTTTTCCGCAAGGGTAAAACGTATACGGTGGATTCGTTTTTATACAGAGCATATGTTAATTTCTGGTACTACACGCGGCCTTTCCGACACACGTATTCGTTTGGCAGAAGAAAGGCTTCGCAGTTGGTAAAAAAAAATAAGAACAAAAATTAAGGGACTGCGTTTTTTGGCAGTCCCTTTTTTTAATCTGTTGGTGTATCCGTTGGTGTATCCGTCAGCGTTTCCATTGGTATTTCGGAAAGTGTTTCGTCCGGAGTTTCCTCAGATAAATCCTCGGCGGATTCTGAGATTTCAGGAGTTATTTCGTAGGTTGTATATTCAATTTCGGGTTCAGCCTCTGTCAGATACGTCTGAAAATCATCTTCTTCAGCCACGGTTTCAATATCCTCGACCGCGGTTTTTTCTTTCTTGCGGTTAATTTTTTTGAGAAGCTGTTTGATCTTCGAGTAATCCGAGAAAAGGATCATACTCATCATAAACGCGGCGGTGGGGAGGAGGAGAGGAATATAAGTCGCCGAGTACTGCGATTTAGCCTCAAACAGAACGTGATAGCCGAAGGCTCCCAGAACAACAAGCGGAAGAAGCAGTGTTTCTGTGCGTGCCATCCTTTTGATGAAGAGCATATATATACCCAGCGCAAACAGGATAAATACAAGCTGCATATAGAAATTAAAGTGAAGCTGCAGCAGCTGACCGGTACTTCCGTCGTACACGTCCTTCGCGAAGCCGTTCAGCTCGTAAGAATGACTTTTTACCTTGCTTACCCAAACGCACTCATAGCTTGGTTCGTTCCACTGACTGAGGATTTTTTTGCTGTAAAAGTCAAACGCGTAGTTCGGGTTTGTCATAAACGCGTTCAGGCGCTGCGAAATATGCGTGCCTGCGATTTGATTTCCTTGTTCGGCATCGTAGTTGCCCTGTCGGTAATCATCCATGGCGGTTGTTGTGTACCAGCCGGGAGCCATAGGCGATTCCTGCATACCCATATCGAGGTACATCGTCTGCGAAACGCCGCTTTCGATCTTTGTGTTCGCACGAGCCTCGTAGTTCTTGATGATCAAGGGCGTAACGCCTATGCAGGTCACGCAGACGGCAAGCGCAAACGCGATGCTCTGCCACTTCTTCTCCCTGATTGTGTGGATGATCAGCATAATTACGAACGCGACAAGGTAAATCAGGCTGTTGTACTTAATCAGGACGGCGAACGTAAGAGCCAGACCCGAGGGAACGAGCCAGAGCCAGCGGTTTGTTTTGAAATATTTTATGAGGAACAGGGAAGCCCAGATTCCTGCGGACATTCCGATTACGTTGCCGTAAACGAAGGTGCACATCATAATCGGCTGCAGGCAGGCTGCCAAAAGAAGAATTACGATAAACTCAATGCTTTTCTTTTTGAAAATCAGCCTTGTGATTCTCGCGAGGGCTAAATACGCGGAGCTTAGGAAAACCAGATTGAAAATCTGAATCAGCATTGGGCTGCTGTAGCCGAAAACTCTGAAAATCATCTCGGAGAACAGCACAAATCCGAGCTGGAACGGATAGAAATTAAAATACGAGTGACCGCCGAAGAAATCAGCCTGATAAAAGTTCATGCTGTTATAAAGCGGAGTGTAATTATCCTTAGCGGCATTAGACGCCAGTTCATAAATATTCTGACTGTCTGCTGCAGGAACGGAAGAAACGGAGAAAATCCAGATCATTCCGAGAATAAGCGTCCAGATCGCAAGCGCGATTTCCATCATGCGTAAGTCGATCTTAGCAAAGAAGTCGTAAAATCTCCTCAGCCAGAACACTATCGCAAGAAAGCCTGCGGTGAAAATAATATTGAGAATTAAATCATCCGCTTCGTAAATCACTTCTTCATTGACGTAGTTTTCGGGGTTAAAAACGCTTGTCTGGAAGATGCTCATTATCGCGATGTAGCCGAATGAAAAGAAGATGAGCAGACAAAGAATATTTGATACAATAAGCTCGATTTTGCTCTGCTTTTCGTTATCGGCTATCGTTTGGGTGTGCGGCTGATTTATTTCCATTTCTATTTCTGTCATTTGTAGGTTAAAACTCCTTTTTTACCGAGCGTTCAAACAGCTTTTTGATACACTCGTCAATATCGGCGTTCTCAAACAGAACGTTATAAACGCTTTCAACAATAGGGAGGTCAACCTTGTATTCCTGACCGAGCAGATAAAGCGCCTTTGAGGTCATAACGCCCTCGGCGAGCTTCTCGAATTTAACTCCCTTTACCAGATCCTCGCCAAAGCGTCTGTTGTGGCTCCATTGGGAGAACAGAGTCGCCTCGTAATCGCCTAAATGACAGAGACCGTATGCCGAGAACTCGTTTCCGCCGAGCGCCGCAATCAAACGCGCGATTTCGCGTGTGCCTCTCGCCATCAGAGCGCCCTTGAGCGAGGTGTAGTTAAGGCCGTCAAGAATACCCGCAGCAATGCCGATAACGTTCTTTGCGGCGGCGCCGATTTCGCTGCCGATAAGGTCGGTGCCGAGGTAAAAGCGGATGAGGTCGCTGTTAAACTCGCCGACGAGCTTGTTTTTGACCTCTTGGTTTTTGCTGTCGATGACCATGCAGTTTGGAATACCGCGAACGTAGTCCTGCGGATGACCGGGACCAACCCAAACGGCGATCGGAGTTTTGCTCTCGTCAACAAAATCGCCGACAACCTGACTCAGGCGTTTTCCGGTGGTAACCTCAACGCCCTTCATGCAGAGCACGATGGTTTTGCCTTCAAGGTTATTTTTAGCGATATCCGTCATATAGGATCTCAAATACTGCGAGGAGATGGAGATGATGATAACCTCCGCGTGGTCAACGGCGGTTTTCAGGTCGCTTGTCATCCTGATCGAATCCGGAAAGCTCAGATAGTCGTTTTTGTGGGTATCTCTGAGTTTAATGAACTCAGGGGCGTCCTCAAGACCGCTGCTGATAACGTCGTGTCCGATTTTGTCAAGATACCATGCAATGCAGCTGCCCCAGCGGCCGCAGCCTAATACTGAAATCTTCATAATTAGCTCCTGTTATGTAAAAAAATACCGGTAATTTTGGGCATAAAAAACCCGCCCGACCGTATGATTTAAATAATAACCTGCCTACGAATAGAACAGGTGGGTGCCCACCTCCAAAAAGTGGGAGGTCTGCACACCACGCAAAGAGTAGGGCTCCCGATTTAAGTGTTGTAGGGTTATTTGTAAATCATTCACGCATCGGGCAGGCAATGAACCGACCCAAAAGTATTATACGGAGAAAAGCGATCGATAAACCGACTTTTCAAATCCTTTTCTTTAATTATATTTTACATGGTTTTGGGCTTGAAGTCAAGTGTTTATGCGATTAAAAAATAAATATATATAAAACTAACTTTTTTTAAAAAAAGTATTGACATTACACAATTGATGTGATATATTATACATGTTAACAAAAAAGTGACTTCCTTTCTATGTGCTTGATTACTCCATAAAATTACCTAAAAACCGACGGAACGCAACCGTCGGTTTTTACGTTTCGGAAATAATTAGTGAAACTTTTGATACTTTTATTGTGTTTTGCTGTCAGTGGGGGTATAATCAAATCGGAATAATTATATTACAGGGGTTTATTATGAGAAAGTTTGAGAAGCTGCCAAAGGAGTTTCAAAACGCCGAGGTCAGACGTTACTATGATATTCTCGAAAAAAAGCGCGCGTCGCTGATTTTTAAGAGAGCGTTTGACTTGTTTGTATCGGTCATTTTGCTCGTGTTTCTGATCATACCCATCATCGTAATAGCAATCGCCGTAAAGTGCGATTCAAAGGGACCGGTGATGTTCAGGCAGGAGAGGGTCACAAAGTACGGCAGACACTTCAGGATTTATAAGTTCCGCACAATGGTTGTCAACGCCGAAAGCCTCGGTTCCATGGTCACGACCGACAGCGATTCGAGGGTGACCCGTATCGGCAGAAAGCTCCGCAAATACCGCCTTGACGAGCTTCCTCAGGTTTTCAACGTTCTCGGCGGCAGCATGACTGTTGTAGGCACCCGTCCCGAGGTTCCCAAGTATGTAGATATGTACGAGGACAGCTACTACGCAACCCTGCTGCTTCCCGCGGGAATCACCTCGCTTGCTTCGATCATGTATAAGGACGAGGAAAAGCTGCTCGCCTCGCACGAGGACGCGGACAAGGTATATATGGAAACCATCCTTCCCGAAAAAATGAAATACAATCTCGAATACACCGAGCATTTCAGCTTCGGTTCAGATGTAAAGCTAATGTTCAAAACCGTCAAAGAGGTATTTTCCTGACTCAGAGGTGAACCATGTCAGCTATCAAAAATATGCTGAACGATTCGTCCATGTTCAGAATAATATACATTATCGATTTGTTTTTCTGCATGGTGTCGTTTTTGCAGATACCGGCGTACATACTCCTTGTATTTCTGTTTATATGGGGACTCCGGCTGGTATATTTAAACCAAAAGCGCTACAACACATTTTTCAAGCTCCGGTTCGGTATATGGGTAGGCGCGTTTCTTGTTTTTTCGCTGCTGTCTGTGCTGATAAACGTTTCTGTTACACTGCTTTTCAGCGTGCTGATGTTTTTGCACGTAATGATCTGCTTTTTCCTGTTTTACGGAATGCACACCGAGCCTGATCTGGATTTCAAGGAGGAGCTTTTTGTAATCGGCAGAGTGATTATCGTCTGCACCACGCTGTTCAGCCTTATCGGCTTTGTGTGTCTGCTGTTCGGCTTTTCGTTCAGCTGGAGCTTTTACGATATCTACTGGATCCGTTTTCCGATTTACGAGAACCGCTTTACCGGTCTGTTTTTTAATCCTAACCTGCAGGGATTTGTTTCGGTAGTCACGATCGTGCTTTGCCATATGCTCAGCAAAAACAGTCTGCGCGGAGAGGTAAAGGCGCGCGGCTTCGGCAGAGTTTTCCTTTATTCCTGCATGGTGGTCAATCTGTTCGCGCTGATTCTGTGCGACTCAAACGCCTCGTTTGTACTTGCGCTCGGCTACGCGGTTGTTTATCTCGCGTATATCTTTTTTGACACAAGAGACGGACTGTCGCCTTCAAAGGTGTTTATCAAAATCATCACGCTGCTGCTTATCTCGGCTGTCTTTATCGGTTCGTCAATGATTTTCCGCACGGTTTTCAAGGCAGGCTTTGCCGCAGTAACCGCCAAGACAAACGCGCTCGTCGACGTTCTGTTTCAGGAGGAAGAGATCATTCACGACATTGCCGACGGCGACAATACTCAGAAAAACGACGAAGCGGTAACCTTTGAGCACGAAAACACAAATCTCGACAGCGGCAGGTTCAGGCTTTGGCGCGAATCGCTCGACTTGTTCAAGATATCGCCGATTATCGGTATTGCTAACGGTAATATAGTTTTTTACAGCGAAGAATACCTTGACGGCTCTTTGAAATTCAGCTATCACAACAATGACCTGCACAACGGCTATCTCACCATAATAGTGTCTACGGGCGTGATAGGCGCGCTGCTGTTCGGCACCTTCGGCTTCCGTTTCGCGAAGCACGCAGCTCAGCACCTGTTTTTGCGCCGAAAGACCGTCCGCACCGAGATTTACCCCTGTCTGTTTTCTTTCCTCGCAGCATATCTCGTTTACGCGCTGTTCGAAAAGGCGCTGCTATACGATATATCGTTCATGGTCATGTGGTTCTGGCTGATGATGGGTTACACAAGCTGCTACGTCGCAAAGTACGAGCATCTGATCGAAACGCAGTATTTGTTCCACCAAAAACGAATTCGCAGAACAATGCTCTAAAAGTCTTGTATAATTAACAAAACTGATGTATAATAACCATAGGTGTATCAAAATGCCTATGGTTATTTTTTTATAACGGTGATATTAATGACGCTGTATTTAAGAAGAGACGTTTCCGCCGACAACAGATGCTTTGTTGTGTCCGACTCACTCGGTGCGGAAAAATACTATGTTTCTACGCCTGCCGCGGGTCTGTTGACGAGGTCAAAGCTCGTTATTACCGATATGTCCGGCTCTGAGGCGGCAAAGATTCGCCGGATTCCGCTGGTCGGCATAGCGGCGTATGTTCTGCGCTTCGGAAAACGGCACGTCACCCTTGTCACGGTACCGACGCCAAACGGCGTTTCGGCGTATTTTTACGGCAGCAACTGGCATATCGTAGGCGAGCTCGCCGCGAAGAATTTCAGCATTATTGATGTTGACAAGACGCTGATTCTTGAGCACCGCAGGCACGCCGACTACTGCGAGCTGAATATACCCGAAAGCGAAAACGAGCTTTTTTGTTTAGCCGCTTCGGTGTGCGCGAATCTAATCAATACAATCGACAGTCCTGCACTCCAGGCTGTGTAATATTCGGGAGGTAAAACGATGGATAAACTTTTACAGCTTTTAAGCAAAAATTCTCAGTTCACAACCGGCGAGATCGCCGCAATGCTCGGCGAGCCGGAGGATTATATCAAGGCTCAGATCAAGGAATACGAGAATCAGGGCATAATCAAGGGCTATCAGGCTGTAGTAAACTGGGAGCGCATTGACGGCAGCTATGTCGAGGCGCTTATCGAGCTAAAGGTAACGCCCAAAAAGGAAACCGGCTTTGACGAGATGGCTCAGATGTGTATGGCGTTTGAGGAGGTTGAGTCCGTTTATCTCATGGCGGGCGTATACGACTTCGCGCTTATCGTGCGCGGCGAAACAATGCAGGATATCGCCATGTTTATCGCCAAGAAGCTCTCGACTATCGACGGAGTCATTTCCACCGGCACCCACTTTATTATGCGACGCTACAAGGACAGAGGCATGAACGTCTTTGACGATGACGCTCAGGCTGACGAGAGGAGTTTAATTCTCTGATGGAATATTCAAAGTATATGAACAGCAGTATCCAGTCGGTCAGTCCGTCGGGAATACGCAAGTTCTTTGACATTGCCAACGAAATGCAGGACGTCATCTCGCTGAGCATCGGCGAACCTGATTTCCAGACTCCGTGGCACATCCGCGACGAGGGAATACGCAGCCTTGAAAAGGGCAAAACATGGTATTCGCCGAACCGCGGTTTTGCCGATTTGTTAAAGGAGATCACAGCCTATTACCAAAGGCGCTTTGGCATTACATATTCTCCGACGACCCAGACCCTTGTCACCGTAGGCGGCAGCGAGGCGATAGATCTTTGCTTCCGCACCCTGATTGAACGCGGCGACGAGGTTATTATTCCGCAGCCGTCGTTTGTCTGCTACGAACCGCTTACCGTAATGGCAGGCGGCGTACCGGTTATAATCAATACCAAAAACGAGGATAATTTCCGCCTCAAAGCCGACGATCTCCGCGCCGCGATAACCGACAGGACGAAGCTTCTGGTGCTTCCGTTCCCGAATAACCCCACCGGTGCTATCATGGAGAAGCACGACCTCGAGGAGATCGCCAAGGTCTGCATAGAGAAGGATATCCTTGTTCTCTCCGACGAGATTTATTCAGAGCTTACCTACGGAGACCGCGACCATGTTTCGATCGCCTCCGTTGACGGAATGTACGAGCGTACGGTTGTTATCAACGGTTTTTCAAAGTCCTACGCCATGACCGGATGGCGTCTGGGTTACGCTCTCGGACCCGCCGAGATCATCGCTCAGATGACCAAGCTCCACCAGTACGGAATCATGTCAGCGCCCACAACCGCTCAGTACGCGGCTATTGAAGCGCTCAAAAACGGCGACAGAGACGTAAACCGCATGCGCGACGAGTACGATATGCGCCGCAGACTCGTTGTCGATTCGTTCAACGACATGGGGCTTTCGTGCTTCGAGCCGCTCGGAGCGTTCTATGTGTTTCCTTGTATAAAGTCGACGGGCCTCAGCTCCGACGAGTTCTGCACCAGACTTATCATGGAAAAGCACGTCGCGGTTGTACCGGGCACAGCGTTCGGCGCGTGCGGCGACGGATTTGTCAGAGTATCGTATTCCTATTCGTTGAAGCACCTTAAAATCGCGCTTCAAAGGATCCGTGAGTTTTTAGAGGAACTGAAAAATGGAAATTAAGGTAAAGGCTCCGGCAAAAATTAACCTGACTCTCGAGGTGCTGGGCAAGCGACCCGACGGTTACCACAATATTTCTACGGTTATGCAGGCGGTTGACCTGTTCGACGTGATCACCCTTACCGACAACGACAGCGGCAGGGTGACGATTTCCTGCAATTACGAGGGCGTGCCGTGCGACGACAGCAACATCTGCGCAAAGGCGGCGTACCGCTTTTTCGACTTTTGCAAAATGGACGTCAAGGGCGTTCACATCGATATAAACAAGACGATTCCCACTCAGGCGGGTCTTGCAGGCGGCAGCAGCGACGGCGCGGCTGTGATAATGGGACTCAACGCCATGTTTTCAACCATGCTCAAGCCTGACGAGATGTGCGCGATAGGCGAGAAGGTAGGCGCTGACGTTCCTTTCTGCATCGAGGGCGGCACAAAGCTCTGCACCGGAATAGGCGCGACGATCAAAAAGCTTCCGACCTTCCGCTGCTCGGATATCGTCATCTGCAAGCCCGACACCGTGAGCGTATCGACGGGCGAGGCATACAGCAAGGTAGACGCGCTTGCACCGCACCCGTCCTATACCGACGAGATGGTCAAGGCGCTCTACAGCAGGGACATGTTCATGATTTCAACGACGATTTTCAACGACTTTGAACTTGCCCTGCAAATTCCCGAGGTAAACGATATCAAGCGCACAATGCTCTCGTGCAAGGCAAGAGGCGCAGGCATGAGCGGTTCAGGCTCGGCGGTGTTCGCGATATTCACATCCTCCGGACGCGCAAAGAAATGCTGCGAGCAATTAAAAGAGAAATATCCCGAAACCTTCCTGTGCAAACCGCTAAAAATCGGCTGCGCGGTTGATTAAAGAGATAAAACCTGTCCATACTCACTTTGAAAGGACAGGTTTTTATTATGAAATTAATTATCAAGGCTGTTTGCATATCCTTTGTTTTGACGGTAGTTTATTCAATGATACCGTTCCACGCCGAGTGCCGATGTATCTCAGACGATACATTCAGGCTTCATATCCTCGCAAATTCCGACTCCGAAGCCGACCAAGCGCTCAAGCTGAAGGTCAGAGACAAGGTCCTCGAATACACCGAGGAGCTTTTTGAGAGCGCGCCGGACAAGAATGCCGCCGAAAGCGCGGTCAGGGATAACCTGCAGAGCATAGCGAACATAGCTTACGGCGAGGTTCTGCGCAGCGGCTTTGACTATCCCGTCAGAGCCGAGGTGACGCGGATGTACTTTACCACGCGCTATTATGATAACTATACATTACCTTCGGGGATGTACGACGCGCTGCGGATTTCGATAGGCGCCGCCGAGGGTCATAACTGGTGGTGCGTGATGTACCCGTCGATCTGTTTGTCGTCGGCGACCGAGCGTGAGGACAGAGCAAAACAGGTTTACAGCGACAGTGAATACGAGATCGTTGCCGACGAAAAGTATGAATATAAATTCAAGGTAGTAGAGCTGTTCGAGCAGCTTAAGGCCTTGTTCGGATAAAAAATAAGAAAGAGGTGATTATTATGCTGCGTTTCATTTTGGGTAGAAGCGGTACAGGCAAAACACGCGAGATATACCGTCAGATCCGCGAAAAAACGGAGAGCGGCTGCGACAAGCTGATAGTTCTGATCCCCGACCAGATCAGTCTTGAAACCGAAAAGGAAATTCTGTCACTACTGGGTGCGCCCGATAAGCAAAAGGTGAACGTATTCGGCTTTAACAAGCTTTGCCGCTTTGTTTACGGTCAGACCTCAAATCCGCCGATGGCGCCGATTGACAACGGTACGCGCGCGGTTTTGATGAGCCGCACTCTCGACGACCTCGACGGCAGCCTGCGCCTGCTGAATCCGCGCAGCAACCGCAGTCTGACCTCGCTCATGCTCGATACCCTGCTTGAGTGCAAGAAAAACTGCATATCCTCCGTGCAGCTTCGCGGGGCGGTGGAGGGCGAAATCGATGAAAGCCTAAAGAAGAAGCTTCTCGATACCGCGGATATTTTCGACGTTTTCAGCGGCAGGCTCTCGCAGTCTCACGTCGATCCGCTCGACGATATCGACAGGGTAAACGATATTCTTGCGTCGCATCCCGAGGTTTTCAGCGGCTATACGGTGTTTATAGACGCGTTCAGCGGCTTCACCGCCCAGCAGATGAAGCTCGTCGAGCACCTTGTTCTTAATTGCGGAGAGCTTGTTATCTCGCTTTCTCTCGACCCACTGACGGAGTCCGAAAGCGGAGTTTTCGCCACCACCGCGCAGACCTACCGCAGAATAAAGAGGTTTGCAAAGGAGCAGGGCGTTAAAATTCTCACACCCGTTCGCCTTGACAAGACGGTGCGCTTCCAAAACGACGAGCTGCGGTTTCTCGAGGAAGGCGTATTCCGCGGCGCCGATTTTACCGATATATTTGATGACGCGCCGGAGAATATCGCTGTTTACCCGGCTGACGATACATACGACGAGTGCGAGTTTGCGGCGCGCAAAATCAAAAAGCTCATCATTGAGGAAAACTACCGTTACCGCGATATCGGCGTTATCACCCACGACACAAAGCTTTACAGCGGCATAATCAACGCCGTGTTTGACAAGTACGATATCCCGTACTTTCTCGACGAGCACAAGGATTTGGACGTAAAGCCGGTTGCGCGCGCAATAAACGCGATTTTCCGCATTTTGCTTGAGCGTTTCGAGCGTTCCGACGTTCTGCTCCTGCTCAAAAGCGGTCTGTTGCCGTTTACCGAGGGCGAGATCCGCGATTTTGAGGACTATGTTTTTGTCTGGGATATCGATAATTCAGCCTTTCTCAGCGAGTTTACCCAAAGCTCGCGCGGCTTCGGCGAGCCGTTAAAGGAGGATATCAAGCGCGATAATGCCGAGCGCGTCCGCAAAACCGTGGTTGAAGCGCTGCTTTCATTCAAAGAGGAATCAAAGGACAAAACCGCCGGCGAGACCACCGCGCTTCTATATGTTTTGCTCACCGAAAAACTCGACGTGCGCAGCGGCATGGACAGGCTTTGCCGCAGGCTCGAAAACGGCGTTTCCGAAAATTTGTCCGACGAGCAGGTGCGTATCTGGGAGCTGTTCGCAAGAGCGCTCGACAGGCTGAATGACGCTGTCGGAAATGAGCGCATGCCGCTTCGCCGTTACTACGAGCTGCTGTCGCTCGAGCTGTCCGCAATCGAATTTTCCGAGATTCCGCGATATCTCGATTCGGTTATCATAACAAACGCCCAGCGCGTGCGCGACCCGCACTATAAGGCGGTGTTCCTGATCGGCTGCACCGAGGGCAGCTTCCCGGCAAATCCGCAGAGCGCCGGTCTTTTTTCGGACTACGAGCTTCAAACGCTATTTGATAACGACCTCAAAATCACCGAAAACCCCGTCGATTTCGTAAATCTGGAAATCTTTATGGCGTACAACTGCATGTCGGCAGCGTCGCAGCGAATCTGTCTGAGCTATCCGAAGCTTGCTCTCTCGGCTGCAAACGAGGAGAGCGCAGGCGGCAGACTAAAGCCCTCGGTTTTGATTGACGAGGTTTGCGGCCTGTTCCCGAAGCTCGAGCCGATCTCAAAGAACCGCCTGCCTTATGTGGAAATGCTCGTCGGTATGGATACCGCGTTTGAGGCGTATTCGCTTTCGCTGACCGATGATTCGGCGGATTTGTCGGAGCTGCGCGACTTTTTTGCAGATGATCCGGACTACAGACCTCGCCTTGAGGCGGTTGAGAACGCTGTGGCGCAAAAGCCGTTCTCAATGCAGAACGAAGGAATTGCGGACGAGCTTTTCGGCAAGGTGCTCGACAACTCCGCTTCCAAGGTTCAGACCTACTACAAATGCCCGTTCCGCTATTTTTGCGAGTACGGACTCAGAATAGACCAAAAACGCCGTGCCGAGATCGATCCTATCGAGCGCGGAAACCTTGTTCACAAGGTGCTCGAGCGATTTTTCGATACATACCGGACAAAGGCAGAGTACGGCGAGCTGACCGACAGCCGGATAAAGGAATATGTAGTAAAAGAATATAATATCTATCTCGAATCATTCATGGGCGGCGCAGCGGATAAAACAGGTTCGTTTGCGTTCCAGTTTGATATGCTCATGGAAAAGACCGTCAGGGTGATCAGGTTTATTGTTGACGAGCTGAAAAACAGCGCCTTCGACGTAGAGGACACCGAGCTTGATTTTCCGAACGACATGCACGGCTACAGCTACATTTTGCCTGACGGACATGAGATTCGCATAAGAGGCAAGGTCGACAGGGTAGACAGCTCGGTTCAGAACGGCGAAAAATATATACGTATAATAGACTATAAATCCAAGTCCGAAAGCAAGGGCTTCAGTCTTGCGGAGGCATATTACGGCCTTGATCTGCAAATGCTGATTTATCTGATAGCGATCACGCGCAACGGCGGTTACCGCTACGGCGAATTCAAGCCCGGCGGCGTTCTTTATTCAAACGTACTGTTCGGCGCGTTCCGCGAGAGCGAGGCGGCAGGAAAGACCGCCGACGACTTGATACGCGGCGCCTTTAAGCTAAAGGGTCTTTATGTTGACGAGGAGCGTTTCAAGGTCGCCGACATGAACAGCTTCAAGCCTAAGTCGAGCACAAAGGTCACTCCCGAGGAGCTTGAGACGGTTTTCGGCAAGGTCGATCTGTTGATCCGCGATATGGGCGAGAGTCTCTACAGCGGCATAATTCCGGCTCAGCCGCTCAAATCAGGCAGCTCCTCAACCTGCGAATACTGCGCCTACGAGGACGCTTGCTCCTACAATATGAGCGAGCCGAAGGAAAATATGTTCGCGGCGGTCAAGCAGAATAAACGCGATTACATCCTCGGAAAGATGAGAGAGGATATTGAAGCCGCAAACGAAAGCGAGGTGAACGGCGATGAGTGATAATACCGTAAAATGGACGGACGACCAAAGAAACGCGATCGATTCCAACGGCACGGTTCTTGTTTCCGCGGCGGCAGGCTCGGGAAAAACCGCCGTTCTTGCCCAGCACGTTTTGCAGCTGATTACAGGCGACGGCGGAGTTGACGCAGACCGTCTGCTTGTACTCACGTTCACGCGCGACGCGGCTGCCGAGATGAAACGCCGCATTCAAAAGGAGCTAGACGATCGTATTGCAGCCGAGGGCGCGACCGCGCAGCTTTTGCGCCAGAAGCAGAAGCTGTATACAGCTCACATTTCTACAACCGACAGCTTTTGCTCGTCGCTTGTACGCGAACATTTCTCGGCGTTGAACATCGAGCCTGACTTCCGCATCGCGAGCGACGATGAGATCGTAACGGTAAGCACAAAGGCTCTGGACGCCGCTTTTGAAACCTTTTATGCCACAAATTCACCTGATTTTCGCAGATTGCTGCGCGCCTTTGCCTCGGGAAGCGACGACAAGGGTTTGCGCGAGGCTGTGCTGACGGTTCACGATTTTCTGCAGAACCAGCCGTTCAAAACGCAGTGGCTCGACGAGATGGTCAAAAGATACACGCAGATGTCATTCTCCGAGACCGAATGGGCAGAGGAACTTTTCGGGGTTATCCCGCAGGAGCTTGATTCAATGCTGTCTGAGGTCTCCGTCACAATAAAAACATCAAAATTATCCCCTCAGCTTGAAGAAATCCTCATTCCGCTGCTTGAAGCCGACGGCAGAAATCTGATTGATTTGAAAAACGAGCTTTGCGCAAACGGTTACAAGGGCTTCTGCGAAAAAGCCCAAGTCCTTTTCGTTGCGGAATATAAGGAAATCCCGACTATCAGCGAAAAGCTGCAAAAGGGCAAGAAAACCGCGATAAAGAGCGTTGCCGGATGCCGCTCAAAAGTCCGCGAAAAGGTTCTGTCGTTTCTCGGAGCCGAGGAGGAGCTGCAATCGCTTTCGGGTCTGATGGTTACGCTCAGCGAGCTGATAACCGCCTTCGACCGCGAGCTGAGCGGCTTAAAGGACAGACGTAATATCCGAACCTTCTCGGACGTAAGTTCTCTCACCGTGCGGCTGCTTGCCGAGCACTGCAAAAAGGACGACGCGGAGTTTTGTACAGGCGGATTTTACTACAGGCGAACCGAGCTTGCAAGGGGGCTTTCCGCGAGATTTGCACAGGTCATCGTCGATGAATATCAGGACGTAAACCTGATTCAGGAGGTAATCTACAACTGCATTTCCTCATCCGGCGAAAATCTTTTCATGGTCGGCGACATCAAGCAGAGCATCTACGGCTTCCGCCAGTCGAAGGCGAAGCTTTTCAACGAGCGCAAAAACCGCTACGCGCCGTTTGACAGCGAAAACCCAACGTACCCCGCAACAATCTATCTCAGCAAAAATTTCCGCAGCTGCCAGCAGGTTTGCGAGACGGTCAATTTCATTTTCTCGCGTATCATGGCGAACTACAAGCCCGAAGAATATCTCAACTTCGGTGCGGCGGATTATAAGCGTGATCCAAAGCGCGATACCGAAATCAGTCTGATTTACCGCGACAATTTTTCCGAGACCTACTCCGTTACCGCTCTGGAGGCGCGTTATACAGCCGGAAGGATTTTTGAGATGATGAAAAGCGGCTTTACTGTGCAAGGAAAGGACGGCGAACGTCCGCTGCAGTTCGGAGACATCGCGGTGCTTATGCGCGCCAAAAGCGGTTCCGATTCCGACGAGGAGTCAAAGCAGAAGGGCAGCGCTGAGTTTGTAAAGCAGCTCGGAAAATACGGCGTCCCGGCTTACTGCGACGAAAGCGAGAATTTCTTTGACGCGCGCGAGATCAGGCTTGTATTAAACCTTCTTCGCGTCATCGATAATCCTTCTGACGACGTTGCGCTGCTTTCGGTGCTTATCAGCCCGGTCTACGGCTTCACTCCCGACGATCTGGCGGTGATCCGTCTCGGCAACGTCAAAACCTCGCTTTACCGTTCACTTCATATCTGCCGCGACGACGACTCCCCGTCAGGCAGGAAGGCGGCGCGTTTTCTGGACGAACTGAAGCGCTTCCGCGACCTTTCGTCCGTCAGCACAGTCGACGAGCTTTTGGAATCCGTCTATGAGCGCACCGCGGTGATTGCCGTTACGGCTGCCGTCAACGGCGGCGCGTATCCCTCGAGGAACCTCGATTTAATGCGAGTTTACGCACGCAAATTCTCGTCGAACGGCTACAAGACCCTCTCGGATTTCAACAGCTATATCGAGCGCCTTATCTCAAACAACCGCAAGCTTGCCTCAGCCTCGCAGATAAAGGGCGACGCCGCAAACTGCGTCCGTGTCATGAGCATACATAAATCAAAGGGACTGGAGTTCCCGGTTTGTTTTCTGGTTGATACCGCGCATAAATTCAACGAGATGGATTTCAATAAACCCGTCCTCACCGACAGCGAGGCTTATGTCGGCATAAAGCCGATAAAGAACTTCGTCCGCACAGCGACCTTTCCGTACCGCGCCATCACGCTAAAAAAACGCCGTGAGAATACCGACGAGGAAATGCGAATGCTTTATGTCGCGCTGACCCGCGCAAAGGAAAAGCTCATTGTTGTCGGAACCGATAAGGATATGGACAAGGCTGTGAGCAGCGCAGCCGCAAAGACGATCACGGGCGAGATAACACCCGGCGATGTGTATTCCTGCAAGCGAATGCTCGACTGGATTCTCTTATCCGCGGCTGTCAACCCCTCAACCTGCGCTCTTATCGACGAGAACCGCACCTGCGGCGAAAGCGAGGCGCATTGGCTGCTTCATAAGATTCAGACCGAAGAGGAACTGTTTCCCGATGCGGAGCCTTCGGACGAGAAAAGCGGAGAACGCGCACGGAACATTGACGCTCCCGATTACCGCTCGATTCTGCAGAGCAACCTCTCGTTTGAATATCCCGATTCCGATATAATCGGCGTGCCTCAAAAGGTCAATCCGTCGCAGGTTTCTCACAGCGAGAACCGCGAATTTTCAGGCAGAGCGCTTGTTGTTCCGGCTTTTGCCAAGGATTCGGCAAAGATAAGCCCGACCGAAATCGGCACCGCGCACCATGAGTTTTTGCACTACTGCGATTTTACTGCCGCCCGAAGCGATCTGGAGGGTGAAATCAGCAGGCTGCTCAAAGTCGAAAAGCTTACCGAGCGTCAGTGCGGCTGTCTTGACCGCGAAAAGCTCTCCGCGATTCTGCTCAATCCTTTGTTTGAACGAGTTTTGAGCGTTCCTTCGTCGGACGTCTACCGGGAGAAGCAGTTCACGGTATTTGTTCATCCGTCGCTCACCTGCGAAGGCGAATTTAAGTCCGACAGGCGGCAGATAGTAGACGGTGAGGTCGATTTGGTATTTGTCGAAAACGGAGAACTCGTGATTGTAGACTATAAAACCGACAGAGTGCGCGAGGTAGAGGAGCTTCGCAGACACAAGCCTCAGCTTGATTTGTACGAAGAAGCGATGAGTCAGGTGCTGGGACTGCCCGTAAAGGAAAAAATTATTTTCTCAATAACTCTGAATAAGTCGGTAAGAGTGTGATTTTTACCTTGAATTTACATATCGAGTGTGATATAATTACTGCATAAAAGTTGCCTAAAATATCTTGCTGAAAAGGAGAACTGTTATGAATGATGGCAAAATCAGTCCGATTCCCGAACCGGTTACTCCTTCGGAACACGATTTTATTATCGCATTCCGTTCTCTGTCAAGGGAGGAGCAGAAAAAAGTACTGGAGGATATTCTGGCAAAACGAACTCCGTCGATTTTAGACGACGAGGACGAAAAACAGCTTTAACCGATAACGACCCGGAAGTCAGACGTTTGTTTGGCTTCCGGCTTTTTTGGCTGAAAAGCGGATAACTAATTTTGTTTCGCCTTCATATAGTATATTGTAGGGAGGAAAACTAATAAGAAGGTGAAATAATGGATAATAAATTAATAATGTTCGGTTCAATGACGTCTGTGATGCGCGCGCGTGAGCTTTTGCGCCGCCACGGAATACGGAGCATAACGGTGCGCACTCCGGCAAACCTGCGCCGCGGCTCCTGCGGTTACAGTCTTAAGGTCGGCGATTCTGAGCGCGCCGTATCGCTGTTTCGTCAGAACCGTGTGACGTTTGTCGGTGTAGCAGCCGCTGATTCGCCGTGATATACCTCGATAACGGCGCGACGACCTTTCCGAAGCCGACGGGAGTTGTTCGCGCGGTCAGCGGCGCAATGACGTCTCTCGGTGCGAATCCCGGGCGCAGCGGTCACAGAATGTCGCTCAGAGGCGCCGAGATGATATATTCCTGCCGCAGCGAGGCAGCAGAGTTTTTTGGTTTAAGCGAGCCTGAAAGGGTGATTTTTACCCACAACTGCACAGCCGCTCTGAATACTGTGATCCACGGCGTTCTAAAGAGGGGAGACCACGCGGTTGTTTCCTCGCTTGAGCATAACGCCGTCGTGCGGCCTTTGGAGGAATTGAAGAAATACGGAGTGGAATATTCGGTAGCCGAGGTTTTTGAGGGCGATGACGAGCATACTATTGACAGCTTCCGTTCTCAGTTCCGCAAAAACACCAAGCTGGTTGTCTGCACCCACGCTTCAAACGTGTTCGGAATCAGGCTTCCCGTTGAGCGTATTTCTGCGCTTTGCAGAATAAACGGAATCCTTTTCTGTCTTGACGCGGCTCAGACGGCAGGCGTTCTGCCGATAAACCTCTCTGACAGCTGCATAGATTATCTCTGTACTGCCGGTCACAAGGGACTATACGGACCTATGGGCACGGGCTTTCTGCTGATAAACTCAGAAACAATGCCCGACAGCCTGATTCAGGGAGGTACGGGCAGCTATTCTTCGGACAGACTGCAGCCGGAACAGCTTCCCGATAAATATGAGAGCGGCACGCCTAACGTCGCCGGAATAGCCGGCTTGCGCGAGGGATTGAGGTTTGTTAAAAGCCGCGGAACAGATAATCTTGCGCGTCACGAAATGCGCCTTGCGCAGCTGATGTACGACAGGCTGAAAAATACCGCCGGAGTAGAGCTTTACACCGCGCGACCCGAAATATCAACGCACGTTCCGGTAATTTCATTTAATATCGAGGGAACAGACAGCGAGCGAGTGGCACAGATATTAAACGACCGCTTCGGAATTGCAGTTCGGGCAGGCCTTCACTGCGCGCCGCTGGCTCACATCAGCAAAGGCACAGTGGAACGCGGAACAGTGCGCGCGGTGCTGTCAGCCTTCAATAATCAGCGTCATGCGGAATATTTCTGTCAGTGCGTAAATAAAAGTGTCATTTATAATGAAAAAAAGGTTGCATTCGACATTTAAAATGTGTTAGAATAGAAAAGAAGTATGAAAGGAGGAGAGGTATGGAATTGTTTGAACATTTTCTGTCCATAATCAAGACGATTCAGATTCGCGACGTTATCGATATTCTGGCGATCGCCCTGATTATCTTCGGTCTCTTCCGTCTGGTGCGCGAAACCCGGGCGTTCCAGCTTCTGAAAGGAATAATTCTGCTGTTTGTAATCTACTTCCTTGCCTCACTGTTCCAGCTTGTAATGCTTTCTTCGCTTCTTCGGGCGATGTTTGAGGCTTCGGTTGTAGTAATTGTTGTAATCTTCCAGCCCGAAATCCGCAAGGCGCTCGAGCAGCTGGGCAGAAATAAAACATGGAAAAAGTATTTTTCAAACTTCTTCTCGAGATTCGGCAAAACCGACGAGTGGGTAGAGGCGGTCAAAAAGTCCATCGAGGACGCTGCCGATACCTCGGTTCTGTTTTCGCGTTCAAAAACAGGCGCGCTTATGGTGTTTGAGAGGGAAACCATGCTTTCGGATATCGCGGCGACAGGTACGATTATCGACGCTCAGACCTCTGTTGCGCTGTTTGGCAATATCTTTTTCAACAAGGCTCCGCTTCACGACGGCGCAAGCATTATCCGCGACGGAAAGCTTCATGCCGCAGGCTGCATCCTGCCGCTGACGGACGACAAAACCGTTGATATAAATCTCGGTACGCGCCACCGCGCCGCATTGGGCATCAGCGAGCAGAGCGACTCCGTTGTACTCGTCGTCAGCGAAGAAACCGGCGTGATTTCTCTTGCGGTCAACGGCGTGCTCACGCGAGACTATACACGCGAAAGTCTTGTGCGAAAGCTCAACGAGCTGTTGCTCGACGAATTTGTTGAGGAGGAGCAGACTACACGCAAAAACCGCAAAGGGAGGAAGAAAGAGTGAAAAAACACAGCCTCTCTCAGTGGTTATTTTCAAATAACTATATTATTTTTGTTCTCGCGGTGGTTATCTCTATCGGAATCTGGACCTATATGAGTCTTAATTCGACAAACGACACTACCGTGACAATAAGCAATGTTCCGATTCAGATGGATTTGTCCGAAAGCTCGCGCGAGCTGGGTCTGCAGATTTTCACCGACGAAAAGCAGACCGCGTCCGTTACCGTAACCGGCAACCGGACTATCTTAGGTTCGGTCACCGAATCGGATTTGACCGTGACCGCGGCGGCAACCTCTGTCAATTCCTCCGGAAATTTCACGCTTCCGGTTTCGGCGGCAAAGAAAAACCCGTCGAACAATTTTCAGATCACGGGCTTAAGCCCCTCAAGCGTAAGCGTAATGGTCGATTATTACAAGGAGAGCACCTTCCAGATTCAGGATGAGATACTCTTCGGCGTTGCCGACGGCTACTACGGCGCAACCTCGCTTCCTTACAACTCCATCACAATTTCGGGACCTCAGACCGAGGTCATGAAAATAAAAAAGGTTGCGGCTGTTGCGGGCGTAACGGATACTCTGCTTGAGACGACCGACGTCGAAGCCAATATCGTGCTATACGACGAAAACGACAACGAGATTTCGCAGAAGCTTTTGTCAATGAGCTTCCGCACACTCACCGCTACTATTTCTGTGCTCACCGAAAAGAGCGTAAAGGTAGAGCCGGGCTATGTCAATAAACCCAGCGGACTTGACCTGACAGATTTGGTTGAAGTTCATCCTGCCGGACTGCTTCTTGCGGGTCCCGACGATGTAATGAAAACCCTTGTTTCGGTTAAGACGGAGGAAATCGACTTCTCCAAGCTGTCTGACGAAGCAGTTACCTTCAACGCTCTGGCAATCAGCATACCCGAGAAGTGCAAAAACATCAGCAACAACGCGGCAGCTCAGGTAAAAATCGATCTCAGCGGCATGACCAAAAAGACCTTTGACGTAGACACCTTCAAGGTTGAGGGACTCTCGGATGATTACAAGGCAGAGGTTACCTCAAAGAATATCAGCGTCACGGTTATCGGACCTAAATCGCAGATCGAGGATCTGGACGCAGATAAAATAACGGCTACAATTTCTGCGACAGGCTCGGTGGTCAAAAAGGGTTCGGTTGAAATGCCCGTAACCTTCCGTTTCGACGGCGCAAGCAGCTGTTGGGCATACGGAAGCTACACTGCGAACCTCAATATATCAGAGAACAAATAAACAAAAACGGAAAGGTTTTTACGCCTTTCCGTTTTTTACTATTTTCAATTAAATCGCATTAAAACAGATTCAGTATCAGTATCTGTGGATCCTGACGCTCTGAACAAGCCCGATGCAGATCAGCGTGCCGATAAGCGAGCTTCCGCCTGCGCTGAAAAGCGGCAGAGTAACACCGATGACAGGCAGTATACCGAGCACCATGCCCATGTTTAGCGCTGTCTGGGCTGCAATAACCGCGAACGCTCCCGCGCATAAAAGCGAGCCTTCGTTTGTGAGCGCATTTTTCGAATTAAGAATAATAAGCAGCATAACGGTAAACAAAAGAGCCATTATCGCAATGCAACCGATAAATCCCGATTCCTCGCCGGCTACTGTGAGAATAAAATCATTTTCCTGTTCTGGAACTATGCCTGCTGCTACGCGCTGACCGTTCATCCAGCCTGTGCCGAACAATCCGCCGTTTGCAAGCGACAGCCTGCCTTGATACTGCTGATAAGCGTAATCAGCCATCGCCGTGCTGCCCGAATCAAATAACGCCAGCAGGCGGTTGCGCTGCGACTCGTTCATCAGGTAATGCCAGACAAAGGGCAGCCCGGCTGCTGCAGCGCCTCCAAGCGCCGCGAAGTACCTTAGCTTAATTCCTCCGAAAACTGACATTATCACAAACACCAGTCCGAAAACAAGCGCGGTGCCGTCGTCGCCTTGCAAATGAATCACCGCAACAGGAACCGCAGCGTGCAGCAGAAGGCTCAGTACCGCCCACGGCTTATTCAGTATTGACTTGCGCTTCAATACGCTCAAATGCCGCGTAAAGGTGATAATAAAGCACGGCTTGATAAATTCTGACGGCTGTATCGTGATTCCGAACGGGAGGCTTACCCAGGCGGTGTCGTCGGTTCCGCTGACCCTCATGCCAAAGAGAAACACCGAGCCTGCCAGAACAGCCGCGGCTATTGCGAAAAAATACCACTTCCGTACCATAATCCTGTAGTCCGCCTGCGCTGTAACAAACGCCGCGGCAGTTCCTATCGCTGCCGCAATCAGCTGCGGGCGCAGATAATTGTAAGTTCCGGCGCGCTGTAAGCTGACAATCAGCATTGCTCCAAATAAAGCAGACAGTGCGGTAAAGAGAGTCAGCAGGCGGTCGGAATTTCTGAAATCATCTAATAATCGCTTCAAATTTATCGCCTCGGGACTATTATACGTAAAAATCCTTGTCATTTACAAGCCAATTTTGCAAATAAGAATAATATTGTTTTCCAATTTTGCTATAATAAAATGAAATACTTTTCGGAGGTGCATTTTATGCTGTCTGATATTGAAATTGCTCAGCAGGCTAAGCTGTTGCCCATAAAGGAAGTTGCGGCGCAGATCGGCATTGCGGAGGACGAACTTGAATTTTACGGAAAATACAAGGCAAAGCTTTCGGACGAGCTTAGTGCGCGTGTAAGCGCCAATCCCGACGGTAAGCTGATTCTGGTAACCGCGATCAATCCTACTCCGGCCGGTGAGGGAAAGACAACCACCACCGCAGGCTTGGGTCAGGCTATGGCAAAAATCGGCAAAAAGGCCGTGATTGCCCTCAGAGAGCCGTCGCTCGGACCCGTATTCGGAATCAAGGGCGGCGCAGCCGGCGGCGGTTACGCACAGGTTCTTCCGATGGAGGACATCAATCTACACTTCACAGGAGATATGCACGCGATTACCTCTGCGAACAATCTCTGCTGCGCTATGCTCGATAACCATATCCAGCAGGGCAACGCGCTCGACGTAGACCCTCGCAGGATCCTTTTCAAACGCTGCCTTGATATGAACGACCGCGCGCTCAGAAACATTATCGTAGGCTTGGGCGGCAAGGTGAACGGCGTTCCGCGTGAGGATCATTTTATCATCACCGTTGCGTCTGAGGTTATGGCGATTCTCTGTCTTGCTTCGGATATCGACGACCTCAAGCGCAGACTCGGCAGCATTCTGGTTGCGTATACCTACAGCGGCGAACCCGTATATGCGCGCGACCTAAAGGCTGACGGCGCGATGACCGCGCTTCTCAAGGATGCGATCAAGCCTAACCTCGTTCAGACTCTCGAGGGTACGCCTGCGATCGTTCACGGAGGACCCTTCGCGAATATCGCTCACGGCTGCAACAGCGTAAGAGCGACAAAGCTCGCGCTCAAATTAGCTGATTACTGCATCACCGAGGCAGGCTTCGGTTCGGATTTGGGAGCCGAGAAGTTCCTGGATATCAAGTGCCGCTTTGCCGGCTTAAAGCCCTCGGCGATCGTCCTTGTCGCAACCTGCCGTGCTCTCAAATACAACGGCGGCGTGCCCAAGGCCGAGGTTTCCTCAGAGAATCTTGAAGCGCTCAAGGCAGGTATCGTAAACCTCGGAGTTCATATCGAGAATATGCGCAAGTATAACGTGCCCGTTGTCGTTGCGATCAACCGTTTCGGCACAGACAGCGAGGCAGAGCTTAACTATATTGAAGAATACTGCAAGGCAAACGGCGCTGATTTTGCTCTTTCCGAGGTGTTCGGCAAGGGCGGCGACGGCGGCGTAGAGCTGGCTGAGAAGGTAGTCGAGGCTTGTGAGAAGCCTTCAGACTTCAAGCCGCTTTATCCGGATGAGCTGACCGTTAAGGAGAAAATCGACGCGATCGCAAAGAACATTTACGGTGCGGCAAGAGTCAATTACACCACTCAGGCTGAAAAGGCGATTGCCGAGGTACAGAAGCTCGGCACCGACAAAATGCCTGTTTGCATTGCTAAAACCCAGTATTCTCTTTCCGACGACCCGACTCTGCTCGGCGCGCCCAAGGATTTTGAGATTACCGTAAGAAACGTTTCGCTTTCAAACGGCGCAGGCTTCGTTGTAGTATACACGGGCGACATTATGACAATGCCCGGACTTCCCAAGGCTCCCGCGGCTCACAATATCGACGTTAACGGCGACGGCGAGATCACGGGATTGTTCTGATGAGCAGATGGATTTCAAACAGCGCGGAGGAAACCGAGCGGCTGGGCGAGCGTGTTGCTTCAAAGCTCAGCGGCACAGAGGTTATAGCGTTATTCGGCGGTTTGGGAATGGGAAAGACAGCGTTTACGCGCGGATTAGCCCGCGGCATGGGTGCTGACGACATTGTTTCCAGCCCGACCTTCGCGTTGGTGAATGAATACAGAGGCAGAGTTCCGGTTTATCACTTCGACATGTACCGCGTCGCCTCGTGGGACGATTTGTATTCTACAGGCTTTTTCGATTATCTCGAAAACGGCGTGCTTGTAATCGAGTGGAGCGAGAACATCGAGGGAGCTTTGCCCGAAAACGCGCTGAGAATCACTATTTCCCGAGGTGAGAGCGATAATCAGCGGATATTTGACATAGAAGGTGTAACACTTGAAGATATTGGCGGTTGACACCACGGCTAAGGCTGCGTCGGTCTGCCTTGCCCAAGAGGAAAAAATCATCGGTTCGTTTTTTATCGATACCGCCCTGACCCACAGCAGAACTCTCATGCCCATGATCGAGGCTCTTTTCAGCAATACCGAAACAAAACCGGAGGAGCTGAATGCAATTGCGGTAAACGCAGGTCCGGGGTCTTTCACCGGAGTTCGTATCGGTGTGGCGGCTGTCAAGGGACTTGCATTTGCGCATAGTATTCCCTGCGTATCGGTTTCAACGCTTGAGAGCATGGCGTATAACTGCTTAGGCGGCGACTGCGTTGTCTGCGCGGTAATGGACGCGCGCTGTTCGCAGGTATATAACGCGATTTTTCGAGTAAAAGGAGATAAAATTGAGCGTCTTTGCGACGACAGAGCTTTGGCTCTGACCGACTTAAAGGAAGAACTTCTGCGTATTGACGGCAATATAGTTCTGGTAGGCGACGGCGCGACTGTCAGCTACGATTACCTTAAAGCAGACGTTCCGAATCTCACGCTTGCTCCGATCAACAGCCGCATACAGACAGCTGTTTCCACGGCAATGGCTGCGTTTGAGAGCCTCAAAAGGGGAGAGACCGTCTCGGCGGCTGAGCTTATGCCGGTCTATCTGAGACTTCCGCAGGCGCAGCGAGAGCTGAACAAAAGATTATCCGGCAAATCCTAATCACAAAATAAAGGAGAGGTTCACATGATAGCGCTTGGATGCGATCACGGCGGCTTTAACCTGATTACCGCCATAAAAAAACACTTTGACGAGCAGGGTATTGCCTACAAGGATTTTGGCACATACAGCGAGGACAGCGTAGATTATCCGGTTTACGCCTGCAAGGTTGCAAACGCGGTTGTAGGCGGCGACTGCGAGCTTGGGATCCTTTGCTGCGGCACAGGTATAGGAATCTCAATGGCTGCAAATAAAGTAAAGGGCGTTCGTGCTGCGGTAGTGAGCAACGATTTCGGCGCAGAAATGACCCGCCGCCACAATCATGCTAATATTTTATGTATGGGCGGCAGAGTAACAAGCGTTGAAGACGCGCTGAGATTTGTCGACATCTTTCTTAATACTCCCGAAGAGGGCGGCAGACACGACAAGCGCGTTGCCATGCTTACGGAAATGGATAACGGTAAAACTTCATTTGAATAATAATAGGAAGCTTTCCGATTATTATTTAGAACGCCGCAAGCAATGCTGCACAAAAGCTGTATTAAAATATTGTACAATATGCTACTTGATTATTATCTCAATTAATGTTATCATGTTTATGTCCCTTAATGCAAATTACAAAAATAGATTTGTTTATTTGTAACTAAAAATTTGAAGGTGAATGAATATGAAAGATACATATTTTACCCCGGTTGTTGATGTAGAATTATTTGATGTAGTTGATGTAATTACAAAATCAGGCAAGGGAAATCCCATAGAAACCCCGATCCGTGAATAAAATAATTAAAAAAATGGCAAAACCGTCCCTGAAAAAGGGGCGGTTTTTTTGATCCCGACGGTGTAATCGTTTTGTAATAATTTGTAGTAAATTCCTCAAAATTCGACTTTTAAACATAACTAACATCAATTAACAAAGTAGTTCCGGGTTTTCAACACTCCTGACATCTTTCCACAAAGCAAAAAATAACCGACAAATAGCCCAAAAAGAAAAGAGGAACCAAGAGGACAAATATGCAACAGATACAATAGTTAAAAGGTTTGTAACTGAAAAACTCAAAAAATTTCATTTTTTTAAATTTATTTACAAAAAGGGCTTGTTTTTTTTCTAATATAGTATTATAATAGGTACATAATGTTTTTGGAGAATTTTCAAAAAGAATTAAAACGATTTGGAGAGAGTAAAAAATGAGACTTCGTAAGCAGGAACTTGG
>CACXAO010000018.1 GCA_902765625.1 uncultured Ruminococcus sp. | reverse complement strand
ATGTAGTTTTATTGCCGAATTAGAATTATTATTCGTTTTTATTTCTTTATTAGCATTATAACTGCCCGTTTTTCCGCATCGAGGGACTTCGGTAGGCACCGAGGAGCTTAATCATCTTGAGATGATTGGCGCGATTGTTTATCAGCTGACAAAAAATCTTACAGAGGAGCAGGTTAAGGCTGCAGGCTTTGAGGATTACTTTGTTGACCATACAACGGGAATATATCCTCAGTCAGCGTCCGGAGTTCCTTGGACTGCCGCGGGTATGCAGAGCAAAGGCGACGCGATTACAGATTTGCACGAGAATATGGCGGCGGAGCAAAAGGCGAGAACGACCTACGACAATATTCTTCGCTTCTGCGACGACTACGAGGTTAAGGACGCGATACGTTTTCTGAGAGCGCGCGAGGTAGTTCATTACCAGCGGTTCGGAGAAAATCTGAGGTTGCTTACCGATAAGCTGGACGAGAAAAACTTCTACGCCTTCAATCCCGAATTTGACAAGGCTTGTTTCAAAAAGAAGAAATAACGTGAATAAAAACAGAGCATATTCGGATTCCGGATTTGGAATTCAAATATGCTCTTGATTTGTTTTTACTCTTTTTTTTTCTTCAGCATTCTCTTTGCCTTGCCCAGATAAAGCATAAACAGAAGATTCTGAAAAAAAGACGTTATGTCGCCGACGATCTGTAAAATGAAAAACGGGATAATTGCTGATATGTCGCTTAAAATCAGGAGAGAAATGGTTATGCATGTTTCAAAAATATAAAGAACGCTGAAAAGCTTATATAGAAAACTGCCTTTTTTCTCAATATCATTTCTTTCAAGCTTTTGCGCAAGGTTTCTGATTCCCTGAATTATATATAAGATCGCCAAATAACTGGTGAGGGTCGTCAGCAGATTGGTAATGGTTCCGACAGCGTCGACGCTTGACCATACAATGCTGATTATGGCAAGCGCCACACCGAAAACGATAGAATAAAGCGCTACCTTAAAATTTTCGTCGTCCACGCAAGCAATAAAAACACCGATTAACATCATGATAAATCCAATCATCATAATTGAAATGGAAAAACAATTCAAATAACTTGTAAACAGCGTTAACACAATCTGATTCTGAGTTTCTCCGTTCATTGTGTGAACAAGCATACTTACGACTGCGGTGATAAGTGAAGTCGCGAAGCCGATTATGAATAAAATCTGAGAAATAAATATCTTTCTTATACCGCTTTCAGCTTTTGTAAACTGCATTTGGTTCACTCCTTTTGCAAAGGATAGTATTATTTCAACTTTATTTTATTGTAATCGGAAAGAATGTGTTTGTCAATGTACAATTAATAAATATCAACCAAAAGAATCACTTGATTTTATAAGAATTTTTGTTATAATAAATATGTATAAATATTTACTGGAGGATACCGTGGATAATATCAGACAACTTTCTACAAAGCTGAACAGGCTCAGCTGGATTATTCCGGCTTGCTTTGGCTTTTCATGCGCTCTTTTGGCTGCGGGTATAGCGCTGCTAATGCTGAGAACCTTCAATAATATGGAACAAACATGGCTGTTCAGCATCGGAGCTGATTTATTCTGCATGGCGGTGTGCGTTATGCTGTGTTTCAGCTGCGTACTTAATTTCAAGAGACGAAACGAGCACACACGCGTCTTTGTTGCGCTGCTGACCACAAACGCAACGGCGTTGTTTTTGGACGAAGCAGCGTGGCTTGTCCAGGCAATACCTGAGTTCAAAACAATGAATCTCATAATTAACGTATTGTTTTATATGACAGGCTCGGTTCTGATATATCAGTTCTGGCAGTATATTCGCCGCGTTCTCAATATGGAAAACAGCCTTATGCGCGCGGCAGACAGCATTTTGAATATGCTGCTTATCCCAACTCTGCTGCTGTGTCTTGTAAATCTCTTCTATCCGATGTATTTCAGTGTAGACGATGCCGGAGTTTATCAGCGGTGCGATAAATGGTATATCAGTCAGCTGTATATGTGCGTTGCGCTGCTGATTGTTATTCTGGAGCTTTTGATGTCAAAGGCGTCAAAAAAAGACCGTCTGGTGGCTTTCTCATTCGCGGCGATTCCGCTTATCAACCAGCTGCTTACACGGTATATCTTCGGAATTTCAACGCAGTACGCGGCAATGCTCGTATCGATAGTTCTGATTTACGGAGTTCTCTTCGCTGAACGGGAAAAGACGATTACCTCCACGGAGATGGAGCTGAATGTAGCGACGAGGATACAATCCAATATGCTGCCTAATACGTTTCCGTTTTTGCCAGACAGAACCGAATTTGACTTGTTCGCCTCGATGACGCCGGCAAAAGAGGTTGGCGGAGATTTTTACGACTTCTTTATGGTTGACGAAGACCACCTCGCTTTGGTGATTGCCGACGTTTCGGGCAAAGGAATACCCGCGGCGCTGTTCATGATGGCGTCAAAGATTCTGATTAAGAACTGCGTGATGACCGGCAAAAGTCCGGGAGAGGTTCTCGGAACCGTAAATAATCAGATTTGTGAGAACAATCAGGAGGAAATGTTCGTAACCGTATGGCTGGGCATTCTGAATGTTAACGACGGTACTTTGGTTTCTGCCAACGCGGGACATGAATATCCTCTTTTGAAATCTCCCGACGGAGATTTTGAGCTGATCAAATCAAAGCACAGCTTCGTGGTCGGCGGTATGAAGGGCTTAAAATACCGCGAAACCGAAATGAAGCTTGAACCCGGTGCGAAGCTGTTTTTATACACAGACGGCGTTCCCGAGGCAGAAACAAAGGGTGAGAAGCAGTATGGCTACGAAAGATTTCTCGCGGCGGTTAACCGAAACAGCGACAGCTCGCCCCAGAAGCTGCTTGCTACGGTAGAAGCTGATGTAAGTGAGTTTGTGCAGTCATATCCGCAGTTTGATGATTTAACAATGCTGTGTGTGCATTATATCGGAAAGGATGGAAATGATGAAAGAGCTGACAGTTGATGCGGCAGTTGAAAATATTGAACCTGTAACAGAATTTGTTACGGCGGAGCTTGAGAAGCTCGATTGTCCGATAAAAGCGGAAACGCAGATTTCGATTGCAATAGACGAGCTTTTCGGAAATATTGCGAGATATGCGTATTCTCCCGATATAGGCAAAGCGACGGTGAGGTTTGAAATCGAAAACGATCCTCTTTCGGTAATAATTACATTTATTGACAACGGCGTTCCGTTTAATCCGCTGGAGCAAACGGAGCCTGATGTTCACGAAAGCGCAGATAAACGTAAAATCGGCGGATTGGGGATCTTTCTTGTTAAAAAAACCATGAATCTGGTCGAGTATGAATACAAAGACGGTCAGAACATTTTAAAAATAAAGAAGAATATTCAATAAAAGAGATGAAAGAATGAAAAACAACGGAAAAATAATCAATAAGCTGTTTCGCAATTCGGTTATCAGTATAATCGCCGCGGCAGTTGCAACCATGCTGGGTATTGTGATCGACGGTATCGTTATCGGCAGATTTCTCGGTCCCGACAGCATGGCGGCATACGGACTTGTAACGCCGATTATCAATCTGTCTACGGCGTTCAGCGGCATTCTGGCTACGGGCGCTCAGATTATATGTGCGCAGCATCTGGGAGCGGGCAGTAAGAAAAAGGCTAGACGTGCATTTTCGATGTGCATGGTAATCACTGTTATTGTATCGTTGCTGATGATGGCGGCAGTTCTGATTTTCAGATATGATATCAGCCGGCTCCTCGGCGCTCACGGAAACTCCTCAAACCTTTTGGAACCGACCGCCGATTATCTTCTCGGAATCGTGTTTTCGTTCCCGTGCGTTTTGTTTTTGTTTGAGTTCAACTCCCTTATGAGGCTCGACGGCGACGCAAACCGCGTAGTTGTTGCTGTAATTGTGATGACCGTGCTCGATATCGCCGGCGACCTTGTAAACGCGCTTGTTGTTCACGGCGGTATGCTCGGTATGGGCGTTACCACATCGATCAGTTATTTTACCGCGCTTGTGATTATGCTGCTGCATTTCACCAAAAAGGATATTATTTTCAAATTCTCGTTTAAGGGACTACGAATAAAGGATTTGGTCGATATTGTAGCAACAGGCTCATCGTCGGCGGTAGGTTCGGCGTCATCTATGCTTCGAAACGCGGCTCTTAACCAGATTATGGTTGCCTGCGTTCTCTCCAGCACGGCGGTTGCGGCGCTCGGCGTAGTAAATACGGTATTCAATTTCACTTCGTCTACGATGCTTGGCGTGGCGATGACTACGGCGATGATTGCCGGAATGATTCTCGGCGAGCAGGACAGGGTCGCGGCTGAGTTGCTTGTTAAGGTGACCGTAAGGGTTACTCTTATCGTCGGTGCCGTGCTGACGGCGATCTTGCTGATTTTTGCTGATTATATCGCAGGGGCATTCGGCAGCGAGGAAGGAGCGCAGATGGTCGCGCTTGCAACAAAAGGACTGCGTATTTATGCTCTTAGTATTATCTTTTACGGTCTGAACGTCGCCTTCATCAACTACACACAGGGAATGCGGCGTATGGTTCTCTCTGATCTGTTCTGTTTTCTTGTCAACTTCCCGTTTATTGTTTTGCCTGCGCTCGCACTTTTCGGAGTGCTCGATACCGACGCTGTTTGGTGGTCATTCCTGATCGGCGAGACGATAAATCTGATCTGCATTATTGTTTATGCCGCCGTGAAAAAGCGCGGCTTCCCGTTCAGAGCAAAGGACTATCTTTTCCTTAAGGACGATTTCGGAGTTTCGGAGAAGAACCTGCTCGATTTCTCGGTAACCGAACAGTCGCAGGTTATTCCTGCTTCCGAGGCTGTATCAGAGTTCTGTGAGAAAAAGGGCGCTTCTCAAAAGGACGCAATGATGCTATCGCTTTTTGTTGAGGAGCTTAGCAACAACATAATTCAGTTCGGCTTTGCGGACGGCAAAAGCCACAGCATTGACATCCGCGTAATTAAGCTTGACGACGGCTGGACTTTGCGGGTGCGCGACAACTGTAAAAAGTTCGATCCCACCGAATGGATCAAGCTTCATGAATCGGATGACAAGACAAAGAATATTGGTATCCGTATGGTCTGCGGTATGGCGAAAAAGGTAAAATACCTCAGCACTATGGATTTGAATAATATTACCATAACAATATAAAAGGAGAAATTAATATGAACATCAAAAGAAAAAAAGAAGGCTCCAATCTCAGCGTAACCGTCAACGGCAGAATCGATACCGCAACCGCGCCTGCGTTTGAAGCAGAGGTAAAGCCGTATCTCGACGGAGTTACAAATTTGACGATTGATTTTAAGGATGTAAACTATGTTTCATCCGCAGGACTCCGCGTTTTGCTTTCTCTCCAAAAGAAGATGATGGTTCAGGGAGAGATGAAGCTAATTAATGTAAGCGAAGCGGTCAACGACGTTTTCGAGGTGACAGGCTTTGATGAAATTCTAACATATGAAATGAGTGAATGAGTGTGAATATTATTGAACTGCTTGAGCAGTATACAAAAGAAAAGCCCAATGCGGCTATATTGTTTGATGAGGCACATTCCAAGGGAATTACCTACGCTCAGCTTGACGATATGAGCGGCAGAATATACGCTCACCTCAGCGCAAAGGGAATAGGTAAGGAGGACTTTGTTCTTATCAATCTTCCTCGAGGTATTATGCCGGTTATCGCGATGATAGGCGTGTGGAAATCAGGCGCCGCGTGGGCGCTTGTTGAGGATACATACGCTCCCGAACGAATTGACTATATCCGTCAGGACTGCGGCTGCAAGTACGAACTGAACGCTTCCGTATGGGAGGAGCTTATGGCGACCGAGCCTAAGAGCGGTCACGCAGTAACCGACGACCACGACGCCGCATACGCGATCTATACCTCCGGCACAACAGGCAATCCAAAGGGTGTGCTTCATGAGTACGGCAACCTCGGCAGAGCGATCGAGTCAATCAGAGTTAACGGAGAAAATCCTTTCAGCGGCAAGGACAGACTCGCGCTGCTCGCTCCCATGAATTTTGTCGCTTCCGTTATCGTAATTCTCGAGGTACTCAGCATTTGCGGAGGCAAGATGTACGTGGTCAGCTACGCCACGATCAAAAATCCGATGGCGCTTAAAATGTTCTTTATAGAGAAGCGCATTTCGATTACGTTCCTCACGCCTTCTTACGTCAGAATGCTCGGCACCCAGACCGGACCCTTCCTCAGAATGCTATTTGTGGGAAGTGAACCGGCAAACAACCTTTATAACAAGAATCTCGATCTGATCAATATCTACGCCGCGTCCGAAAGCGGCTTTGCGGTCGGCGTTTTCAAGATTGACAGGGAGTACGAGACCTGCCCGATCGGCAAGCCCGAGATCGACGTCAAGATCACACTTATCACCGAGGACGGAACCGAGGCGGAGGACGGCGAAATCGGCGAGCTTTGCTTCGAGAATCCCTACGTCCGCGGCTATATAAATCTTCCGGAGGAAACCGCAAAGGCGTTTGTCAACGGTGTTTACCATACGGGAGACCTCGCCCGCAAGGAAGCCGACGGCAATTATGTGCTGCTCGGACGTACCGGCGATATGATCAAAATCAACGGTAACCGTATCGAGCCTGCCGAGATCGAAGCCTCCGTCAAGCAGGTGCTAGGCATTGACTGGGCGGCTGCACGCGGCTTTGAGGAGGGCGGAAAGAGCTATCTCTGCGCCTACTATACCGCAGATGTTGAGGTTGATACCGCTAAAATGCGCGAGGAACTGTCAAAGCGCCTGCCTTACTATATGATTCCCGCGTATTACATCAAGATCGACAAGGTGCCGCTCAAGCCCAACGGCAAGATGGACAGAAAAGCTCTGCCTAAGCCCGACACCTCAGACTTCAAGACAAACTATGCCGCGCCTGAGAACGAAATCCAGAAGAAGCTCTGTAACGCTATGGAAAAGGTTCTCAAGCTCGATCAGGTCGGCATTAACGACGATTTCTATGAGCTGGGCGGCGATTCGCTCGGTTCGATCAGGGTAATCACCGAGAGCGATTTGCCCGGACTGACCGCCGGCGAAATCTTCCGCGGCAGAACGCCGAAGAATATCGCTGCGCTTTATGAGGAGAACCACGCAAACGATGACGGCGAAGCTCCCGAGCTTAAAAACTCGCGCGCTATGGAGGTCGATCATCCGCTCACGACCGAGCAGCTTTATATGGTAGACTACCAGCTCTACACCCCGAAATCCACAATGTACAATCTGTTCTCAATGCTCAAGATTGATAAGGATATGTTTGATATGCAGAAGATGGCTGACGCGATGCACACCGCTATCCGCAACCATTCGGCTCTGCTTACCACCTTCCATTTCAACGACGACGGAGAGATTGTTCAGCGCTATACTCCCGACGTACTTCAGGATATCCGAGTTGAAAAGATCAGCGAATTTGAGTTTTCGACCCTCAAGGATAATCTTGTTCAGCCGTTCAAGATGATCGGCGGCTGTCTGCACCGCTGCCGTGTGTTCGAAACCGAAAAGAGCGGATATGTTTTCTTTGACGTTCACCACACACTGTTTGACGGAACCTCGCTCAAGGTATTTATGGGTAATGTCGGCAAGGCGTATATGGGTATGCAGCCCGAACCGGATCTCTATTATCTCTTCCTGCAAAACCGCGAGGACGCCGTTGGTACCGACTTCTATGAGGAAAGCCGCAAATACTTTGAGGAGCTTTTCGAGGGCGTGAAATGGAGCAGCTATCCCAAGGTTGACCACGAATCCCGCGAGAACGAGATGGGCGAGCTGTTTGCTCCTCTGGGAATTGAGCAGCCGCAGATGAAGGCGGTAGAGCGTCAGTACAAAGTCAGCCGCAATGAATTCTTTATTACCGCGGCAGTTCTTTCTATCGCGATTTATAACAAAGAAAACGATATCAAGATTTCGTGGATCTATAACGGCAGAGAAGATATGACTGCGATGAATACCGTAGGTCTGCTGTTCCGCGATCTGCCTATCGGTGTCCGTCTTAAGGACGAAATGACCCTGCGCGAGCTGTTCGCTGAGGTTCACAAGCAGGTTCAGAAGGGTATTGAGCACAGCTGCTATCCATATGTTGATATTCATAATCAGGTGGGCGGCAATGAAGCTGCATATCTGCTCTATCAGCGCGATATCCGCGATATGGGCGGTCTTGAAGGAATGAACATCGATACCATCGATATCCGTCAGAATCAGGCTGCGTCACAGACTATTCTCGACATGGAGATTCTCGACGGCGCAGACGGTCTTATCCTGATGATCGACTACACTGCAAGCCTTTATGACGACGAGAGCATGAACTCCTTTAAGGATACATATCTCAGAGTGGCTCAGGGTCTTGTAACCCACAACTCCCAGAAGGATGTAACGATCGGTGAAATCCGCAGGAAATATACAAACAAGAAAAACTTCTTTGAAACCTTTGCCGGTATTTTCAGGAGAAAGAAATGAATTTAAGCAGAAAAAACGATGCCAAAATAATTATTCGTCACCGCTACGGCGTTAATCAGCGCATTACGGGCGAATATGATGAGGAATTAGCCGTCAAATGCCGCAACGGAGTTTTTGTCGGCGGAAAAACCGGCAACGTGACAGCTTTTAAGGGAATACCATTTGCGCAGCAGCCAACCGGTTCGCTGCGCTGGAAGGCTCCTGTTCCGCCAAAAAACAGCGACGGTGTTTTTGAAGCGTACTACAACGGCAAATCTCCGATTCAGACAGAGTGGAAAACCGAGCAGGCGTCGTATTATCCTCAGGGAGAGGATTGTCTTTATCTGAATATCTGGGTCAACCGCACCAACGAAAAAAAGGATAAGCCGGTAATGGTTTTTATCCACGGAGGCTCCTACGGATGGGGAGGAACTGCCGATCCGCTTTATGACGGCAAGGCGCTTGTCAATAAGCATTCCGACATTATTCTGGTAACGATCGGCTACCGCACGGGACTGATGGGTTTCGTCGATTTCTCGTATATCAAGGGCGGCGAAAACTATCCCGACGCGCCTAATCTGGGTATTCTCGATCAGATAGAGGCATTGCGCTGGGTTCACGAGAACATTGCCGCGTTTGGCGGTGATCCCGATAACGTGACGGTGTTCGGCGAATCTGCAGGCGGCGGAAGCGTATCTCTGCTTCCGATCATCCCACAGGCAAAGGGACTGTTTCGCCGTGTGATCGGTGAAAGCGGCTCGGTTGCGCTGACCTTCTCCAAAAAGGAATGCCGCGAGTTTACCGCACGTCTGATTAAGGAGAGCAAGGCGAAATCGATGGATGATCTGCTCGCTATGGATGAAGCTCAGTTAAGAGCGCTCAACGAGAAGGTAAACTACTACAACAACTTTCCTCAGCGCGACGGTAGGCTGATTCCCGAGAATCCATACGAGCCGTACGAAAACGGCATGACGGCTGACGTAGATATCCTTATCGGTACAAATTCGAATGAGATGAACTACTGGATAGGTGAAATCGGCGGTTTGGTTCCGTACCGTTTCAGCATTCCTGTCAAGTTCGAAAACGATATGAAAACTCTCGCAAAAGAGGATAAGCGCCGAGTTAAGGAATTTATGTCAAGCCTGCGCGGTCACAGCATGTGGCGCATGACGGAGTTTTACAACGAGATGATGTTCCGTTTGCCTGCAATCTATCAGGCGCAGGAGCACTCTAAAAACGGCGGCAGGGCGTATATGTATTATTGGACGGTGCCTTCTGCAATGCCGCTTCGCAAGGCGTGTCATGCGGTTGAGCTTGCCTATGTGTTCGGAAATCTCGATGAAACTATCTACACCGGCGAACGTGCTGACGAGGAGCTTTCGGACATGGTTATGCAGATGTGGACGAATTTCGCACGAACCGGCGACCCGTCGGTAAACGGTCTCGGTTGGTATATGTATGACGATAACGCGCGCGTTTCGATGGTTATCTCAAAGAAACCGCATATAAAAAGCGACGTTCTCAGCAGACAGCGCGAGATACTCTCTCCGCTGCTTCGTTACATGATCAATCCATCATACGCAACTCTTGACTACAATGTACCTTTTGTCCGAAAGACAGTTGTTGCAGGCGTTGCCGCCGCACTTTCTCTTGCCGGATTAGCTGTTTTTATCAAGAAGATGCTTGACGATTAATTGAATATTTAATATCAGTCTGTCGCAATCGCGGCAGGCTGTTGTTTTAAACGGAAAATCCCCCGAGGAGAAGACGTCTCGGGGGATAAAAGGGTGAAGGATTCTATGCAAAATCCTGTAGTAAAGCAAGATATTTTATTCGGTTATGAACGAAGATTCTTGCGGCGATAGGCAAGAGGGGTCATTCCGTAGTATTTTTTGAAGGCGTTGCTGAACTTTGTGTGTTTCGCGTAGCCTACAGAGTCAGAAATATCGCCAACCTTCATGTCGGTGGTAGCTAGCTTTTCGGCAGCCCATTCCATTCTGACCTTAGTCTGGTATTCCTTGAAGCCGTAGCCGTATATATTTTTGAAGTATTTTTTTACGGTAGTGTCGCTTGTACCGTACTTTTTGGCAAAATGAGTTGCGGTATGCTTAGTGCCGAAATCGTCCGTCAGACAACGGTAAATATCCTCTGCGATCAACAGCTGCTTTTGAGCGGTTTCGGTGTTGTTTTCCTTGCTGTTTTTCTTTAGATCGGTGCCGAGGTTATGACCGATTTCAACAGTCAGCGCGATGAGCATAACGCCTTCGGCGCCGTTCAAACCGGACGCCAACAGCTTATCCAGAGTTTGTTCAGTGCTTTTGGAGTAGCTGAAAATATACCCGTCACTTTCGAATATTTCTTCCTCGGGCAAACACATTTCTTCAACAACGATCCGCAGCATTCTCAGCATGGCGCTTTCATTTACGAGCGTATCAACCTGCATCGTTATCTCTACGCCTGAGAAGTTTTCGCATGTAAAGGCAAAGTTCTTTTTATCGCCGATGTCGTAGTCCATCATTACATGACCGGAATAAAGCGTATTGGTAACTCCGTTAACCGTAAAGTCACATTCGCCGCGTTTGCAAATCAGAGTGCGTAAATATCTCCCGTTGTCGCCTTTTCTAAAGCCGAGCTGCCAAAGGTCAGGAATCGCAGGGGAGTGGAGGTCAAAAAACAATATCTGCATACTCTCAAAAGGATGATACGACACTATTGTTCCGGCGCCGTTTGGCAGTGAAAGTTCGGTTATTTTATTTTTTTCAATGTTAACTAACTCGTTATCTTTTAAATGACTGATTTTATCAGACAATGCTATCACACCTCTAAAAGGTAACATACCGGGATAAATTTTTACTATTTAGATTTTACCACAGAACACTGAATATTACTACCCACTTTCAGAACAAATGAACCAAATAGAACCCAAATTTCGGCTTTTTATTCGTTTTTTTATTAATTTTTTTCATTTTAAAAGGTGCATTTTTCAGAAATAAAACCTGATAATTTGATTTTTAAAATTGATTCTAATAATTTTATGAAAAAACAGCCGCAGTTTCCCACGGCTGTTTCTAAAATATCAAAGTTGCACGTTAAACAGATTGCGCAGTTGGTTAATTAAATCGTCCGATGTGGCGTTAATCAGCGTAGCTTCATTTATTCCGCTCAGACGCTTCAATTCCTTTGTTGCCTGAGAATCGTTTGAGAGATTGTAACCGATTGTATATACCGGGATTTTCAGTCCCCCGATAATAGGAGCAACACGGTCGAGACTGTAGCCTCTGTTCTGTTCGCCGTCCGAAAGTACAAACATCATCATTTTGGCGTTTGGAATCTCTTCCTTTTTGTCGATCATCATTTTCAGAGCAACCAGAACCGCGTCATAGGTGGCGGTGCTTCCTTCAATATCCAGTGCTTTGACCGCACCTGAGAAGTATGCGCGGTGTTCTTCGTCAAAGACATTTAACGGCAGATTGATGTGAACATTGTCGGCGTAAGACACAAGTCCGATGTAATTGTCTGAGCTGATATATTTCGAAGTAGAAAGCAATGATTCTTTTAAGGAATTAATCGGTGAACCTGCCATGCTGCCCGAGATATCAGCGACAAATACGGCAATAATAGGCTGTCCGCCGTCCTTGCTCTGCTTCCATATTTTTTGAGCGGAAAGATAACCTGCGCCGTCCATACCGTTAGGTTGGCTTTTGTAATCGTCGTGGAGGTTAAAGCCCTTTTTGTCTGCGAGACTCTGAGATTCACTGTTGAGACAGTAGTCCTTAAACAGCTTTGCAGCCTCCTGCTTTTCCGACGAAACGTAGTCAAAGGTGTACAGCGGATGGTCGTGGCGGATTCCCGCGGGAGTGTAAACGTAGTTTTTGAGCTCCGGAGTATTGTGATACGCCTGTTCCTCCATAACCATCGCCTTGATAATGCCCTTTGTTGCCTGATCACGTAGAACGCCGGTGGTGTATGCAACGGGCGGCGATTGCTTTTGATAGTCAAGCAGCTTCTGCTGAGCTTTTTCTGACAACGGATTATCCTTGTCAAAAGCATAGAGCATTGCAGTAAGGATATTCAGACCGGTAGAGGAGGTGTAGGGGTTTGTGTAAGCAAAGGTAAGGTCGCCGGCAATAGAAGCGTTAAGCACATTTTCAAGCGTAACCTCGCCGTATTTTTCCGTAAAGGTATCATATGTGCTTTGCTCCATCAGAACTCCGGCGGTATTACCTGCGATTCTGTCTGCAAGCTCTATTGTGTCAATACCCTTTGCAGAAAGCATCTGACCCCAAGCCTCAGAGCTGGGTGCGTAAACGTCGGGTTTGTAATCTCCCTCGGTCATATATGTCAGCACTTCGCCCGAGGTTATTTTTCTGATAGTAACGCTTACTGACTTGCCGTTTACGGTAGCGCCGCTCTTATTAAAGTTTTCGGCAACGATATTCATCCAGTCGTCGGGAGCGTCCGAGCTGAATTCCGTAGCGGCTGCAACTTCTATGTCGATCGAGCCGTCGCCTTCCACGGTAAGCGGAAAGGTGTTGATATCTGCAAGCGTGGCAGAAGCAGATGTATCGGTATTGTAAATGTCAAGCTGAGGTTTTACCTCGTTTGTAGAGATTTTGTCGTTGAATGCGTTAAGCTCTTTAATCGCTTCGTCATAGGAATAGACCTTTTCGGTGCCGGACTCGTATTTGGTACAACCCGCGGCAATGCCGGCGAGCATTGCGAGAGAAAGCACACCTGCGGCGATTCGTTTATTGTTTTTCATTATTTCCTCCCATAGACGACTTCATAACCTTTAGCCACGCGTCCAGCTCGCTTCTGTCGCTTACGCCGCTTCGGTTGTAATTGTTAATGTAGGCGACGGAGTATTTGAGCAGAGTTGCAACGGTTTTAAGCTCTTCCTCGTTATCAGACAGGGAAGAACGGATAATATTGTCGTCAAGCTCGTTAACGCTGCTTTTGCTGTCCTCAACGAGGATACAGCAATTGATGATATTTCTGATGTTGCGGCAGATTCGCTTTTCGCTCTCGTCGATGATCTCGATAGTGTCCTCGAGATAAATAGCCTCGTTAGCTTCAAGCAGACTTCTGTGGCGTGCCTGATAGGTGTCGATTCTGTCCAGATTTTCAAGACAGTTTTCAACGAGAGTGTTAAGAGAAGGATTTTTGCGGCGAAGCTGTTCAAGCCGGATACGTGTTTTTTCGGGATTCAAGCTGTCCTTTGCGTATTCCGAGAACTGTTTTCTGTCGTTTTCACGGTCGTGCTCAAGCTGCTTTTGGCTGCTGTGCTTTTTTATTACCGCCGGAATTGTACCTCCTGCCAGAGCGGCGACTCCGGTGCCGAGTGAAACGGCAGACAGGGTTGAGATAAGACTAACGCCGCGGATTCCGATTGCAACAATCATTGATGATGAAGCCAAAAGTCCCGTAGCAACGCCTATGATTCCGAGTACGGATAGTATTGCGCCGATAATTCTGAGCGCTTTCAGCATGATTCATCACCTCTTTCGTTTGTGATAGCCGTCATTTATTTTCCTGCGGTTGCAGAGAGAATACCCTGAACAAGCTCGCGCTCTGAATTTGCAATTACCTGAACTGCAGCCTGACGATCCTGAGCGCCCTTTTGCTCGATGGCAATATAGTCGAGCACTGCTCCGGTAATCTCTTTGTTTACATAGTCGATGGTTTCGATATCAATAATGCTTCTCTGAGAAGATTTTGCCGATTCAACAACGCCGAGGTGGAACTGAGCCGCCTGTTCGCGGAGCATTTTGTTGGTGAGGTCGTCCACAGCGTTTGCAGCCTGAGCCGCCTGCAGGTTGTTGTTGATAGCGATAGACATCGCGATTTTCTTTCTCCAGAGAGGCATGGTGTTAACAATGCTGCTCTGAAGCTTTAAGGTCATATCCTGATCGTTGTGCTGAATCATGCGGATCTGCGGAGCTGACTGCAGACAGCTTGTGCGGGTAAGACGGAGGTTGTGAACCTGCTTCTCAAACTGATCGAGGTTTTTGGCGAAATTATCTGCAAGCATTGCATCCTCGGGCAGTCCCGAAGCCTGCGCTTTAGCGTAAAGCTCTGCAAGCTCGCCGTTGCGTGCGGTTTCAATCGCAAGCTCAGCCGCCTTGATATACATGGTCAGCGCCTTGAAGGTGTTCCAGTTTTCATCGTAAAGCGCGTCGAGCATAGCGATATCCTTTTGCAGATTAAGCTTGTGACCCTCAAGCTGCTTTTCGATTCGTTCAAGGGTCTTTTCAGCACTTTCGTTGCGTGTGCGCGTGCTGATTGCTGCGCCCTTGACCTTTTTGAAGAAGTTTGTCAGAAAGCCGCCGTGATCCTTGCTGCCTTCCATACCGTCCATAGCGACAACCATCTCTACGAGCAGATTGCTTATTTCACCGGTGTTTTTGGTTTTAACGTCCTGAAGCGTTTTAGTGGCGATAGCTGCCGACTGCTTCTGAATTGTTGCGCCGTAGTTTGTGATTATTTCGCTCTTGTGAAGGTCGATTTTCTTTGCGAAAGCCTCTACCTGAGCTTGTTCCTCTGCCGAGAGCTTTTCAACCTCGTTAAGTACCTTCTGGGCGGCGAGAGCTTTTTCTTCTTCCTGTACGGGTGTTTCAGGCACCTCGTTTACTCCGTCAAGTACTAACTCAATATCTGACATGCTTAATTCATCCTTTCGTAAATTAGACAAAAAAGTTTTTGCTTTTCAGACATTATTATAACAAACGTCCGTGAATATTGTCAAGAGCTTTACTGATAAATAGTTGTCCCCGAACAGGAATCCTGCCCGGGGACGGAAGTAAATGAAGAAAACTGAAATTACTTAAATTACTGTGTTCAGGTAAGCGGTTATTTCCGCTTCGGTGGTCATAGCCATAACCTTTTCCGTAACCGCGTCGGCTTCTTCCTTTGTCCATTTAGAGATGTTTTTCCTTACTCTGAGAACAGAAGGTGCCGAAACGCTGAATTCGGTAAGACCGAAGGAGATCAGCAGCGGGATCATCATGGGATTCGCAGCTGCCTCACCGCACATTCCGACGGGAATGTTGTTTTCGCGCGCGTTCCTGATAATGCGGCGGATCATGCGCAGAACGCTCGGCTGGAAGGGGGAGTAGAGGTAAGAAACGTCGCCGTTGCCTCTGTCAGCCGCCATAGTGTAGCCGGTAAGGTCGTTTGTGCCGATACTGAAGAAGTCTGCCTCTTTTGCGAGAATATCTGCAATAACGCCGGAGGCAGCCGTTTCTGTCATAACGCCGACCTGAATGTTTTCATCAAAATCGATGTCTGAGGCGCGAAGGTCGTTTTTGGCTTCCTCAACAAGCTCCTTGCCCTGACGTAGTTCTTCAACGGCTGTTATCAGCGGGAACATGATTCGTATATCGCTGAACGCGCTCGCACGGAGAATAGCCTTGATTTGCGACTTGAACATATCGCGGTTTTTCAGGCAGTAACGGATTGCACGGAAGCCCATGAACGGATTTTCTTCCTTGGCGAGGCCGAGATAGGGGATATCTTTGTCGCCGCCGATATCAAGTGTGCGTATAATGAGCGGCTTGCCCTTGAGAATCAGGCTTGCCTGCTTGTATGCTTCAAACTGCTCGTCCTCGGTTGGCAGCGAGCTTCTGTCCATAAACAGGAACTCGGTACGGAACAGGCCAACACCTTCGCCGTCGGCTTCAACTGCCTTTGTAGCGTCCTTCGGCGTGCCGATGTTGCAGAACAGCTCGTATTCTTCACCGCTCGCAGAGAGAGTCTTTTTACCTCTGAGGCTCTCAAGCTCACGGCGCTCTCTGAGGAATGCCTCGCGCTTCGCACTGTATTCCTCAACCTGTTCCTCGTTCGGCGCGGTAATAACGTCGCCGCTTTTACCGTCAACGATAACCTGTTCGCCGCTCGAAAGGCTCGAAACAGCGTTAGGTACGCTCAGTACGGCAGGAATTTCGAGCGCTCTTGCCAGAATCGCGGAGTGCGAGGTCTGTGAGCCGGTCTCGGTTATGATACCAACGATATTGTCCTTGTTAATTCCTGCGGTCATCGAGGGAGTAACTTCCTTTGCTACGAGCACCGTTCCTGCAGGAGCGTCGCTGATTTTGACCTCCTGAATACCGAGAAGAATTGAAAGCAGACCGTCGCGGATATCCTTAACGTCTGTAGCTCTCTGCATTGTGAGATCGTCGCCGGTGGCGGAGAACATATCGATGAACATCTTGCAAATTTGCTCTACTGCAGACTCGGCACACTGCTGTGCCTTGATCAGGTTCTCGATTTCGCCGCCCATGAACGGGTCGCGGATAATTGCGATGTGACCGAGAAGAATCTCGGCTTCCTTTTCACCGGTGGATTTGCGGATATTATCCGCCTGCTCCATTGTGTTTTCGCAGAATTTATCGACTGCGCTTCTGTAGCGTTCCAGTTCGGCGTCGATGTCGGTAACTTGCTTTGGTGTATATTCAAGCGACTGCTCGACGATAATCATAACTCTGCCGATGCCGATACCGTCGGAAGCGCCAATGCCTTTTAACATGTTTATTCACCTCTTGTTAGGTAGTAATATTGTAGGGCGACCGCGAGGATCGCCCCTAGTAATACTCGACTGTTATTCGCCTAAGCCGCTTTCGATCATCTTTACGGCTTCGTCAAGAGCCTTATCCTCTTCGGGACCGTCACAGATCAGCTCGATTTCGCTGCCGCACTTAATGCAGGCCGCGATAATGTTGAGCAAGCTCTTAGCATTGTAGTTGTTGCCGTTGAAGTTGATGGTTACATTGCAGGGATATTTGCCCATAGCTGTTGCAAATACGGAAGCCGGACGCATGTGGAAGCCCTGTGCGTTAACGAGTGTTACTTTTTTTGATACCATAAGTCATTGCTCCTTTATGTTCATTTTGCAGGGAGAGTTTTCGCGCTCTCCCTGATTATATTATATTTGAAATTATTTCTTGATAGGTCTCTTGAGGATTGCGAGCATCAGCATGCCGAGTACGGAGCCGATTGCGAGCGCCAGGAAGTACAGTGCGGGATTGCCGATAGTCGGGAGTACGAAGATACCGCCGTGAGGAGCCATCAGGGTGCAGCCGAAGAGAGCAGAGAGTGCGCCGGCAGCAGCTGAGCCTACGATACAGCTCGGAATAACCTGCAGAGGATGACCTGCGGCGTAGGGGATAGCGCCCTCGGTGATGAACGACAGACCCATGATGAAGTTAACGGGACCGTTCTTTCTTTCTTCGTCAGTCCAGCGGCTTCTGAAGATAGTGGTGGAGAGAGCGATTGCAATCGGGGGAACCATACCGCCGATCATAACGGCAGCCATGATCATGTAGGTTGCGTTGTTGGGTGAGTTAGCAAGCAGTCCGGCAGCGGTAACGTAAGCAGCCTTGTTGAACGGGCCGCCCATGTCGATAGCCATCATGCCTGCGAGCAGAGCGCAAAGAGGAACGATGAGAGCGGGGTTCTTGGACATCTCTGTAACGCCGTTTGTCATACCGGTGTTGATGATACCCATGATCGGGTTGACGGCGCACATCATAACGCCTACGATACCGAGACCCGCGAGAGGATAAATAAGTACCGGTTTGATACCTTCAAGTGCGCGAGGTAAGTGATCGCACAGCTTTTCGAGCATCTTCATGAGCCAGCCGGCGACAAAGCCTGCGAGGAGAGCGCCGAGGAAACCGGATACAGATGTGCTGTCTCCGCCGGGAGAAGCGAAGGTCGAACCGAGAGAAGCAAGCGAGCCGCCTACAAAGCCGACGAGCAAGCCGGGACGGTCAGCGATAGACATCGCGATAAATCCGGAGAGAATGGGAAGCATGAAGCCGAACGCCACGCCGCCGATTGACTTGAACCAAGCCGCGACGGGAGTTGCGGAACCGAAGTTGCCGTCCTGAGGAGCGCCCATTGCTGCGTCAATCAGGAATGCGATAGCGATAAAGATACCGCCTGCAACTACGAACGGGAGCATATGCGATACGCCGTTCATAAGGTGCTTATAGAGCTTTCTGCCGAAGCTCTCGTTGCTGCCGCTGTCGGAAGAAGCCGCGGCTGCTTTGTCAGAATGGAATACGGGAACCTGACCGTTGATGATCTTGTTGATAAGTTCCTCAGGCTTATGAATGCCGTCGGCAACCTTTGTCGAGTAAACGGGCTTGCCGTCAAAGCGTGCGGTTTCAACGCTCTTGTCCGCCGCGATAATAATGCCGTCGCAGTTAGCGATTTCTTCAGCGGTCAGAACGTTCTTTGCTCCGCCGGAGCCGTTTGTTTCAACCTTGATGGTAATGCCCATCTGCTCGCCTGCCTTGGCAAGAGCCTCAGCTGCCATATAGGTGTGGGCGATACCGGTCGGGCAAGCTGTTACGGCAAGTACGCGGTAGCCTGCTTTTGCGGCAGGTGCCGGAGCCTTAGCCTCGTCGGGGAATTGCTTTGTTTCCTGATCGTCAATGATTTTCAGGAATTCGTCTGGAGTTTTTGCAGCCTTGAGTTTTGCGGTAAAGTCCTCGTGCATAAGCATCTGCATCAGTCTTGCGAGCACCTCGAGGTGAACGTCGCCGTCGGTGGTTGCCGCAATCATGAAAATCAGCTTGCAGGGAGCGCCGTCGGGAGATTCGTAGTCAACTCCGTTCGGAACTGTGATAGCCGTCAGAGCCGGAGCCTTAACAGCTTCGCTCTTTGCGTGGGGAATAGCAACCTCCATGCCGATAGCGGTTGTGCCCATTCCTTCACGGGCGATGATACCTTCCTTGTAGGCGGCGGTGTCCTTCAGGTTTCCGCATTTTTCATGCAGGCTGACCAGCAGGTCGATCGCTTCGCTTTTGGAGCTTGGCGACGCGCCCAGAGCGATGCCTTGTTTTTTCAGCAAATCGGTAATACGCATTATTTTTCCTCCTTGTGATTTTTTTATTTTAGCTGTACTCTTACAGCTTACTGATCCTTGTAAACCTCATCGAACTTAACGAGAAGCTCGTTGATTTTTTCCTTTGTCGCAAGACCTGCGAGGAATGCGGTAGCGTTTCCGCAAACGCTGCCCAGCTTGAGAGCGTATGCGTAATCCTTTTCCTTTTCGTAACCGGCAACGAAGCCCGCTACCATTGAGTCGCCGGAGCCTACGGTGTTGATGACCTTTTCCTTGAGAACGCCTGCCTTATGCTTGTTGCCAAATTCGTCAATAAGCATTGCGCCTTCTCCGCCGAGGGAAATGAGTACGTTCTGAGCGCCCATTTTCTGCAGCTCCTTGGCATATTTTTCAATATCGTCCTCGGTTTTAACCTCGACGTTAAAGATTTCCGAAAGCTCCTGACGGTTGGGCTTAATAAGGAAGGGCTTGTATTTCAGGGAGTTTACGAGAAGCTTCTTTGTCGCGTCAACAACAATTCTTACCTTTTTGTGCTTGATTCGCTCAAGCATTCTCTCGTAGATATCGTCGGGCATTGTGTTCGGAACGCTGCCGGCGATAACCAGGGTGTCCTCGTTTGCGATACGGTCGATTTTCTGGAGCAGTCTTTCAAGCTCCCTGTCGTCGATGTGAGGACCCTGACAGTTGATTTCGGTTTCCTCACCGGCTTTGATTTTGACGTTGATGCGGGAGATGCCGTGCTTTAGCTTGATGAAATCGGTGATGATTCTGTCGTTGCGGATGCCCTTTTCGATTGCCTCGCCCGTAAAGCCTGCAACAAAGCCGTAGGCGGTGCTGTCGAGGTCAAGCTCCGCGAGAACGCAGGACACGTTGATTCCCTTGCCTCCGTAGTAGTACTCCTCACTGGTGGTGCGGTTTGTGATACCGTTTACCAGCTTGTCAAGCCGTACAATATAGTCGATTGACGGATTGAGCGTAACGGTATAAATCACTTCATTACCTCCTTTATTACTGTTTCGTTTGCAAATCTATTGTCGGGAACGCGATCCGTGATAATGCAGCATTGCTTAAGCTTTGCAAATGACACGGAAAACACTCTCCGAAATTTCGTTCTGTCAGCGAGAATAAACGCCATGTAGCTGGTATTTATCGCCGCTTCTTTGATTCGGGCTTCTTCTAAATCCGGGGTGGTGTAGCCTGCCGAGAGATCGATGCCGTTGGTGCCCATAAACGCTTTAGAGAAGTTTAAGCCCTTCAGCGAGAGAATACTTTCGGCGCCTACAACAGCCTCGGTAAGCGGTTTGATTTTGCCGCCCAGCATATATGTGTTGAGCCCTTTCTGAATCAGCTTTCGCGCGTGGGAAATGCCGTTGGTCACATAGGTTGCCTTGTCGTTTTCTATAAAGTCAATCAGGCGCGAGGTTGTGGTGCCTGCGTCGATATAAATAAAGTCGGTGTTGTTAATAAGACCGGCGCAGTATCGCGCGATCTCGGTTTTTTCTTCATACATCAGATTTTCGCGGGAATGAACATTATCCTCAAACATTCCGCCCGATTGGGTGATAGAAGTTGCGCCGCCGAAAACCTTCTTGATTTTTCCGAGCTCATCCAAAGCGGTCAGGTCGCGCCGGATAGTGGATTCCGAGGTGTCGAGAAGCTGCGCAAGCTCTGCCACTGTTACAGCGTTTTTCTCATTGATGATGCTCAAAATTGACTGATATCTTTCCTGAGTAAGCAATTCTAATCACCTCTTGTTCTTATTATAACACGAATATTGTCAAAGTCAAGCACAAATATTCAAAACTAATCAAAAAACTTTTAACTTATGAAACAATCTTATTCAAAACGCGAATTTACAAATCAGCGGAAATTTTGTATAATATATATACAGTCAAAGAGTCGGCTGAATATCGCGAAAGGGGATAATAAGTTATGGCAGAGAAAATTAAGGTTGTTATTACCGATATCCAAAAGACGGTGAAGGTGCCTAAAGGACTCAGAATGCTTATTCGCAGGTGTTGTCTTGCGACGCTCAGGCTTCAGGGATTTTCAGGCTCCGCTGAAATTGACGTTATTTTTACCGACAATGAGGAAATCAGAAAAATCAACGAAAAGGTTTTCGGCGGAAGCGGCGTGGAAAACATGCTCTATAAGCCGATGAATGATGACGGCGTATTGGGTGCCGTTTATGTATCGCTTGAACGCGCAGGCGAGCTCGCACAAACTTATTTCAGTTCCCTTCAAAGGGAAGCAGTGTATTTAACCGTTTTGGGTGTGCTTGGCATTCTCGGTTGTCCTCCTGAGGACTCCGACAGCAGAGCACGCGAGGAAATGATTATGTATGAGATGGGGTTTCCTATGTCCACCGCATACACTCTAAGCAAATAAAATGACTGATGATTTATTTTACAAGCAAAAAGCACGCCCGTTTTATCTTGGGCGTGCTTATTCTTTTAATATGTATCCTATAAAAAATTTAAATCAGGGGAGAAGATGACCGGCAGAGGTGTATAGCCTGTACCATTCGTCGCGTGTGAGCGTAATGTCGGAAGCTGCCGCGACCTCTTTAATGCGGTCAAAATTCATTGTACCGGCAATCGTCTGAATTCTCGAGGGATGGCGCAGAATCCATGCCGCAGCGATTGCGGTTTTGGTGGTGTTGTACTTTGCGCTGATTTCACCCAAAGCCCAGTTGAGGTCGGGATAAGTCTCGTTGCTGTCAACAAACGAGCCGTTTTTGCCTCTGAAAGGCGCCCATGCCTGAACGGTGATTCCGTGCAGACGGCAATAGTCGAGAAGGTCGCCGTTTCTGTCGGCACCGCCCTCGGTAATCATGTTTGCCTCAATACCTGTCGAAACAAGGCTTGAGTAGGGAATGCTGAAACGCATCTGATTGCAGTGGATCTCCTGCTTAACGCAGGTTTTGAGCAGTTCGATCTGCGACGGACGGTGATTTGAAACGCCGAAGTAACGCACTTTGCCCTTGGTTTCAAGCTCGTCAAACGCTTTTGCGACCTCATCCGGTTCGCAAAGAGCGTCGGGACGGTGGAGAAGCAGTACGTCAAGATAATCGGTATCGAGTCTTTTCAGAATGCCGTCAACCGATTTAATAATATGCTCGTATGAAAAATCGTACATTACGCCGCGGATTATTCCGCATTTGGACTGGATAATCATTTTTTCTCTGGGGACAGAGACGCTTTTCATAGCTTCTCCGAACAGAGCTTCGCATTCGCCGTCGGAGTAGACGTCGGCATGGTCAAAGAAATTAATGCCCAAATCGCAGCAATGTTCAATGTAGTAAGGAATTGCGCTTTTTTCGAGAGTGTTCATCCGCATACAGCCCAAGCCGATAACGGGCACTTCGAGGTCGGAATTTCCGAATTTTACAGTTTTCATGTAAGCCTCCTTTTATTCTGTTACTGTTTCACCAATCCATGTGTTGATTCCGCCGAACTCAAACAATACTTGTGTATCCCAATTTTGTCAGCTTTTACGCGGCGTCTTTGCTTCGTCTGCCGCTGCGGCAGTACAGCAAAATCTTTTTCACTGGAATACCTCAGTAGTCTTTATAATATAATTATATATGGCAGGAAATCACAAGTCAATTGTCTGTGCTGAAATAATTAAAAAATATTTAGTTAGCCCACGCTAATTAAATTTTCGAATTCTCTTGACATCACCTTTGCAATCCGATATAATATTAACGTAAAAGCAGGAAATCTGCTGTTTTTTTACAATTATCGGTTAGTTTTGACTAACTTTTTTAACAGTCAATTGGTTAGTATAAGCTGATCTTGCGAAGGTGATGATAATATGATGCCGTTAGTATTCGCGAAATCCGGTGATAGCTTCATTATCAAAAAGATATGCGGCAATCCCGAAACAAAAAAACATTTGAAAAATCTTGGCTTTATAGTTGGCGGAGAGGTCTCGGTAATTAATGAGAACGAAGGCGACATGATTGTCAACGTCAAGGAGTCCAGGATCGCCGTCAGTAAAGAGTTGGTTCAACAGATAATGGTATAAGGAGACGTATTATGAGTACACTGAAAAACGTTAAGATAGGAAAGACCGTCAAGGTCATAAAGGTACACGGCGAGGGTCCGGTAAGACGCAGAATCATGGATATGGGTATCACAAAGGGAGTAGAGATCACTGTGCGCAAGGTTGCGCCCTTGGGAGATCCGATTGAGCTTACCGTAAGGGGTTACGAGCTGACGCTGCGCAAGGCGGACGCTGACATGATTGAGGTAGAATAAGGCGCTCAAAGCGCAAATGAAAGGATAATCTTTAATGGAAATCAAAATTGCTCTCGCGGGCAATCCGAACTGCGGCAAAACGACGCTGTTTAACGCGCTCACCGGTTCGAATCAGTTCGTCGGCAACTGGCCCGGCGTAACCGTGGAGAAGAAAGAGGGCAAGCTGAAAAAGCACTCTGACGTGATTGTAACCGACCTTCCGGGCATCTACTCGCTTTCGCCGTATACGCTCGAGGAGGTTGTGGCGCGAAATTACCTTGTTGACGAGAGACCGAACGCGATTCTCAATATTGTCGACGGCACAAACATTGAGCGCAACCTATATCTCACCACACAGCTCACCGAGCTGGGCATCCCGGTAGTTGTGGCGATCAATATGATGGATGTCGTTCAGAAAAACGGCGACAAGATCGATATCACCGAGCTGTCAAAGGCTCTCGGCTGCCGAGTGGTTGAGATTTCAGCTCTCAAGGGCACGGGAATCAACGAGGCTGCCGAGGAAGCGATTGAAGCGGCAAAGAACGACAAGACCGTTCCTCAGCACGCGTTCAGCGGAGCGGTTGAGCACGCTTTGGCGCATATTGAAGAAGCGGTAGTTCACGACCTTCCCGAGGAGCAGCAGCGCTGGTACGCCGTCAAGATTTTTGAACGTGACGAAAAGGTGCTTAAAAAGCTTAATATGCCCGAAAATGTTCTGAAACACATCGAGAAGGACATTGCAGCTGCCGAGAAAGAACTGGACGACGACGCCGAGAGTATCATAACTAACGAACGATACGTCTACATAGGTTCAATTATTAAACGCTGTTACCGCAAACACAGCAAAGGCAAGCTTTCGACCTCTGATAAAATTGACAAGGTCGTCACTAACCGTTACGCGGCGCTGCCTATTTTCGTGCTTGTTATGGTTATAGTATACTATGTGTCCATCAGCACCGTCGGTACGGCATTCACCGACTGGGTAAACAAAGGCGTGTTTGGCGACGGCTGGCATCTGCTCGGTATGGGAGATCAGGAGTACAACGAGGATTACGAGGATTACGGCGCCGAGCATTTCTTTAACCAAAAGGAAATCGGTGAAATGCTGCGCGAGGCTGAAAAGACCGAAAAAGAAGTCTCTCACGGTCAGACCACAGCGGCAAGAACCCTTCGTGTCGACTTCTTTGCCGACAAACCGAGTCTTGCCCAATTTGCGGCGCACTACGAAACCTACGGTGCAGCGGTTGTCGCCTTGGGTTACGATCTCGACACATTGGTAGACCCGATTTTGGAGGAAGCGCCCGATCCCGACGAGTACGGAGTCTGGGTCAAGAGCGTACCTGTTCTCGCTCAGGAAGGGCTTAACGCTATTAACTGTGCTGATTGGCTCAAGGGTCTGATTATAAACGGTATTATCGGCGGCGTTGGTTCGGTACTGGGATTTTTGCCTCAGATGCTTGTACTGTTTTTCTTCCTTTCATTCCTCGAAAGCTGCGGCTATATGTCGCGAATAGCTTTTGTTATGGACAGGATTTTCCGCAAGTTCGGACTTTCCGGAAAGTCGTTTATTCCTATGCTTATCGGTACAGGCTGCGGCGTTCCCGGTATTATGGCTTCGCGTACGATAGAGAACGAGCGTGACCGCCGCATGACTATTATGACGACAACATTCATTCCCTGCGGCGCTAAGCTCCCTGTAATTTCGATGATCTCTACCGCGCTGTTCGGCGGCGCTTGGTGGGTAGCTCCCAGCGCGTATTTTATGGGGATGGCGGCGATTATCGTTTCGGGTATCATGCTCAAAAAGACGAAGATATTCTCAGGCGACCCCGCACCGTTTGTCATGGAGCTTCCGGCATATCATCTTCCGACATTCAGCAACATTCTCCGCTCAATGTGGGATAGAGGCTGGTCGTTTGTCAAGAAGGCAGGCACGGTTATTCTGCTCGCTTCTGTTCTTATCTGGGCGGGTTCGCATTTCGGCTGGACTAACGGAGTGTTCGGTTTCAGCACGGATATGGCGCTTGCCGACAGTATTCTCGGCAAAATCGGCGACGCGATCAAATGGCTCTTTATTCCGCTCGGTTTCGGCAACAGTACCGCGAGCGTTGCGACAATCATGGGACTTCTCGCGAAAGAAGAAATTGTCGGCGTATTCGGAGTGCTCGACTTTATCAGTATGACCAAGCTCTCCGCGTATTCCTTCCTTACCTTCAATCTGCTCTGCGCGCCGTGTATCGCGGCTATGAGCGCGATCAGGAGAGAGATGAACTCGGCAAAGTGGACTGCATTAGCGCTTTCTTATCAGTGTCTGTTTGCTTACGCGGTATCGCTTATGATTTATCAGATTGGCTCTGCGTTCTTCGGCAATCTTAATCTCATTGGCTTGATTGCGGCGGTTCTCGTTATGGCGCTCATTGTTTTTCTGCTTATGAGACCGTACAGGGAGTCAGCAAAGCTAAACGTAATAAAGTGAGGCAATTATGGAATGGTTAGCAGCTAATTGGGGTACTGTCGCGGTAGGCACGGTTGTCGCCGCGGTTATCGCCCTGATTGTAATAAACGTGATAAAAAAGAAAAAACAGGGTATGTCAACCTGCGGCTGCGGCTGCGCTGACTGCCCGATGAAAAACAAGTGTCATTAATATTGTTAACTGCATTTTACAGCCATATCGGATTTTCGGTATGGCTGTAATTATTTACCGAAAAATATTGACGTTGCTTCTGTATTTGTGTTATCATTTATATATAAATGTCGGGAGGGATGCTTCATGGTGAAAAGATCGATTGCCGCAGTATTGACGGTAATTGCGTTGGTATGTTCCGCGTTTTTGCCGTCCTTTGCGGCAGAAGGCGACAGAATCGCCTTTAATAATCCTGATTTTATCCGCGGCATGGATGTTTCCTCGGTTCTTTCTCTCGAACGCTCGGGGGTGTACTTTTATGATGAAAACGGCAATGAAAATGATCTGTTCAAAATACTCGCGCGGCACGGAGTGAATTACATACGCGTCCGTATTTGGAACGACCCTTACGACAATAACGGCAACGGCTACGGAGGCGGAAATTCCGACGTTGAGTCTGCCTGTGAAATCGGCAGACGCGCGGCGGAGTGCGGAATGAAGCTCCTTGTCGACTTCCATTATTCCGATTTTTGGGCGGATCCCAAAAAGCAGCAGCCGCCAAAGGAATGGATGAATTATTCTTTATCAGAAAAATGCGCGGCTCTCCATGATTTTACTCTTACTTCGCTTCAAACAATAAAGTCAGCCGGTGCGGAAATCGGAATGGTTCAAATCGGCAACGAAACCACCACCGGAATAGCGGGAGAATATGATTTTTCTGCCATGTCCAAGCTGTTTAATTCAGGCAGCTCAGCTGTAAGAGAGTTTGACAGTGACGTTTTGGTTGCGCTTCATTTTACAAACCCCGAACGCGACGGTCATGTCAGGTATCTTGCCGATTCGCTGAATAAAAACGGCGTAGACTACGACGTATTCGCCACCTCGTATTATCCGTTCTGGCACGGAAGCCTTAGCAACCTGACCTCTGTGCTCAAATACGTTGCCGATACATACGGAAAGTACACTCTTGTCGCCGAAACCTCATACCCGTACACGCTCGACGATACGGACGGCTTTCAGAATACCGTCAACACCGGCGATAACTCAACAGGCGAAAACCTCCTTTGGAGCTTCACGCCTCAGGGTCAGGCAAGCGAGGTTAAAGCGGTTATGAGCGCGGTCAATGACGTCGGCGAAAAAGGACTCGGCGTATTCTACTGGGAAGGCGCGTGGATCACCGTCGGCGATACAACCGGACTCAGCGGCAAGGCTTGTTCCGAAAGGCGCAACGCAAACAGCGTTCTCTGGGAAGCATACGGTTCCGGTTGGGCTTCAAGCTATTCTGCCGAATACGATCCCGACGACGCAGGAAGGTATTACGGCGGTTCGGCTGTAGACAATCAGGCATTTTTTGATTCAAACGGCAAGGTTTTACCGTCGCTCAACGTTTTTGCTTCTGTGACAGGCAGGCTGCTTGGCGATGTTAACAACGACGGCTTGGTTGACGTGACAGACGCTACCGAAACTCAACGTATTGCAGCCGCAATCGCTTCTCCGGATGCGCTGACAAACCGCGTTGCGGATATTAACGGAGACGGTGCTGTAAACGTGGTTGACGCGACTGAGATACAAAAGTATATTGCGGGTTATTCGCCTGAATATCCGATAAACAAATCACTTTAAGGAGGTAATTAAAATGTCAACAATAAAAAATAATATTCCTATCATCCTAATGCTGCTATTTGAGATTGCAGTCGGCGTTCTTCTGCTTGTCAACCCCGAAACATTTACTACCATAGTGGTTATTTCATTCGGAGTTTTTTTGACAGTGGTCGGAATCATTTATCTTATCCGATATTTCGCCGCACGAAAAAGAGGTGAAGAAAGCCTGATTACAATTATCTGGTCTTTGATATTGATTTCCGTGGGAATTTTCATAATTTCCGCACACAGGCTGATTATGTCGCTCTTTGCGTTTATCGCTATTCTTTACGGAGTTATTTTGCTGATTTCAGGCTTTGTAAAAATCATGGGTTATGTAAATGCGAGAAAGGCAAATATGCCTGTATCCGCTGTAAGTATAATCAGTGCGATCATCTCTGTGATTCTCGGCGGCGTTATTCTTGTAAATCCGTTTGAAACGACACATATTCTTTTTATGTTCGCCGGAATTGCGATTCTTGTTTCTGCCGCGTTTGATATTGTTACTCTGATATTTGTCGCGCGTGCAGGACGGCGCACTATTGACGACGGATATGTTGAAGCTACCGTTATTGAAGACAGATAAGCGGCATATGAAAACCGTGCTGTTGTGATTTTTCGCAAAAACTAATTGTAAACAAGAGGTGAAAAATTATGATTACCGAAATGACCTACGCCAGACAAATGATGCAAATCGGCGGCTATAACCTCGTGGTTTGCGCAAAGGAAAGCGTCCATGTTTCCGAGGAAAGAGGTCTTAAATCTCTGCTTTCGCTTGTCGGAGAAACGCAGTGGAATGGTGCAGCCGCGGCTGATAAGGTTGTCGGAAAGGCTGCCGCATTGCTTTTTGTGTTGCTTAAAGTAAAGTCGGTTTATGCCGAGGTTCTCACCTTTAGCGCAAAGTCAGTGCTTGAGAGAAACGGGGTGGAATGCGTATACGGAAAGCTTGTCGATAGACTTATCGACCCAAACGGAGACATTTGTAGGTCAGAGCTTGCGGTTGAGAGTATAGATAACCCTTCCGATGCGCCCGTAGCGCTGAATAACTTAGTTAAATGAGAAAATAATAATCTGAAATAAACAAATCAGGGAGTGAGTATTATGGTAGAAATGAACAGCAGAAAAGCGGCTATAATCGGCTGCGGATTTGTCGGCTCGGCTTCGGCTTTTGCTCTTATGGAGAGCCATTTGTTTTCCGAAATCGTTCTGATTGACGCTGACAAGGACAGGGCAGAGGGTGAATCGCTCGACATCAGCCACGGACTTCCGTTCTCAAAACCAATGCAGATTTACGCCGGCACGTATCAGGATATTAGTGACGCTGCGGTTGTAATTGTCACTGCGGGCGCGGGTCAGAAGCCCGGCGAAACCAGACTGGATTTGGTTAAGAAGAATGTTGCGATCTTTAAGTCGATTATTCCCGAAATAGCGAAGTATAACCGCTCGGGTATTCTTCTGGTGGTTGCCAATCCGGTAGATATCCTGACCTATGTAGCCAAAGAGCTCAGCGGATATCCTTCAAACCGCGTATTTGGCTCCGGTACGGTTCTTGACACCGCAAGATTAAAGTATCTTCTCGGCGAGCATTTGGGAGTTGACAGCAGAAGTATACACGCGTTTATTATCGGCGAACACGGCGACAGCGAGATTGCCGCTTGGAGCAGTGCAAATGTTTCGGGCGTACCTCTGTTCAAATTCTGCAATATGCGCGGTCACTTCCACGAGGAAGAAACCTCGCGCAGAATCGCAGAGGAGGTTAAGAACAGCGCATACGAGATTATTAAGCGCAAAAAAGCCACGTACTACGGTATCGCCATGTCGGTAAAGCGAATTTGCGAGGCTATTGTAAGGGATGAAAAATCAATTCTGCCGGTTTCGAGCATTCAGAAGTCCGAGAAGATAAACGGCGTTGCGCTGAGTATGCCGGCGATTGTCGGCAAGCATGGCGTTGAGGGTTTGGTTCCCATTGAATTAAGCGACGACGAACAGGCAGCGTTGCAGCGCTCCGCAGACACTCTAAAGAACGTGCTTCACGATGTACTCGACTAAATGAAGCTGTGATTTTCTCCGTTCGGATGATTTTCGGACGGAGATTATTATTATTTGTAAACAAGGCGCGGGTATGGATTGCGTGAAACGAAGCGTATAGCGTCCGCGAAATAAAAGTTAAAATTTTTCAAAAAAGTCTTGACAATCAGGGTGTACTGTGCTAAAATATATCATGTTGCCGAGAGAAGCAGCGGCAAATGGCAGTTGGGAGTTTAGCTCAGCTGGGAGAGCATCTGCCTTACAAGCAGAGGGTCACAGGTTCGAGCCCTGTAACTCCCACCACCAAATGGCCCGGTAGTTCAGTTGGTTAGAACGCTAGCCTGTCACGCTAGAGGTCGACGGTTCGAGCCCGTTCCGGGTCGCCAAATTTGCCTCTGTAGCTCA
>CACXAO010000017.1 GCA_902765625.1 uncultured Ruminococcus sp. | reverse complement strand
TGTAAGTGCCGTGAGGCATTCAGCTTGGCAGTACTAATAGGTCGAGGGCTTGACCATACGAACAAATGAACTTTGGTCAGTCAGTATTTACTTTTCAATTATCTCTTCTTTATTCAGTTTTCAGGGCACTTGCCCTTTTACATACAAGCACCATCACACGATGGTGCTTTGTTATTTTAAAATAAAAAAGTTGAAAAGAATATATTTTTGTGATACAATTATCAGGACAAGGAGTGTGATCAGCTTGAAGAAAGCAATAGCGGTCTGTCTTGCCGCCGCGATGATATTCGGCACTGTTTCGATGATATCCGCAGGCGCTAAGACGGTCAAAGCCGGCGACGCCGACCTGAACGGCAAGGTCAACGTTGTTGACGCTACGATAATTCAAATGAACGTTGCGGGTCTTAACGAGTTTTCAGACGCGCAGAAAACCGTCGCCGATTTAGATAAAAACGGCAAAATCGAGATTACCGACGCAACAACGGTTCAGAAAATCTCAGCCGAGCAGGAAATTAATGACGAGCAGTTCGAGATTTCCGACGAACCTTTTACGGAGCCGCCGACCGAGCCTGTTTATACCGACGAGGAGATCGAGAGCAAGGGCAGTCAGGCGATGAATGATTTCTCGGTGAAGCTTCTCAAGGGCAGCGTTGCCGACGATGAGAACACGCTCGTTTCTCCGTTGTCTGTAATGTACGCCCTCGGTATGACAGAGAACGGCGCAAACGGCAACACCCTCAGGGAGATGGAAAATACCCTCGGGATGCCGCGGTCTCTGCTTATATCGTACCTCAAGAGCTATCCCGGCTACCTGAGCAATCCGAATCAGAATAGCACGATGTTAAATATTGCCAATTCGGTTTGGTACAACACCTCGGAAAATTCGGCTGAAATCAGCTCTGATTATATCGGAAGCGTAAAGGACAGCTACAACGCCGAAGTTTTCCCGACGATGTTCAATGAGCCGGCTCTCGAGAATATCAACAGCTGGGTCAGCGAAAAGACCGACGATATGATCCCGTCGATTCTCAGCGACATTGACCCCTCCGCGATGATGTACCTGATAAACGCGATCACCTTCGACGCGAAGTGGAACATACCTTACGTCAGCAGTTACTACAATCCCAGAACCGGCAATTCATATCCCGGCGATGTTCGCAAGGGCACGTTCACCAACTCGGACGGCACTGAGTCCATCGTTGATTTTATGGAATCTATTGAGGATTTCTACCTGAAGGACGATTACGCTCGGGGTTTTGTGAAGTACTATGACGACGGCAACTACGCTTTTGCCGCGATTCTTCCCGACGAGGGAGTTAAGCTGAATGATTACGTTAACTCGCTTACAGGCGAGAGGTTGACAAACATTCTCAACAATATGTCTGTTCCTGAGAGTGGGGTTGATACAAAGCTGCCTAAGTTCGAGGTAGAGTACAACGACGAGCTGTCCGATAATCTGCAGGCGCTCGGCATGAAGGAAGCGTTCACAAGCAACGCCGATTTTAAGAATATGCTTGCCGACAAGAACGCTGCAAGTCCGTTTGTCAGCGAGGTTCTTCACAAGACGGTCATCTCCGTCAACGAAGAAGGTACCAGAGCAGCCGCCGTTACCGCGACGATAAATATCGGTTCTGCTTCGGGCGACGAGGACAGAAAGGTTTACATTAACAGACCGTTCCTCTATATGATAATCAACACAAAGACCAACACCCCGATATTTATCGGCACGGTCGAGAATCTTCCGAACACATAAAAAAACAGGAGAGTCAACGCTCTCCTGTTTACGTTTTTAAATTGTTTCTGTCTGCGATCGGTTAACCCTTTACCGCGCCGGAAACAACACCCTCGATGATGTATTTCTGGCAGGCGAAGTAGAAGATTACGATAGGCAGAATGCTCAGTACAACGAGAGCCATGATAGCGCCGTTATCGGTCTGACCGTAGCTGCCGTTGAGGAACTGCATGTGAATCGGGATCGTGCGGTAGAGCTTGCCGTCGAGAATCAGGTACGGAAGCAGATAGTCGTTCCAGATCCACATTGTTTCGAGAATAGCAACCGAAATGAAGGTGGGCTTCATGATCGGGAGCACAACGCTGAAGAAGGTTCTCAGAGGACCTGCGCCGTCAACGTCAGCCGCTTCCTCGATTTCAATCGGGATCGATTTTACAAAGCCCGAGAACATGAAGATGGCAAGACCCGCGCCAAAGCCGAGATATACCAGCAGAATACCCCACGGGGTAACGAGCTTGAGGCTGTTGGCTGTGTCTGAGAGGGTGAACATTACCATCTGGAAGGGTACTACCATCGAGAAGATGCAGAAGAAGTAGATGATCTTGCAGATGATCGTGTTTGAACGCTGGATATACCACGCTGCCATTGAGGTGCAGAAAAGGATAATCACAACGCCGCCGACGGTGATCATCAGGCTCCAGAGAGCCGCTTCCCAGAACGGGTAGTTACCAAAGGTCATGCCCTTTATGTAGTTCTGAATGCCGTAGAAGGTGTCGGCGTTCGGAAGCGCAAAAAGGTTTGTCGCGATGTCGGAGTTCGCCTTGAACGAGTTATAAACTACGATGAGAACCGGCATTACGTAGATAACAGACACGACGGCAAATAGACATGTGAGGAATTTCATACCCGCGGTCTGCTTCTTTTTGTATTTGGGTTCAACCGCTTTAACCATTGCCATTACGCCTGCACCTCTTTTCTTCTGGTGAGGTAGAGCTGAACGAGCGAAATGACGACTACGATCAGGAAGAAGATTACGCCCTCAGCCTGACCTGTACCCTTTGCGGCTTTTCCTTCGCCGTAGAAGGTCTTGTAGATGTTCAGCGCCATCATACGGGTCGTCCATACTCCGTCAACAAGCGGAGCGCCGCCTGTGAGCGCGAGGTTCTGGTCGAACAGCTTAAATGAGTTGGTGAGCGTGAGGAAGCTGCAGATGGTGATCGAGGGCATCATCATGGGCAGAGTTACGTTGGTAAGCAGCTGACCCTTGTTTGCGCCGTCGATCTTTGCGGCTTCGTAGAGGTCTGCGGGCACGCTCTGGAAGCCCGCAATGTAAATGATCATCATATATCCTGCCTGCTGCCAGCACATCAGGATTACCAAGCCCCAGAAGCCCAGAGTTTCGTTTGTAACGAGAGAGGGCATATCGAGGTTGCGGAGGAGGCCGTCAAAAATCTGGTGCCAGATGTAGCCGAGGATAATACCGCCGATGAGGTTCGGCATGAAGAATACGGTTCTGAAAATATTCGAGCCTCGGATTTTGAGCGTCAGCGCGTAAGCTACGAAGAACGCGATAACGTTGATCAGTATTACGCTGACAACAACGAAGCCGAGCGTGAACCAGAAGGAACGGAGAAAGCTCTCGTCCTGAAAAGCCCTGATATAATTGTCAAAGCCTACAAACTTCGTTTTTGATACAATTTGAAATTGGAAAAACGAGAGGTAGATGCCTCTGATAAAGGGATAGATGAATCCGATAACAAAGGCAGCAAAAGTAGGAACGACAAAGATTAAGGCGTATAGTTTTCTTTTAGGTTTTTTAAACATACTCTTTGCCTTTCTTATAGTCACTCATACCGTAAAAAACATAGGAGGCTGAGAGTATCCCAGCCTCCTTGATTTTAGATAAATTCAGAAAGCTAAAACCTTGGAAATAGTTTTAATTATTCGCCGGCCTTTTCCTTTTCGGTCTTCCAGTTGTCTACGAATGCGGTCTTAACAGCATCCCAGTCGCCTGTGCCTGCAGCATACTGAGTAAGAGCAGCGCCTACGCCGTTTTTCCAATCCTCGGAAGGCATGGTGGTGAAGTTCCAGGAAACGGGCTTCTTGCCTGCGTCGGTGTATTCCTTGTCAGCCTTAACGAATACGTTCTGAGACTCCTGAGCAGCCTTGAAGGGAATTACAAAGCCCATGTCCTCAGCCATAGCCTTGGTACCGGTCTCGGAGGTTACGCACCAGTTGATGAACGCCTCTGTAGCAGCCTGGTTAGCTTCGCTTGCCTCGCTGTTTACGCACCAATAGTTCTCTGTACCTGTGCAGAGACCCTGGTTAGCTTCGTCGCCAACGCCGATGTAGATCGGGAGCATGCCGAGGTCGTCGTCCTTCATAGCGTCGTCCTTGGTAACTGCGCCGTACTCCCAGCTGCCGTTCTGGAAGAATACAGCTTCGCCGTTGATGAATTCAGCCTCAGACTCAGCGCCTGTCTTGGAAGCGAGCTCGGTGGGCTTGCAGGTGGTGTTGTTGATGTAGAGATCCCAAATGTTCTTGTAGTTCTCGAGGTAGGTGCCCTTGATAGCGTCGGTATCGGAGATGCCGTCTGCCTGATACTCAAAGTAGATGGGAAGGTTTGCGAGGTGGGTCTTGAATCTCCAGTCGGAGGAGCTGTCCATACCGGGAGATGTGAACGCGCCCTTTACGCCGAGAGCGTCAGCGTTAGCCTGGATTTCCTCAGCAACGGTCTTGAGCTTGTCAAAGCTGTTGAGGTCGTCGATCTTCTTAACGGTTGCGAAGTCAGACTCAAAATACTTGTTGAGCAGGCTCTTGTTGTAGATAATGCCGTAGGACTCGATTACGTATGCGATACCGTAAACCTTGCCGTCCTTCTCCAGAGCATAGTCGGTGGAGGTGAGCTGCTTGTAGATGTCGGTGTCCTTGAGGTCCTTGCAGAAGTCTTCCCACTTGGCAAGACCAACGGGGCCGTTGACCTGGAAGAGTGTGGGAGCCTCGTCGCCCTTAGCCATCTCGGAGGTGAGGGTCTGCTCGTAGGTACCCTCGGCAGCGGTAACAACGGTTACCTCTGTGCCGGTCTCCTCGGTGTACTTCTTGGCAAGAGCCTGCCAAGCCTCGTCCTGCTCGGGCTTGAAGTTCAGATAATAAACCTTTCCGCCTGTAGCGTCTGCTTTGGACTCGGTCTTGGAATCAGCCTTTGAGTCGGTTGATGAGGACGAATTGCCGCCGCAGCCCGCGAGAGCGGATCCTGCCATAAGGGCAGCGAGAGTGACGGCTGCCGCTCTCTTGATTGTTTCCTTTTTCACGTTAATCACCTTTTCTAAAAAATTATTTACCCGAAAAACGTCGGGCATTGCGTAGAGGCAGACAAGCCCCTCTTGTTTATAATATATCATCAAATCGCTAAAATTGCAAGAGATATTTTATTAATTTTGTTTTCAATTTTGAAGCATTTTGAAATAATTCTGACAACTTTTTACCGAATACGAGCGTTTTGAACCTTTTGTGCGCAAAATTATTTTTTGTGAAATATTGAAAAACACAGTCGTTTTGTGTTATCATTATATAGTCTTAGATTTGAATGCAAAAGGATTGAAATTATGAAAAAAAGAACAAAACCCGCCGCGGTGTTTTTTCAGAAGCTGCCGCAGCTTTTGCTTGCCGGAGTTATTTTTTCGGCTGCGCTTGCCGTTTGCGTCGGCGCTTCAATCGGCGTGAGTATACTGACCGGCTTCAACAACGTCCTCGTCTGGGGCTTGGGAATCATCCCCGGAACGATTTTTTATTCCGGATTGGTCGTTGTTATCCGCAAGTACGCAATCGAGAACGACTACGTTCCCGTTGTGCCCACGTTCTTTTCGGCGGTCAAGGAGTGCTGGAAGGTCTTTATCCTCCACGGTGTGATAACCTACCTCATATGCGCCTGCGCTATGTTCGCGTTTATGTATTACTTTATTCAGGCGCAGACCGACGTCACCTTCGTCTATATTCTCGGCTTCTACGGATTTTTTACCGCCGGACTGATGATAATGATGTTCTACGCGCCGCTTATGAGCGTTACCTACGAGCTCAGGTGGAGAGATATCTACAAGAACTCGCTGCTGCTTATCCTCGGCAAGATCCTGCGCAACCTCATCGCGCTGGTGATGATCGTCGCAGCTGCAGCAATCGCGGTGCTCGTGTTCGTATATGCCGAGGGCGTGTGGAAAATCGTTGTGGGAGTGATTGTCGCCGCGGTTTACCCGATGCTGATAACCTACATCGAGGTCGCGATGGTCTCGAAGGGGCTGATAGAGAGCGTAGGCGACTTCGTCAACCCGATAAAGGAGGAGGTTGACGACACTCCGATCGTCACCGACAACACCGAGGACGACTACATCTTCGTCAACGGAAGAATGATCAAGAACCCCAACAAGAAATAAAAATGAACGTCGGTTTTTGCCGGCGTTTTCTTTTAAATTGCGTACTTTTATGCAATTACCGTCTATTTCGCACCCTTGGTGAGGGACAGGTTTTCCGATTTTACATATTATGCTAAGGGAGACCGGTCTCCGAGAAAACCGAAAAGGGAGGAAATTATGAATCTGAACGGAAAAAAGGGCGTGGATATATCCTCGCTCAACGGAAATGTGAGTATCGAAAAAATCAAGGACGCAGGCTACGACTTTGTGATGATACGCTGCGGCTACGGTTCTGACCTCGCGGTTCAGGACGACAGTCAGTTTGAGAACAACGTGCGCAAGTGCGAGGCGGCAGGCGTTCCGTGGGGAGCCTACCTCTACTCCTACGCGGTCAACACCGACGACGCGAAAAGCGAGGCGCGGCACGTTATCCGCCTGCTCAAAAACAAGAAACCGACTCTGCCCGTCGCGTTTGACATGGAGGACGCGGACGGCTACAAGGCGCGCAACGGCAATCCCGGCAGCGCTGCTCTCGTCGCGATATGCAAGACCTTTCTGAGCGAGATCAAAAAGGCGGGCTACTACCCGATGCTTTACTCCGCGCTCAGCTGGCTCAACGGCAAGCTCAACGACCCGAGCCTGCTCGACAACTACGACGTGTGGGTGGCGCAGTGGAACTCAACCTGCGACTACCGCGGCAGCTACGGAATGTGGCAGTACGGCGGCGAGGTAAACTACCTTGAGTCGAACTCTATCCCGGGCGTGGGCACGGTCGACAAGGACAAATGCTACAAGGATTACCCGACGATAATCAAGCAGGGCGGCTGGAACAACTGGCAGCCGTCCGAGCCTGTGCTCGACACAAAGGGCTTTGAGAAGGGCGACAAGACCTACGGCGTGATGGCTCTCAAGGAAATGCTCCTCACCGCGAAAAAGCAGGGTATAATCACTCAGGGCGTTGACGAGAACAACATCTTCGGCGACGGAACCGAGCTTGCGGTAAATCAGGCGCTCAAAAAGGGCGGCTACGCCCAGAACGGAATCGCGGGCTACGGCTTTATGAAGTACCTCGGCGGTCTGATGAGAAAGAAAATTTAAAAATAGAAGGGCTGTCGCAAATCAAACGATTTGGCGGCAGCCTTATTCTTTTAAATTAAGTTTTGCAGAAACACATCGGGTGTAATAGGCTTGATTTCGCTGTTTTCGAAGTCATTGACGTTTCTTGTGATAATAAAATCAGCAGAAAAGCTTTTTGCGCATTCCGCCTGCAGGCAATCCTCAAAGTCTGAAAAATCGTGGTTGACTATTGCGTTAATGATCTTTTGCCTGTCGATTCCGATGATTTCAGTAATTTGGGACAGAGAGAACAAAAACGTTTTTCTCTCGCTTACAGACATACTTTTTCTGAGAATATAGAAGATATTCATCATAGAGTGTGCGGCTACGCATCCTTCTATCCTGTTGTCCTTGCATAAGACGATTATTTTTTCGGCGTCGTCGGCATAAGGCGCTCTGTTAGCGATATAATCAATCAAAACATTGGTATCTATGAGAACTCTCATGCGCCGTACCTCTCGGTTCTGTAGGCTTCAAGCTCCTTTTTTTCATCTAAATCGGGAATTGTCCGCCGCAGATTTTGCAGCTTTTCAAAGGCTTCGTCGCGCTGTGCCTGATTGCAGTCGTCAACAGGATACATTTCCTGAAACATGGCTATAAAGCCCTTTAGCTGTTCTTCGCTTAAACGGCTGAAAATACTGTACGCAATATCCTTTGTGCTCATAGGGCAGCTTCCTTTCATTTCAGATTACTATTATTTTATCATATAATACCGAATTATTCAACGGATAATTCATGCTGTTTTATTCGCCGGCGAAATTCGTATTTATTAAACCAGCTTCTGCAAATCGGGGAAAACGCTGAGTGTGCGCTTTAATATGCCGTTCAGGTAGGCGATTGCGGTGCCGTAGTTTGTGAACGGAACGCCGCTGTCCTCGGCGGATTTGCGGCGGTAGGTCATCTCGCGCTCGTTGAGCATGCAGCCGCCGCAGTGGATTATCAGCTTGTACGGCGACAAGTCCTCGGGATATCCCTTGCCCGAGGTGGTTTCTATTATAATGTCCTTTCCCGTGTGCGCTTTGAGCCATCGCGGAAGCTTTACGGTGCCGATGTCGTCGCACTGGCGGTGGTGGGTGCAGCCCTCCGAGATAAGCACCGTGTCGCCGTCGTCAAGATTCTCTATCGCCGCCGCGCCCTTTACGGCAGTTTCGAGAAAGCCCTTGTACCTCGCCATCAGTATCGAGAACGAGGTCAGCGGAATGTAATCGGGCACGATGTCCTTTACCTTGCCGAACGCCTGACTGTCGGTGATGACCATTGCCGGCTTTTTGCCGAGGGAGGCGAGCGTTTCGGCAAGCTCGGTGTCGCGGGCGATCACTGCAGCCGCGCCCGAATCAAGCAGGTCGCGGATCGTCTGCTGCTGCGGCAGAATCAGTCTGCCCTTGGGAGCCGCCTTGTCGATAGGCACGACAAGCACCGCAAGCTCGCCTGTGCCTACAAGATCGGCGCAGATTTTGCGGTCGTTTGAGGCAACGGTCAGTCGTGCCATGCGCTCCTTCAGCTCGTTGATGTTTGTTTTATTGAGCGCGCTGACGGAGATGCCGTCGTCGTGATCGCAAACGCCCGACTCGTCGCACTTGTTGTAGGCGACGATGTAGGGAATGTCCTTCTGTCTGAAAATCCCGATAAGCTCCTCGTCGGCGGCGGTCTTGCCGACGTTGCCGTCCACGACGAGAACGGCGATATCGGTGCGGTTGAGCACCTGCTTGGTGCGCTTAACTCTCTGTTCGCCGAGGCTGCCCTCGTCGTCAAAGCCGGGTGTGTCGATGATCATGACGGGGCCGAGCGGCAGCAGCTCCATAGCCTTTTGAACGGGGTCGGTGGTGGTGCCCTTTACGTCGGACACCACAGAGATCTGCTGATTGGTGACGGCGTTGACAACGCTCGATTTGCCCGCGTTGCGCCGTCCGAAAAATCCGATGTGCACCCTCTCGCCCGAGGGCGTGCTGTTAAGACTCATATGCTTCTCCTGTGTATATCAGAAACGGAAGTCGCGCTTGTTGTTGTTCTTGATGTCCTCGATGTGCTCGGCGGCGATTTTTCTGACCTTCTCCTTCGGAATGTTGAGCAGCTCCTTCTCGATCACCTTTTCGCCGATTTCGCGCGTCTTGGGGCTTGCGTAGTCCACAAGGTACTCCTCGAGGGTCATGAGCGCGTTGGGGTGGCAGCAGTTCTGGATCTGACCGCTCTTGCAGAGCGACATAAAGCGGTCGCCTGTTCTGCCCTCGCGGTAGCAGGCTGTGCAGAACGAGGGAATGTAGCCCAGCTCCATCAGCCAGCAGACAACCTCGTCGAGGGTGCGGCGGTCTGAAACGCTGAACTGCTCGGAGTTCTCCTCCTCGGGCTCCGGCTCAACATAGCCGCCTACGCTCGTTTTGGAACCGCCGCTTATCTGCGAAATGCCCAGACGGAGAGCCTTTTCGCGGACGCTCTGACTCTCGCGGGTCGAGATAATCATGCCCGTATAGGGAACCGCGATGCGGATGATCGCGATGATCTTGCAGAAGGTCTCGTCGTCAATGCCGTTGTCAAAGGTATCGGGGTCGATGTCGTCGGCTGCCTTGATTCGCGGAACGCTGATCGTGTGGGGGCCTACGCCGTGAACAGCCTCGAGGTGCTCGGCGTGCATGAGGATGCCTGCAAGCTCGTAGCGGTACAGCTCAAGACCGAAGAGAACGCCGAGTCCCACGTCGTCAATACCGCCCTCCATGGCGCGGTCCATCGCCTCGGTGTGGTAGTTGTAGTTGTGCTTGGGGCCTGTGGGATGAAGCTCCTCGTAGCTCTTTTTGTTGTAGGTCTCCTGGAAGAGAATGTAGGTGCCGATGCCTGCGTCGTGGAGCTTTTTGTAGTTCTCGACGGTGGTGGCGGCGATGTTTACGTTAACGCGGCGGATAGCGCCGTTTTTGTGCTTGATTGAGTAGATGGTGTCGATGCACTCAAGAATGTACTCGATCGGGTTGTGAACGGGATCCTCGCCTGCCTCGATCGCGAGACGCTTGTGACCCATGTCCTGAAGCGCGATGACCTCAGCCTTGACCTCCTCCTGAGTGAGCTTTTTGCGGCAGATGTGCTTGTTCTTGAGGTGGTACGGGCAGTAAACGCAGCCGTTTACGCAGTAGTTTGAGAGGTAGAGCGGCGCGAACATAACGATTCTCTCGCCGTAAAAGTCCTTCTTTATCTGCTCGGCGAGGGCGTAGATCTCCTTTAGCTTTTCGGGGTTGTCGCAGGCGAGAAGAACGCTTGCTTCGCGGTGGTCGATACCCTTGCGCAGCTTCGCTTTTTCGATGATGGAGTCGATAAGCTCCATGTTGTCCTTGTTTTCGTCGGCATAGCGGAGAGTGTCGAGAATTTCGGCGTCGTTGATAAATTCATCCGCGTTGAGTGATTTGGGATTATACTGTGTCATTTTTCTTGCTCCTTTATATTTTGAGAGTTTAGCGGAATGGTTTTTTCTAAACCCCGGCGTAGTCGCCTCTTGATTTTACGATTTCATAGCCTATCGAGCGCATTCTGCCCTTTAGGCAGTTAAGACACTCGGCGGCTTCCTCGCCCGTGCAGATTTTGTTGTCGTAGAGCGAATAGTCCTTGCGGTGGGCTGCAGGCGAGAGGTTTGGCATTACAACATTCGCGCCGTGCAGTATTCCAAGCTCTCTGCCGCGAGGGTCGATGGTGCCGAGCGCCGTGGTGGCAGGCAGCAGAACGTCGGGGTTCATCAGCCTGATTACCGAGAGCAGCGTCAGCGTGAGGTTAAGTCCGCCGTGCTCCTCGTCGCGGAAAACGGTGTCCTTGTGGGGTACGAAGGGACCGATTCCGCACATCTGCGGCTGTAATTTTTTGATGAACATAAGATCCTCGGCGAGGGTAGCGGCGGTCTGGTACGGCGAGCCTACCATAAAGCCCGCGCCCGTCTGATAGCCGATTTCTTTCAGCTTGTAAAGCGTGCTTATTCGGTTCTCAAACGAAAGCTCCTTCGGGTGAAGCTTTTCGTAGTGCGCCTTGTCGGCGGTCTCGTGGCGCATGAGGTAGCGGTCTGCGCCTGCGTCGTACAGCCTTTGCAGACTTTCATAGCTTCTCTCGCCGAGCGAGAGGGTGACCGCGCAGCCGGGACATTTCCGCTTAATTTCGCCGATGAGTTCACAGAGCAGGTCGTCGGTGTAATACGGATCCTCGCCGCCCTGCAGGACGAAGGTGCAGAACCCCAGCTCATAGCCGTGTTCGCAGCACGAGAGGATTTCGTCGGGGGTCAGACGGTAGCGGACGGCGTTCTTGTTTGAGCGGCGGATTCCGCAGTAAAGGCAGTCGTTTTTGCAGTAGCTCGAAATTTCGATAAGACCGCGGATATAGATTTTGTTGCCGAAATGCTCCTGAGCGACCTCCTGAGCGCTGCGGCGCAGCACCTCGCGTTCGCCGTCGGTAATGTTTTCGAGCAGATAAATAAGCTCGCCGCGTTCGGCGTTACGGGTGGTTCGTAGTTTTTTGATGATGTCGTTACAATTCATATAGCTTCACTTCTTTGAGCAGGCTGTCTTGACGGTCGCGCCGCCGAGTCTGCCGAGCTTGCCCGATACTCTGTTTATCACGTCAGACTCCGCGTCAATTACGACGCTGATTATGCTGATGTTCTTCTCACGGTATGGTATACCCATTCTTCCGATGATATAGTCGGAGTAGGCGTGGAGAATTTCGTTGATCTCGGTAACGCAGTCCGGGTTTTCGACCACGATACTGATTACCGCTACGCGTGTGTTTTCGGGCATAGAATCCCTCCTTTTCATTTAAAATATAAAAACGGCGGTGTAAGACGCCGCCGTTTGAATAGCATAACTCTGCCGGGTAATCCGGCTGATATTATCCAATGCTGCGGAGTCAGTAAAACTTCCTCTTTAGGATTGAGTATGTTTTTTGGCGAACACACCGTCAAAGCGATGGCGGCGCGTAATGCCTTGTTTTCAGAACGAGCCTGAGCTGCCGTGCGACGAGGAACCGCCTCCGCCGCCGCCCGATGACGAGCCTGAGCTGATCACGGTCGAGGTGGTGCTCTTGTGCAGGAACTGGTCGCGGCTGTCGAGCACCTTCATGGTGCTGTTCTTGTCGAGGTCGTAGGTGCCGGACTTGCCGTTGAACTTGTATCTGCCCACGTTGACTCCGGCGAAGATTCCGCCTGCCGCAATCGCGATAAGACCCATCAGCCATCCCCATTTTTTGAGGACATAGAGCAGCTTGTTCTCTCTTTTGAGCTTGTCGTCGGCGGTTTCGGTGCCCTCAACGTGGTTGTTGTGGGTGCCGTCGGAGGGAATGCCCTCGTCGTAGAACTCCTGAGTCTTGTCGGCGAACTCATAGGACGCGTTGAGCATATCGCCGCTGCTGAGGTAGGGCTTGAGTGCGGACTTCATATCGCTCATGCGCTGGTCGGTGAAATACGCCTCGGCGTCGCCGTGAGTCAGAATGATTCGGTTGCCCGACGCGTTGTCGATGACGAACATGACGCAGTCGGATTCAAAATAACTGCGGTTGTTGTCGTACACCCTGTTGTAGTAGCTGTCCATCTGCGACGAGCCTACGTTGTCGTTTGTGGTCACGACGGCGATCTGCCAGCCTGTGTGCTTGCCTACGGTTTCGAGCTTTTCGCTCAGACCGTCGAACGACGAGCCGGCAAACAAATCGGCTTCATCCGAAATAAGGTAGTATGAGTTGTAGTCGGTTGCCGCGAACGCCGTTGCCGCTGACGAGAAAAGCAGAAGCAAAACAAGCGCCGCCGCGGAGATTTTTACTGAAATTCTTGTTTTAATCATAGGAAGAGCATACCTCCCAACACGGCGATCACAAATACGATCAGCGCGACTATCGCGCCCCAGAGTGCGAGCTTGCCGCCCGCGACGGGCAGCTTGCCGTAGGTTTTGCCCGTTTGTCCGTTGATTGCGTAGGGCATGATCTGACCCTTGAATTTGTAGGTGATTATCCACACCGGCAGCAGGGTGTAGCGCCAGCGCTGGTCGAAGGTCTTGTCGGAGTAATTCTCAAGCGAAACTCCCTGATAGCCCGACATCGTTCCCTCAAGCAGGCGCTTCGCGTAGGTGTCCATGCGCTCTGCGATGGTGTCTTTGATCTCATCCTTGCCGATTTCGCGCTTCTCTGCCTTGAAGCCCGAGAGGTAGCTCATCGAGAACGGAACCGCCTTTGTAACGTCGAACGGGTGAACGCACTGCAGCATTTCGTGGCGCTGCTGCATATGGTAGTTGTCGAGGTACTTCATAGCCTCCTGAGCGTTCGCCTGACGGGTGCTCTGAGGATTCTGGGTAGGCGTTCCCTGCTTGTCGCGGAGAGCCTCCTCAAACACGTTGCGGATCTCGATATCGCCGGTTCTGAACAGGCGGTAGGTGCTGGTTTCGGTGTAGCGGCGGTTGCCCGAGGTCCAGTGGCGGACCTTTTTGCCGGTCGCGACCGCGCTGGACTGCATTTTCTCGTCGACATACCAATAGGGGAAGTAAACTCCCTGCATTTTTTCAAACTGCGTTTTGTTGGCGAAGCCCGCAGGCAAAAACTTCTTCTTGCCGCACATCTTCATGAACGCGTCGACCGCCTTGTCCTTTGTCAGCGCAAAGGGAATCACGCTGTCGGGCTTGAACTCGCCCGAAAGACGAGAGCCGAGAACTACGGGGTTGCCGCAGTAGTAGCACTCGGTCGCGGCGGTGCTCTCGGCGGTCATGATCTCCGCGCCGCAGGACGGACAGGAGTAGGACACCATGAAGTCCTCGTCAAAATCCCCGCCGCTTTTCTGAGCCTTCGCGCGCTGCTCCTCGGAGCTTCTTACCTCCTGCTCGTTGATGGATTCGGTCTTTTCGGACTCAGCGTAAAGCTCCTGTATCTGCTGAGTGGTAAAGCTCGAGCCGCAGTATTCGCAGTAGAAATTCTGATTTTCGGGGTTGAAGCTAAGCGGAGCGCCGCAGCTTGGGCACTTGTATTCCATTGTAGCCATAGATGTTTCTCCGTTTATGTGTAACCGGGCGGCGTTTTGAGTTTGCCGCCCGGTTGAGTTGTTTATTTATAGTATGCTTTGCCGTTTACTGCTTGCTGCCGCATTCGGGACAGAACTTGGCGTTGGGATTCAGCTCTGCGCCGCAGTTGGTGCAGAAGCGCTTTTTGGGAGCCTCGGGTCTGGGTTTGCCGCACTCCATGCAGAACTTGCCGTTGTTTACAGCGCCGCATTCGCATGTCCATCCGCCCTGCTGGGGAGCCTGCGGAGGCTGCTGCTGGGGTGCCTGACCGTACTGCTGCTGAGGAGCCTGACCGTACTGCTGCTGGGGAGCCTGACCGTACTGGGGATTCTGCATATAGCTGCCCATTACGCCTGCGCCCATGTTCTGAGCCATGTTCATGCCCATGAAGCCTACTGCCGCGCCGCCTGCGTTCTTGCCTGCGGAGCTGATGCCCTCGCCGACAGACTTCGCCATGAACGCCTGCTGGTTTGCAGCGTCCTTGAGGTAGCTGACCTGAGAAGCCATCTTGCTGCGCTCGTTGACGATTTTCTGGCTTGCGTCGTCGTAAGCGGGATTCTGTATTGCGACTCTGACGATCTCAAGACCGCGGAGCTCTGTCCAGTCGGCGTCGAGAACGTTCTGCATGTACTTAGCCATCTCCATGCTCTTGGAGGTGATGTGGCTGATGCGGTTGCCGTCGGCTGAATACTGGTTGAACGCCGCGCTCAGAGCCGCTACGAACTCGTCGTAGAACTGCTGCATGTTCTGGCGGTTGAAGGCGTAGCTCTGGTTGTTGGTGATTACTTCCTTCGGGATGACCTCCATGTAGAACTTGAACGGGTCGGTGATCTTTACCGAGAAGGTGCCGTGCAGACGCATGAAAAGCTCTGCCTCGTAGAACTCGTCGAAATACTGAACGGGATTCTGAGTGCCGAACTGCAGGTCTCTGATCTCCTGAAGGTTGATGAAGAATACGCGCTGAGAGGTTGAGGAGATACCTGCGTACTTGATACGGGCGAAGCTCTCCTTGATGTTCTCCTTGAGCTGACCGTTAAAGAGTGAGGGCAGAGAGCTGTTCTCTACCTTGAAGTAGCCCGGAGTAGCCGAATAGTCGACGATCTTGCCGCCGTCGACAAGAATCATCATCTGGTTGTCTAAAACATGAATAATAGAGCCGTTTGAAACGAGGTTTTCGCCGCCCTTTTTGTTCTGGCTTCTGCCTCTCTGGTCAACAGCCTGACCGGGAACGATAACGTCATTTTTGCCCATAGGGGAGGATTCAATGACTTCGAGCCATGTATCGGCAAGCGCGCCTGTTACCGCGTTTACGGCAGCTCTGATAATACCCATAGTAAAAACTCCTTTTTATAACAGATTAGAGAAAAATATTCTCCCATTATCTATAGTTTAATATATATTGCTTTAAATTGCAAGAGGAAAATTAGTTGGTAGTTGGTAGTTGGTGGTTGGTGGTTGGTAGTTGGTGGTTGGTAGTTGGTGGTTGGTAGTTGGTAGTTGGTAGTTGGCAGTTGGTAGTTGGCAGTTGGTAGTTGGTAGTTGGTGGTTGGTGGTTGGTAGTTGGTGGTTGGTAGTTGGTGGTTGGTAGTTGGTAGTTGGTGGTTGACAGTTGGTGGTTGGTAGTTGGTAGTTGGTAGTTGGTAGTTGGTGGTTGGTAGTTGGTAGTGAAGGGTCGCTTCGCTCCGATTTGTATTTATCTGGCAGTCACCGCAGTTAGCTGCCGGCTCATCAGTACGGCGAGCTGGTGGTCTTGTTTTCCTGAATGTACTCAAAGCTCCACGAGCGGACGTTGATTTCGCGGATACCGGTGCCGCAGTAGTTGCAGTATTTCTGACCGAGGTTCGTGATCGGCGCGCCGCAGTTCGGGCAGTTAACGCCCATAGCGGTGGTCATCGACGAAACGCTCATCTTGTCGGGATCCTGCGCGTAAACGAGAGCCACGTCAAAGAGCTTCTGCGACTTCTTCTCGCTGTTGCCCATAACCACCTTGCCGTTTGCGTCGGTAACGTAGTCGTACATTCCGACGGCGGCGTTGAACAGTATCGTCACGGTGGGGCCGTTCTTGAGGTAACGCGCGATTTCCATCTGATGAACAGTTACCTCGCGGTGCTCGTGAACGTAGTCCTTAGCCTCAAGCTCGTGTATCAGACCGATAACCGTGTTGCGGATCGACTGCGAGCAGTCCGGCGAGAGCAGACCGTCGTCCTTCGCGGTGATGGCGGCAAAGTAGCTCTTGAGCACGCCCTCGACCCTGCCCTTGAATACGTCGTAGTCGAAATCGGGAAAGTCCTTCTGAATCAGCGGCAGGTAGATGTCGGTCATGCCGTGAACCGAACGTGCGGACTCGGTTGACCGCTCGATATCCTTCATCGCCTTGGCAAAATCCTTGGTGCCGAATGCCTCCTTGGAGAACCTTTGCAGGCGGTATTTTATGTACAGAAAAATTACCAGAACGGTAACTGCGAGCGCCGCGATTATAGCGAGCGGCACAATAATACTAGCCCAGCCCATTTGAACACGTCCTTTCGTTAGTCAGAGTTCAGAGTTAAGAGTTAAGAGTGGAGTGAAGGTCGTGCGGAAAGCGCGGTGTTTTGGAAAAATCGGCGCCCGACTGAATCAATATTGCGCGTGACCGTAAAACAATATAAATCGGGTGTGGGCAGCGCCCGCCGTTCACTTAACTCTCCGCTCTCATATCTCAGTCCTTCAGCGCGATTCCAAGCACGTCGAGGCTTTCCTTGTCGACGGGAGCCGGACATGCCGACATAAGCTCGCTGGCGTTCTGAACCTTCGGGAAGGCGGTAACGTCGCGCAGGCTGTCTGCGCCGCAGAGAAGCATGGTCACGCGGTCAAGTCCGATGCCCATTCCTCCGTGAGGCGGCGCGCCGTACTTGTACGCCTCAACAAGGAAGCCGAACTTCGCTTCGATCTCCTCGTCGGTGAGCTTGAGCGCGCGGAACATTCTCTGCTGCAGCTCGGGGTCTGTGATTCTCATCGAGCCGCTCGAAAGCTCCACGCCGTTGAGCGTGAGGTCGTACGCCTTCGCGATGACCTTCGAGGGGTCGGTGTCGAGGTACTGTATGCAGTCCTCATTGGGCATGGTGAACGGGTGGTGCATGGCTACCCACTCGCCGCTTTCCTCGTCCTTCTCAAAGAACGGGAAGTCTACTATCCAGACGAACTTGAACTCGTCGGGAATGATATCGAGCCTCTTTGCGATCTTGAGTCTGAGTGCGCCGAGGGTCGAGAGAACAGTGCTGTTTTTGTCGGCAACGATAAGGATAACGTCGCCCTTCTCTGCGCCGAGACGGTCGTAAATCGCCGCAAGCTCGTCGTCGGTCATGAATTTTTTGAACGAGGCGTTAGGCTCGTCGACCCATCTCACGTAGGCGAGACCCTTTGCGCCGATGCCGCGGACGTATTCGGTGAGCTTGTCAATCTCTTTGCGGGTATAGGTTGACGCGGCGTTCTTCGCGACGATCGCGCGTACTGAGCCGCCGTTTTCGATAGCTCCCGTAAACACGCCGAAGCCGCAGTCTTTGACGAGGTCGGAGATGTCCTGAATCTTCATTCCGAAGCGGACGTCGGGCTTGTCGGAGCCGTAGTTTTCCATTGCGTCGGCGTAGGTCATGCGCGTAAAGGGAGTCTCGAGCTCCTGACCGAGAACCTCTTTGAAAAGACGCTTGAAGAAGCCCTCGTTAATCTCGAGGATGTCCTCGACGTCGACGAACGAAAGCTCCATATCGATCTGGGTGAACTCGGGCTGGCGGTCTGCGCGGAGATCCTCGTCGCGGAAGCAGCGCGCAAGCTGGATATAGCGGTCAAAGCCCGAAACCATCAGCAGCTGCTTGTATATCTGCGGCGACTGGGGCAGGGCGTAGAATTTGCCGTTGTGGATACGCGAGGGAACGAGGTAATCGCGCGCACCCTCGGGGGTGGATTTGATCATCATCGGGGTTTCGATCTCGACAAAGCCGTTTTCGGCAAAGTAGTCGCGCGCAACCTTTGAGATCTTGCTGCGCATCATGAGGTTGTTGAGCAGCGGACGGCGGCGCAGGTCGAGGTAGCGGTAACGAAGGCGAAGCTCCTCGTTTGTCTCGCTGTCGTCGACGATCTCGAAGGGCGGAGTCTGCGCCTTTGAGAGAACGCGGAGGTCGCTGACTGTGACCTCGATCTCACCCGTGGGAATATCGTAATTTTTCGCGGAACGTTCGCAGACCGTACCCTTGGCGGCGAGGACGAACTCACCGCGGCACGCGAACGCCTTTGCAAAAATCTCTCTGTCTGTTTTATCGGTAAAGGCGAGCTGTACAATACCCGAGCGGTCGCGCAGATCGATGAAGATCAGCTGACCGAGGTCTCTGCAGCGCTGAACCCAGCCGCAGACGGTGACCTCCTTGCCTACGTCGGAGATCCTGAGGTCTCCGCAGTAATGTGTACGCTTCAAGCCTGTCATATATTCTGCCATGTTATTATTCCTCCGTAGATTGTTAAAAGGCGCGGTTTAAATTCCAAACGCCTTGTCGCTTGCCAATTGCAGCACCGAGAATTTCTCGGCAAAGCTTTCGTCGAGCGCAAGCTCTGTTTGCTCGCCGCTCTCCATGTTCTTGACCTTAGCCTTGTTTTCGGCGATCTCGTTGTCGCCGAGCACCATCGAGTAACGCGCGCCGATCTTGTCGGCATACTTCATCTGGGCGCGGAGACCTCTGCCTACAACGTCGGTCTCGGCGGTCAGACCGCACTCGCGGACGCGCTTGAGCAGCTCAAACGCCTTAGCCTTTGCTTCGTCGCCCATCGTGGCGATGTAGAGAGCGCAGGAGCTTGTGTCGGGGATCTCGATTCCCTGAGCGTCCATGACCATCATCAGGCGCTCAAGTCCCATCGCGAAGCCGAGCGACGGAGTGTGCTTTCCGCCGAGCTCCTCCATAAGTCCGTCGTATCTGCCGCCGCCGCAGACGGTGCCCTGTGCGCCTATGCAGTCGGTGACGAACTCAAAGACGGTCTTGGTGTAGTAGTCGAGACCGCGCACGATTGTGGGGTTGACGGTGTATTCAACGCCTGCGCAGCCGAGATATTTCTGAACCTCAGCAAAGTGCGCCTCGCACTCCTCGCAGAGGTAGTCGGTGATTTTGGGAGCGTCCTTTGCGATTGCCTTGTCCTCGGGACTTTTGCAGTCGAGCAGACGCATGGGATTCTTCTCAAGACGGCTCAGGCAGGTGGTGCAGAGCTGCCCGCGGTAGCCGCCGAAGTAGTCGCGCAGCGCCTGATTGTACTTTGCGCGGCATTCGGGACAGCCGATGGAGTTTATCTCAAGCCTTACCTTGTCAAGACCGAGTCTGTCGAGAATCGACTGCGCCGCGCAGATAAGCTCCGCGTCGGCAACGGGAGACTGCGTGCCGTACTCCTCAAGACCGAACTGGTGGAACTCTCTGAGTCTGCCTGCCTGCGGCTTCTCGTAGCGGTAGCAGGAAACGAAGTAGCTCGCCTTTATCGGCAGACCCTCGTTTTCGAGGTTGTGCTCAAGCACCGCTCTCGCCGCGCCCGCGGTACCTTCGGGACGCAGGGTAACGCTCTCGCCGCCCTTTGTGTCGAAGGTGTACATCTCCTTCTGAACGACGTCGGTCGTCTGACCCACGCCGCGCGCGAAGAGCTCTGTGTGCTCAAAGACAGGCGTGCGGATCTCCTTGAAGCCGTATGCCTTCGCCTCCTCGCGCATGACGCCCTCGATGAACTGCCAGCGGTAGCTCTGACGGGGCAGCACGTCCTCGGTGCCCTTGATTTTCTTCGTGATTAATGCCATGATATACCTCCATATAACCTGCAAAGGGCGCACCACCGTGCGCCGCTGCAAATTTCCCATATACATAAGTATCGGGCGACATTACGCCGCCCGACGCTGAATTAACCGTTTTGATTTGCAAGGCAATGCGTTTGCGCATGCCGAAAAGAGCGCAGTGCCGCGCTTACTTGAGGATGTTTCTCCAGTCGAGATCGCCGCGCTCAAGGCCGTGGATAAGCACCTCGGCGGTGGCGATATTGGTTGCGACGGGCACGTTGTGCATATCGCAGAGTCTGAGCATATTCATATCGTTAGGCTCGTTGGGCTTGGGGCTGAGCGGATCGCGGAAGAAGAGGAGCATATCGACCTCGTTGCACGCGATGCGCGCGGCGATCTGCTGGCTGCCTCCCTGAGAGCCGGCGAGGAACTTTTGGATCGACAGGCCGGTTGCTTCGGATACCATTTTACCCGTTGTGCCGGTGGCGCAAAGGTTGTTGCGGCTGAGCGTGCCGCAGTACGCGATGCAGAACTGCACCATTAATTCTTTCTTTTCATCGTGAGCGATAAGCGCAATATTCATATCCAAAATCCTCCAAACACTACAGAATTATCTCAAATTATCTAAATCATAAAATCATAACATACCCTTGAGCACAAGGGGACACGGCGCACCCTCTACGCGCCGGGCGAGTCTTTCGAACGGGGCGAACGAGGAACCGCTTTCAACGCCTGCTGCGCCCTTTTGCATGACGATCGAAATGTTGATGTCAAACGGCACGAGCGAAATGAGCTGAGTCTGAGCCGCGTCGATGACCGCGTCGAGGTCGGAATAAAACCCGAGCTTTTTGAACACGCGCTTGTCGAACCTGTTGATAACAAGACGCGCGTCGCCGATTCCGAGAGCCTCAAGACGCTTGCGCACCTTGACCGCACCGCGGACGCTGGTGGGTTCGGCGTTGGTAACGATAAGCGCGCGGTCGGCAGGAGCGGAAGCCGTAACGAAGCCTGAGCCGATGCCCGCGGGCGAATCGATAATCACGTAGTCGAAGCCGCCCTTGACCGCGTCTACCAGCTGACGGAAAACCGAGGGGCTGAGCTCGTTCTCCGCGTCAAAGGGAGCCGCCATCAAAAAGAGATTATCGTTGTTTTTACTTTTGTAGACCGCCTCGCCGAAGCCGCAGTTGCCGCAGACGGCGTCGGACGCGTCAAAAAGAATATCCTGCTCAATGTCGAGCATAATGTCAAGTCCGCGCATACCGCAGTCGCAGTCGATCAGCAGCACTCTTTTGCCCTGTTTGACAAGCGAAACCGAGAGGCAAATGCAGACGGTTGACTTACCTGTGCCGCCTTTGCCGGACGCCACAACGATTACATTGTTCATAATTACAATACCTCTTGTCTATTCTAACACAAAATTTCCAAAAGAGCAACAAAAGCGGAGGATTTTATCAAACAAATTTTTAATATTTATTTTGGGCATAGTGCTTAATAAGTCCGAGCAAACTCACGTAGTTATTAGTTATTAGTTTTGGGTGAATTTTCAAAATATGCGCTGAGCATATCCTTTGCCGTGCGCATGGCGAATTTTGTGTTCGCGCCGTGCTCGATTATCACCGAGACCGCGACCTCGGGCTTTTCAAAAGGCGCAAAGCAGATGAACGCCGCGTGGTCGCTTCCGGCGTTTTCGGCGGTGCCCGTCTTTGCGCCGACCTTGACGGGATAGTCGTAAAATTCGCTGTAGGCGGTACCTTCGGGGTCTGCCGTGACCGCGAGCATCGCCTTTTTTACGTCGTCGAGGTACTCCTGCTTCACCCCGAGGTCGCTCACGGTCTCGGGCTTTGCTTCGTAGATTATTTCGGTTCGGCTGTAGTCGGTGATTTGCCTGACGAGGTGGGTTTTCAGCCGCCTGCCGCCGTTCGCGAGGGTCGCCGTGTAGGTCGCGAGCTGCACGGGTGTGAACGCGTTGTCCGACTGACCGATTGCCGCCTGAACCGTGTTGCCGTCCGTCCATTCTTCGCTGTCGCGCCCGGCGAGAACTCCCCGGCTCTCCTCGATTTCGATGCCCGTGTATTCGCCCAAGCCTGCCTTTTCGGCGAGCGCGGACATCTTTTTGATGCCCAGCCGCCTGCCCGTTTCAGCGAAAAACACGTTGCAGGAGTGCGCAAGCGCCGTGAAAAGATTCTCGTTTCCGTGGTAGTGCATGCAGGCGACGACGTTCGAGGGGTAGTAGTCGTAGCAGCGCGCGCAGTAGATTTCGGTCTCGGGAGTGATAACGCCGTCCTCGAGAGCCGCCAGCGCCACGCACGGCTTGAAAACCGAGCCGCACGCAAAGCTGCCCGAGCACGCGCGGTTGAACATAGGCGCAGCTTCGTTCTCGGCAAGGCTCATGTAGTAGTCGCCGTCGCTTGAGTAGCGGTTGAGGTCGTAGGTCGGACAGCTCGCCGCCGCCAGAACCGAGAAGTCGCTTATATCGAGCATGACGGCGGCTCCCGATTCGCAGTCGTCCGCGCCGGCGGCTTTGGCAGCTTTGATGTTTTCGGCGAGGGAGTCCGCCGCGGTTTTTTGAAGCCTGCTGTCGAGGGTCAGTTGTACGGTGTTGCCGCGGCGCGCCTCAGAGCTGCCGTCGGGATCCGAATTGCCCGAGATTATCCGCCTGCCGCTTTTTCCGCGAAGCTCGTCCTCGAGAGCCGCTTCTATGCCGAACTTGCCGATGCTGTCGGTCAGCTTGTAGTTTTTGTCAGAGAGCGCGTCGTACTCCTCGGCTGAAATCGCGCCCACCGAGCCGAGAATATGCGGCGCAAGGCTCGGCTGCACCGCAGCGCGTACGTGGTAGGTCTGCACCTCAACGCCGTCGATACCCTGAGTCTGTTCGCTCACCGCGCTCACGCATTTGCCGCTTACGTCGTTTGCGAGGGTGTAAAAATCGCCGTCTGATTGGTTCATGCCGAAGTGAACCGAAACGAGCTGCCGCAGCTGCTTTGAGGTGTAGCCGTCCGGAATGCGGTACTCGCTTTTGAGTTTGTTTATGCAGGCTTCGGAATCGTCGGGCAGGTCGTCCGCCCACTTGTCGCCGCAGCTTTCGATAATCCCGATAAGCGCGAGAATCAGGTCGTCGCCGAGCTTTGATTTTTCGAGAACGATTCTTTTGCAGGCGGTGTTTGTAACCAAGCCGTCGCCGTTTCTGTCAATGATCTCGCCGCGCACCGCCTCGGTGGTGACGGTGACGGAGTCCGCGCGCGCCGCGAGCCTTCGGTATTCCTCGCCGTGGATGAGCTGCCAGTCCGCAAGCCGTGCCGCGAACGCCGCAAAAATCAGCGACATTATAATTATGCAGACCGTGTGCGCCTTATTCTTCATCGTTATTCCTCCGAAAATTTACCGCCGACAGCGGCAGGACGCACAGGTACGTGAGCGCCGCCCTGATAAGGCACCGCTGCCAGATAACGCCGCCGAAAATCAGCCTTGTCAGAAAATCCGCGCCGAAAATCACCGCCGCCGAACCGAGCGAGAGCAGCCACAGCGACGGCAGATTGCGCTTGAAGCTCGTGTGCAGCAGGCTTGACTGAAAATAGCAGAGCAGGGTCAGCCCGACCGCGAAAAAGCCGACCGAGCCCGATTCGAGGTCGGTCAGCGCGCCGCATACCGCTCCGTAGACCGTCGCCGGGATCACCTCGTCCGACGTGAGCGAGATCGCCGCCGCAACGAGAAAAAGCGGCTTTGCGCCGCCGGGATTCAGCGAGAGCTGCGGCGTGTTTTCGAGAATGTACAGCGCGAACAGCTCCGAGGATATGAGCGCCGCGCGCAAAATTCGCCTATTCAGCCTTGGTCACTCCTTTCGCGGAGAAGGCGACGACCACCGCCGCTTCGCTCAGCTCCTCAAAGTCCGCGGCAGGCTCAACCACCGCGTAAACAGACGAGTCGTACGGGTCGGTTTTCAGCTCGCTCACCGTGCCGGCGATTATCCCGGGAGGGTAGATGCCGCCCTCGCCCGAGGTGAGTATCAGGTCGCCTGTTTTTATGTTGTGCTTTTCGGGCAGCTGGGTAATTGCGGGATTGCCGTCTCTGCTTGTCAGGATTCCGCTGTCGGAGCTTTCGCCGTCGGTCACCGCGACCCTTGAGCCGGGCGAGAGAATCGTGGCGACGCGGCATGCCGAGCCGTCCACCGCCACGACCCGTCCGACAAGACCGCTCTCGCAGATCACCGCGTCGTTTGTCTTGACCCCGAGGTCTGAGCCTGCGCCCAGAGTGAAGCCGCCGAAGTCGTCGGTCGCCGCGCGGCGCAGAACAAACGCCGGCACCAGCTCAAGCCCGGGCGCGCTCTTTTTCAGACCGAAATAGCTCCAGAGAGTTTTGTTTTCTCCGCGAAGCTCGAGGTTTTCGGCAAGGGCTTTTTGCAGCGAGGCGTTCTCGGATTTCAGCCGCTCGTTTTCCTCTGCAAGCTCCTCTGCCGACGGCTCGCTGAGTCCTGACGCCGCCTTTGCCGTCAGACTGAATATCCCTCCCGTCAGAGCGCTCAGGGCGGTTCTCAGCGGCGAGTTGTCGCCCACGGACAAAACACCCATCAGCAGCACCGCGATGAGTGTGAGCAGCAGAGCTTTTCTGTTTTTGCGGCGGCTTTTCATCGGGCAAAGCGCCTAGCGCCGTTTGTGCGGCTCTTGCCAAGCCGTTTTCCGGCTCCGTCGGCAACGCAGTCGAGCGGATTCTGCGCGACGTGCACCGTCAGTCCCGTCTGCTGCGCCACGAGCATGTCGATTCCCCTGAGCAGCGCGCCGCCGCCCGTGAGCGTTATCCCGTGGTCGATTATGTCTGCCGAAAGCTCCGGCGGAGTCTTTTCGAGGGTTGTTTTTATCGCCTCGATTATCTTTTCGAGCTGCGGCGAAAGCGCGCCGCGCACCTCGTCGGCGGTCAGGGTCACGTCCTTTGGCAGCCCGTCCGAAAGGCTTCTGCCCTTGACCGCCATCTCCTCGTTCTCGTTGAGCGGAAACGCCGAGCCGATTTGTATTTTAACATCCTCGGCGGTGCGCTCGCCGATAAGCAGGCTGTAGCTCTGCTTTACGTGGCGGATTATCGCCTCGTCCAGACAGTCGCCGCCGACCCTCACCGAGCACGACGACACGATGCCGCCCAGCGAGATAACCGCGACCTCGCTTGTTCCGCCGCCTATGTCCGCCACCATGCTGCCGATAGGCTCGTCTACGGGCAGACCTGCGCCCATTGCCGCCGCCATCGGTTCCTCGATGAGCGTGACGGGCGGCTTTGCGCCTGCCTGATACGCCGCGTCCTCAACCGCCTTGCGCTCCACCTCCGTTACGCCCGTAGGCAGGCAGATGACTACCCTCGGTTTCGCGAAAAGGCCTGTTTTTACCGCCTTGCGCAAAAAGTGCTGCAGCATCTTGGCAGTGACCTCGAAGTCCGCGATAACACCGTCCTTGAGCGGTCTGAGCGCCTCGACGTTCGACGGAGTTCTGCCTATCATCTCGCGCGCGGGAGTGCCCACGGCGAGCACAGCGCCGTCGTGCGAATCGACAGCCACTACCGACGGCTCGCGCAGGATTATTCCGCGTCCGCGCATACAGACGAGGGTGTTTGCCGTGCCGAGGTCGATCCCGACGTCCTTTGCAAATGAAAACATTTTTACATCCCCTTGCCATATAAGGTATCGGGTTTATTGTACACCCCAGCGCGCGTTTTATTTGTCGGTTTTTCGGGTCAAAAAGAAAAAGGGAGCCGAAGCTCCCAATGAAAAATCAGTTTTTAATTTCGTCCGGTTGAACCGAAGCCGCCTGCGCCGCGCTGAGTGTCGCTGAGTTCGTCAACCTCAATGATGTCGGGGGTTAACACGGGCGCGATGACCATCTGCGCGACCCTCTCGTCAGGCTCGATAACATACGGCTTGTCCGAAACGTTGCAGAGTCCTGCGCAGACCTCGCCGCGGTAGTCGCTGTCGATAACGCCCACGCCGTTCGAAAGGCAGATTCCGTGCTTAACGCCGAGTCCGCTTCGGGCGTAAAGAAACGCCGCGCAGGTGTTGTCGGGCAGCTCTATCGCGATGCCTGTGGGCACGACGGCAAGCTGACCGGGAGCAAGGGTGATAGGCTCGTCGATGCAGGCGTAAAGATCCATTCCTGCCGAGCCGGAGGTGGCTCTGCGTGGTATTTTTGCGCCCTCTCTGAGCTTTCTTATTTTGAGTTCCATAATAACCATCCTTCATTTTGAGCAGTTTCCTGCATAAATTTGATTTTTGTGAGATTTATTTTTCGAAAAGGAAATTATCAAAAGGAAAATAAAAAATCCCATATTTCGAAAGGAGAAATTTCTATTTTTCCGATAAAAAATTATTTTAATATTTCACAATTTACACATATCATTCCACACCGCGGCGGTACAATCCGCGTGTAAAATCATCTTTCAACATCGAAAAGCGGTTGAAATCGGTGATTCTTTCCACTTTTTCCACATAGTTTTCCACACTGAACCGCCAAATGTTGAAATCGGTGGAGAGGCTCGATATTTCCTCCTCAGCAATAAAAAGCGGCACGCAGTTGAGCACCTCGGCGCAGCCGCCGTCGCATCTGAGCGGAAATTGCTTGCCTTTTCTGTCCGTCATTTTACTCTGGTTTTTGCAGGATTTGCAGCTTATACCCGCGCTTTTGTTCGGGCATGCGCGGCAGAGCATAACGGGCAGGTGACCGTAGCTGATAATACCCCTCGGAATCGAGCCGCCGAGGCGGTTTATCCGCGCGAACGTCAGCTCAAAGCTCAGCTCAACGTCCGCAATGCCGTATTCCTCAGCCCACAGCAGGTCGTAGGTATTGACGAGGTTCAGCCCAAAGCCGCCGTGGATTGTAAACCCTTCCTGCTTTGCAAGGTAGACGGCTCCGATATTGCCGCAGAGCGCGTGGTCAATGCCGATGGCGCGAACCCTTTTAAGCTGAGCGATGATACCGCTTTCACGTCCGAACATACCGCGCGGAATCTCAACGCCGACGCAAAATCCCTCGTTTTTCAGCCGCTCAAGCTCCCTTACGTCGGCAAAAAGCGGCGCAAAAACCAAATCGAGCTCCTTAAATGCCGCGCCTAGCTTGGTTCCCGTCACCCTCGCGCGCTGCGCGGTGGATTTGCGGCGGTATGGCTTGCAGCCGAAATCTTTCGGCGGATTGATTTTGTAGCCGTGGCGAACGCTTCGCGCCGCGTCAAGCTCCTCAAGAGCGCTCCTGCGCAGCTTGTTCAGCGCGGAGAGCGGCAGACTGAGATTGTCGCCGAGGTCGGTTTTCAGCCCGGTGACGCGGTAGGCGGTGCCGCCCGTTTTGGTCAGCTGCGCGCGGCATTTTTCCTCGGAGAGCGCGACCTTCTGCGCGGTCTCGCAGTTCATTTCGGTCTTTTTGGTCACGACAAGCGCGCCGTCGGTCACGGTAAATTCGGCAGGCTCACCGACTTGCGCCGAAAACGAGGCGGTGATATCAACGTCCCGAACCTCGTCGCGGTAGCCTGCGCGGATGGATGAAAGCAGCTTTTCGTCGGCTGAAACCACGTCGCCCTTTGTGCGCGTGCCGAACATCTCCTTGTCTATTCTGCCCGAAAAATATCCGTCGGTGAAGCCTGTGCGCGAAAAAACGCCGCGCAGCATTTCAGCCGTCGCGTCGGTGATGAAGCCGAAGTCGCGCTGCTCTCTGCACGCGCGGACAGCCGCCGCAACGTACTCGGGGCGTTTCATCCTGCCCTCGATTTTGGCGGAGTAAACGCCGATTTTTTGCAGCTCGTCAAGGCGCGGAATAAGGCTGTTGTCGCGCAGGCTGAGGGCGTGGCCGTTTTTCTGACCCTGAACCGAAAACGGCAGGCGGCAGGTCTGGGCGCAGGCTCCCCGGTTGCCGCTGCGCGAGCCGAGCATCGCCGAAAAGTAGCACTGACCCGACACGCTCATGCACAGCGCTCCGTGGACAAAGACCTCAAGCTCTATCGGGATTTTCGCGCACTCCGCGATTTCCTCACGGCTCATCTCGCGCGAGAGCACAACGCGTTTGAAGCCCATTTCGTACAGCGCTCTGACTCCCGCGGGCGTGTGTACGCTCATCTGGGTGGAGGCGTGAAGCGGCAGGTCGGGCGCAATCTCGCGCGCAAGACGGGCGACTCCCATGTTCTGCACGATAAGCGCGTCCGCGTCGGCTTCGGCGGCGAGGGTGATTGCCTCGGCAAGCTGTCCGAACTCGTCGTCAAATACAATTGTGTTGAGCGTTACATAAAGCTTTACGCCGTGGATGTGGCAGTAGGCGACGGCTCGTTTCAGCTCGTCCGCGTCAAAATTATGGGCTGACGAACGCGCCGAAAACCGCTTTTCGCCCACATAAACAGCGTCTGCGCCCGAACGGACTGCGGCGATGACGCTCTCAAAGCCGCCCGCGGGCGCTAAAATCTCAATGCTTTCCATGCTTTTTCTTTTTTGAGTGCTTCGCGGAGGTCTGAGGAGACGCGGCAGGCTCGGGCTTTGCAGGCTCATCCGGCTGCTCGTCGTCAAAGAGCGAGCCTTGCTCCATCGGCACATAGCCCATCATGCGCTCGGCGCGCTTTTCCTGAACGGTTTTCTCAAACTGCTTTTCCGCATCGGTTTTCTTCGGCTCGAATTTTTTGAGCCGCTCGTTGTCCTTGTTCAGCACGCGCAGCTGCTCCTCAAGGGCGCGTATCCGCTTGCTCAGACGCGTGTTCTCGTTTATCGCGTCGGTCAGCCTGCTTTTGTAGTCCGCGCATTTTTTGTTAAGCTCGTTTGTGTGCTGCATTATCTGATCGGCCTTTTCGACCAGATCCTTGTTGCGGCGCTTCTCCTTTTTGCTGTCGTCGCAGAAATCGAGCGCAACAAGTATCGCGCAGTCGCGCACGTCGAGATTTTTGGCGGAACGGGAAGCCTTCAGCAGGTTCTCGGACACCTCCGCCGCTATGCCCTTTACATATTCCTCGTCGTCCTCGGTGATAACGACGTAGCTTCTGCCGTCAAGCTGAACGCTAACTCTTTTTTTCACAGTACCACGCTCCAATTTTTATACATAATATATTATATCATGGGCGGAAGGTCTTGACAAGAATTATTACATGGCTGTCATTTTGAGCCGCAGCGTTGTTCAAATGTTAAAATACTGTTGAATTTTTTTAAAAGCGTGGTACAATGAAATATATATGTGCATTCGTACGGCAAAAAGGAGGAGGGACTTTATGCCTATACCGTTTGACTCGCAAAAATTGTTCTACCGAACGCCTTTCGGCGCTGTTGAACAAGGCACTACCGTGCACTTCCGCATTCTCTTACCGCGTGCGGAACGCTCGAAATATACCGAGCTGTGCGTCAAATACGACTATGACTACAACTGGGAGTACATCAAGCTCATCTGGTGCGGCGCGTTTGACGATACGACCGAAATCTGGGAGTGCGAATTTACTCCCGACCGCGTCGGTCTTTACTGGTACGGCTTCCGTCTGCAAACACCCACCGGCAACCGTTATCTGCAGCCTGCCGACGCATACAAAATCAGCACCATCGAGGATTCGCCCGGCAGAAGCTGGCAGCTCACCTGCTACAAAAAGGGCTTTGAAACTCCGAAATGGCCTGTCGGCGGCGTGATGTACCAGATTTTTCCCGACCGCTTCAATTTCAGCGGCGAGGAAAAGAAGCTTACGCGCACCGACTTTACTCGCAACAAGGACTGGTACTCGCTTCCCGTCTGGCAGCCCAACGAGAACGGCGAGATAACTAACTCCGACTTTTTTATGGGCGACCTCAAGGGAATCACCCAAAAGCTCGACTACCTCGAGAGCCTCGGCGTGAGCTGCATCTACCTCAATCCTATCGGCGAGGCGTACTCAAACCACCGCTACGACACCGGCGATTACTCGCACATCGACCCCATCCTCGGCACCGAGGAGGACTTTGTTGAGCTGTGCAGGAAGGCTAAGGTGCGCGGAATCCACGTTATCAACGACGGCGTTTTCTCTCACACGGGTTCCGACAGCGTTTACTTCAACCGCTCCGGCCGCTACGGCGACGGCGGCGCTTACCGCGACCGCAATTCGCCTTATTACAGCTGGTACAAGTTCTACGAGTGGCCCGACAATTACCACAGCTGGTGGGGTTTCTACACCCTGCCCGAGGTCATCGAGACCTCGCCTGCGTTCAACGAATATATCAACGGCGAGGACGGCATAGTCCGCAAGTATATGCGACTGGGCAATTCGGGCTGGAGACTCGACGTCGCCGACGAGCTGCCCGACGAGTTCCTCGAAAACCTGCGCAACAGCGTCAAGGCTGAGAATCCCGAGGCGATCGTAATCGGCGAGGTCTGGGAGGACGCGAGCAACAAGGAGAGCTACGGCGCAAGGCGCAAGTTCCTGCTCGGATATCAGCTCGACTCCGTTATGAACTACGTTTTCCGCGGCGCTATCATCGACTTCTGCCGCGGTCAGGACGCGCGCTACACAATGGCGACCATCATGAGCGTCATCGAAAACTACCCCAGACCCGTTCTGCGCGTGCTGATGAACTCGCTTTCAACTCACGACACCGAGCGCGTTCTCACTCTCCTCGCGGGCGAACCGCTCAACGGCAGAGACAGAGAATGGCAGGCGAAAACGAAGATGTCGAAGGAGCAGAGAGAGTACGGTCTGAAGCTGCTCAAAATCGCCGCCGCCATGCAGTTCACCCTGCCGGGCTTCCCCTGCGTTTACTACGGCGACGAGGCAGGTCTGGAGGGCTACAAGGACCCGTTCAACCGCTGCTGCTACCCGTGGGGCAGGGAGGACAAGGAGATGGTTGAGTACCATGCGCGCCTCGGAAAGCTCAGGGCAAGCTGCTCGGCGCTGTGGGACGGAGAGTTTATCAACGCCTACGCTCAGGGCAAGCGGCTTGCTTATATCCGCCACGACCACGAAACCGCAATCTACTGCGTTTACAATATGTCGCAGGAGGAGATGGTTCTCGACACACCGCCCGGATATTCCAACGCGCAGGTGTTCTTCGGCTCGAAGCTCGAGAATCACAAGCTGTACCTCAAGCCGATAAGCTGCGAATTTTTGATTACCGATCTATAAAACAAGAAGGAGCGTGAGCACTGCCCGCGCTTCCTTTTTTGCTACATTTCAGAGGCTCCTTTAGTAAAGGAGCTGTCAGCGAAGCTGACTGAGGATTTATGCACCGCGCTGTTTGTGATAACCGATTTCTTTGGAGATAATCAAACATTGTGATTATATCGGGCAATGTTTTCCGAACACGGAAAACGTCTGCCGTGTAAATCCTCCGTCACGCCATAAATGCCGTGCCACCTCCCTTACCAAGGGAGGCTTTGCATTGTTACCGGAAACCGACTGCTATATTCACACTTGACATTAACGCTTTAATGCGGTAAAATAAAAGTTAAATGTGAATATGAAGATATAAGGGGTTATATTTATGAAGTTAACAGGCGCAACAGGCGCGGAAATCATCTGCGAATGTCTGCTCGAGCACGGCGTAGACACCGTGTTCGGCTATCCCGGCGGCGCGGCTCTCAATACATACGACGCGCTTTACAAATACAGCGACAAAATCCGTCACATCCTGACCGCCCACGAACAGGGCGCTTCTCACGCGGCTGACGGCTATGCCCGTTCAACCGGCAAAACCGGCGTTGTGCTCACCACCTCGGGTCCGGGCGCGACCAATATCGTAACGGGTCTTGCCACCGCGAATATCGACTCTATCCCGATGGTTGCCATCACCGCCAACGTCAACACCGACCAGCTCGGCCGCGACAGCTTTCAGGAGGTAGACATCGTCAACATCGTTAAGCCCATCACCAAGGCGAGCTTCCTTGTCGAGCGCGTAGAGGATCTTGCGCCCACTATCCGCAAGGCGTTTTCGCTTGCCAACCACGGCAGAAAGGGTCCGGTTCTTCTCGACGTTCCCAAGAACCTCACCGCCCAGACCACCGATTACGAGCCTCAGGAGCCTGAGCTTCCCGAGCTTATTCAGATAAAAAATCCCGAGAGCATCCGCAGGATCCAGAAGCTTATCGCAAACGCCAAGCGCCCGATGATCTATGCCGGCGGCGGTATTCTCAGCGCGGACGCCTGCGACGAGTTCGTAGCCTTTGCCGAGCTGATCGACGCTCCCGTTTGCTGTTCGCTCATGGCTCTCGGCGCGATTCCCGCGTCTCACCGCCTCTGCGTCGGCAACATCGGCATGCACGGCGGCTACGAAACCGGAATGGTCACCGCCGAGTGCGACCTCATGATCTCCTGCGGCGCGCGTTTTTCTGACCGCGTTGCCGGCGACAGAGAGAAGTTCGGCGAGCAGGCTAAGATCGTTCAGCTCGAAATCGACGAGCGCGAGATCAATAAAAACGTCCATGTTGACGAGTACGTCCTCGGCGACCTCAAGGCGAGCCTCACAGCTCTCGCGGCAGGAATGGATCAGCTTGAGCACTCCGAGTGGCTTGAGCAGATCGAGGTCTGGAAGCACCACTTCGACGACGTGGAGCTTTATAACGACGAATACCCTCAGCCTCAGGACATCATCAACGCGGTGAACAGGCTCAAGGCAGACAGCGACATCATCGCGACCGACGTGGGTCAGCACCAGATGTGGGTCGCCCAGTTCGCGAAAATCGAGAATCAGCGCACTCTGCTCACCTCGGGCGGAATGGGTACGATGGGCTTCGGCATGGGCGCGTCGATCGGAGCTCAGATAGCCAACCCCGACAAGCGCGTGTTCCTCTTTACCGGCGACGGCAGCTTCCACATGAACCTCAACGAGCTTGTCACCCTCAAGTCCTACAATCTGCCCGTGATCGTGCTGATTATGAACAACTCCGTTCTCGGCATGGTTCGTCAGTGGCAGAAGCTCTTTTACGGCAGCCGCTTCTCGCAGACCGACCCTCACAGAGCCACCGACTTTGTTAAGCTCGCGGAGGCGTTCGGCGTTACCGGCATGCGCGTGACCTGCGACGCCGAGATAGAGCCTGCTATCCGCAAGGCTATGGAGCTCAACGGTCCCGTCGTTATCGACTGCGTGATCAGTCCCGACGATAACGTCCTCCCGATGATCCCTCCGGGAAAGACGATCAACGAGATCGTTACCGAGATGTAGTGCCGTAGATCAGTAATTTAAAATATTAAAGCCTCCCGGACAGATGGGAGGCTTTTGCTTATTTCGCGAGGATTTCCTCGAGCAGGCTGCCTGCGTCGTAACATAAATCCGCGCAGGTAAGTCTTGTTTTTATACGCGCCGCGAGAAGCTCCTTGCAAACGAGGGAACCGTTCTTTTCGCGGAAGCGGTCTGCAAACTCACGGAAGGTGCGGTTTGCTTCCATGCGGTTTTTGCCCTTGGCAAGACCGATCACCATGTTTGCGCCGGTAACGGTTCCGCAGGTTTCGCGCAGACCTGCCATGCCCGAACCAAAGCCGGCGGCGATCGTCAGAGCCGTTTCGCGTTCCATGCCGTAGTCCTCGCAGAAAGCCAGCAGCACCGCCTGTGCGCAGTTGCAGCCGTTTTGAAAATTGTTTTTTGCGATTTCGCCTTTCGTCATATTCATCACCGACTTCATTTTAGCACAAAAGACCTCGCTTGTCCATATTGACAACGCGATTTCAACGCGCTAAAATATAATAAAAAAGCACTGAGGAGTGATGAAATTGGCAACTGTAGAGGAGCTGCAAAAGGTTATTGACGAAAGCAAAAGCATAGTGTTTTTCGGCGGCGCGGGAGTGAGCACCGAGAGCGGAATCCCCGATTTCCGCAGCGTCGACGGACTGTACAACCAGAAGTACGACTATCCGCCCGAGGAGATTCTCAGCCACACCTTCTTTATGAAAAAGACCGAGGAGTTTTACCGCTTTTACCGCGACAAAATGCTCTGTCTTGACAAGAAGCCCAACAAGGCTCACCTAAAGCTCGCTGAGCTTGAAAGGGCAGGCAAGCTCTCAGCCGTCGTCACCCAGAATATCGACGGGCTGCATCAGGCGGCAGGCAGCAGGCGCGTTTACGAGCTTCACGGAAGCGTGCTGCGCAACTACTGCCGCAACTGCCGCAAGTTCTATTCGGCGGAGTTCATCAAAAATTCCGAGGGCATTCCGCGCTGTGAGTGCGGCGGAGTGATCAAGCCCGACGTTGTGCTCTACGAGGAAGGCTTAAACGACAGTGTGGTTACGGGCGCGCTGAACGCCATTCAGACCGCCGACACGCTGATCATCGCCGGAACAAGCCTGACGGTTTATCCTGCCGCGGGATTCATCCGCTATTTCAGAGGAAACACAATCGTTCTGATAAACCGCGACGCTACTCCCTTTGACTCCCATGCCGACTTGGTTTTCCACGACAAGGTCGGAGAGATTTTGGGTCAGCTGAAAGTTTAGGAATAGAGTTAAGAGCGGAGAGTTGAGAGTTGAGTGAACGGCGGGCGCTGCCCGCACCCGATTTATATTGTATTCACTCCACTCTCCACTCTAAACTCTCCACACTGAAAAAAGCTCCCGTCGGGAGCTTTTTTGCGTTTAAATAGTGCCGAAGATTCTGTCGCCGGCGTCGCCGAGACCCGGGCAGATGTAGGCGTTTTCGTTGAGCTGGCGGTCAAGACAGCCGACGTAGAGCTGAATGTCGGGGTGAGCCTTCATCAGCGCGCTTACTCCCTCGGGAGCCGCGATGATCGACATGAACTTTATCTTTTTGCCGCCGTGCTGCTTTATCATCGTTACCGCGTCAACAGCCGAGCCGCCTGTCGCGAGCATCGGGTCGACTACGACGATCTGGCGTTCCTCAATGCTGTCGGGCAGCTTGCAGTAATACTCGTGAGGCTGATGGGTTTCGGGGTCGCGGTAAAGACCGATGTGGCCTACCTTTGCGGAGGGTACGAGCGCGAGAATGCCGTTTACCATGCCCAAGCCTGCGCGGAGGATCGGAACTACCGCGAGCTTTTTGCCGTCGATAACGGGCTGGATCGTGGTTTCGATCGGGGTCTTGACCTCGACGTCCGTGGTGGGCAGGTCGGCGAGAGCCTCGTAGCCCATGAGCATCGCGATTTCCTCGATGATTTTGCGGAACTCGTTCGTGCCTGTGGTCTCCCTGCGGATAAGGGTGATTTTGTGCTTGATAAGAGGGTGCGTCATATACGATACTGACATAATCAAAACTCCTTCAAAAATTCCGTTATTTTTTCAAACTGCATGGAGTGCGACGCCTTTACGAGCACCGTGTCGCCGCTTTTGAGCAGCTGCGGCAGCTCTGCGCAGATCGCCTCTATGCCGGCATACCATAATCCGTCCGCGCCTTTTGCCAGCTCCTTTGCGAGCGGTCCGACGCTGAGCACGAGGTCAACGCCCTTGTCCTTGGCGTATTTGCCCGTGCTGTAGTGGAGGGCAAGCTCCTCGCTGCCAAGCTCCTTCATGTCGCCGAGAATGGCGACCTTTCTTCCCGTCAGGTTGACGAGAGTGTCGATCGACGCCTGAACCGAGGTGGGGTTCGCGTTGTAGCAGTCGTCGATGATCTTGAGCCTTGCGGTGTTGATAACGTTGGCGCGGCTGCCTACGGTCTTGAACGCCTCAACGCCGCGGATTATCTCGTCGTCGGTCATGCCGAGCAGATTGCCCACAGCCGCCGCAGCGAGCGCGTTTGATACCATGTAGGTGCCGATCGCCGGAATGACCACGTGCAGCCTTTTGCCGTCAAAGCAGAGGTCGCAGCTTACGCCGCCCTCGCCGTTGTTTTCTATGTTTTCCGCGTGATACGGATTCTTTTCGCTTATTCCGAAGAACACGGGCTTTTTGCCGTTTACCTCGGTCACGGTAACGAGCTTGTCGTCGTCGCCGTTTAAGATATATTCGGCGTTATCGCGTGCGGACTTGAACATCTCGGTTTTAGCCTTGAGAACGCCGTCGCGGTCGCCGAGGTTTTCGAGGTGGCAGCAGCCGATGATCGTCAGCACGCAGAAGGTGGGCTGAACCATCTCGGTCAGCCTTGTCATCTCGCCGAAGCCAGAAATGCCCATCTCGATAACCGCAGCCTCTGCGTCCTCGGGCATCGAGAGCAGGGTCAGCGGCACGCCCAGTTCGTTGTTGAGGTTGCCCTGAGTTTTGTGGGTCTTGAATTTCTGCGAGAGAACGGCGTAGAGCATTTCCTTTGTGGAGGTTTTGCCCACGCTGCCCGACACGCCCACTATCGGGATGTCGAATTTCTCGCGGTACGCCTTGCCGATTTTCTTTACCGCGTCGAGAGTTGACGGAACGAGGATATACGGCTTTTCGGCGTTTTCGGGAGCCTTTTCGCAGATCGCGCAGACCGCGCCGCTCTCGTAGCATTTATTGATGAAATCGTGGCCGTCGACTCGTCCTCCCTTTATCGCGAGGAAAAGCGAGCCGTCCTTAATCATGCGGCTGTCGCGCTCAACGGAGGTGATGACAGCGGACTTCATTTCGTCGCTGCCGACGTATGTACCGCCGCAGGCAGCGGCGATTTCCTGTAGAGTAAAAGGCTTCATGGTTCCACCTTATTTCTTGTATTTATCCATCGAAATGTTGATGATCTGCTCGCAGAGGTCGGCGTAGGAGATACCCTCGACCTTTGCTTCCTGAGGAAGAAGGCTGGTGGGCGTCATGCCGGGCAGGGTGTTCGCCTCAAGGCAGTAAGCCTTGCCGTCCGCGGTGAGGATAAAGTCGACTCTCGCGTAGCTCTCGAGGTGAAGCGCGTTGTAGGTCGCGACGGCAGCCTCTCTGAGAGTTTTGTCCTCGTCGGCGGTGATGTCGGCAGGACAAACGTCGCGCGCTGCGCCTGCCTGATATTTTGTTTTGTAGTCGTAGAAGCCCTCGTTGGGAATGATCTCGATCGGAGGAAGCGCCTTGCCGCCGAGCAGACCGACAGAGAACTCTCTGCCCGTGATATACTCCTCAACGACGATCTCATCCTCGCCGTAGCTGAACGCCTCGGTTACGGATTCCTTGTACTCGTCTGCGTTCTGAGCGATGGTTATGCCGACGCTCGAGCCGCCCGAGCAGGGCTTTACAACGCAGGGGAACTTATTCCAAGCCTTTGCGTCGTCGGCGGACTTGTAGATCTCGCCCATGGGGGTGAGGATGTGCTTCTGAATGAGCACGCTCTTTGTGATGCCCTTGTTCATCGCGAGGGCGGAGCCGAGGTACGGCGAGCCGGTGTACTTGAGACCGAGCAAATCGAGAGTAGCCTGAATCTGACCGTTTTCGCCTGCGCCGCCGTGGAGCGCGAGGAAGATGATGTCGGCATAGCTGCAGATGTCGATCACGTTTTCGCCGAGGTAGCGGTTTGATTTGTCGCGTCTTTCCTCTTTAAGCTCGTCGATATCGGAAATCGTTTCGCCGACCTTGATTGAGTCGGTGAAGCTGTAGTTTTGCTTGAACAGCGCGTAAACGTCGCAGATGTCGCGCTCATAACCCTTGAATACGTCGAGCAGCACTACCTCGTGACCCTTTTCTCTGAGAGCCGCCGCAACCAAAATACCCGATGAAATAGACACGTCGCGTTCGGTGCTTGTGCCGCCTGCCAGAACGACTATTCTCATAAAATATCCCTCCGAAGGTTTGTTTGTAAAGTTATTCAACCTTTATTATAATATTTTTAAAAATTTAAATCAAGTGCTTTTTTGAGAGCACACTTTAAAGGCTCCCCTTGAGGGGAGCTGTCGCCCAAAGGCGACTGAAGGGTGGTGGACAAAGGCGGATTCGTTTCCTTACTATCGGAATTTGATAAAGTATCATCTTCCGAACCCACCCTTCCGACTCGGCTTAATCGCCGAGCCACCTCCCCTTAAGGGGAGGCTTTGTGAGGAGAATCAATCTTCTCTGTACTTAACCGGTTCGGTTTCGTAAACGTTGTTGCCCTCGCTGTCTATCGCGACTATGCACGGGAAGTCCTCGACCGTGTAGCGCCTTACCGCTTCGGTGCCCAAGTCCTCGTAGCAGAGAAGCTCTTCCTTTTTGATGCTCTTTGCGATCAGCGCGGCAGCTCCGCCTATCGCGACGAGGTATACGCATTTGTTGCGGACTATCGCGTCGATAACGTCCCTGTTTCTCGCGCCCTTGCCGATCATGCCCTTTAATCCGAGGTCGAGCAGCGACGGCGCGTATTTGTCCATGCGGTAGCTCGATGTGGGTCCTGCGGGTCCTACAGCGTAGCCGGGCTTTGCAGGCGCGGGTCCTACGTAGTAGATAAGCTCGCCCTTTATGTCTACGGGCAGCGGCTCGCCCTTTTCGATAAGCTCATACAGGCGCTTGTGTGCGGCGTCGCGTCCTGTGAGAATGGTTCCCGTCAGCAGCACGCTGTCGCCTGCGTGTAAATCCGCTATTGCCTTTTCTGTAATCGGAAGTGTAATCCTTTTGGTCATATTTTTCTCCTTTATTTCAGAGCTTTTTTGAGAGTGGAGAGTTAAGAGTTGAGAGTGGAGTGAATGGCGGGCTCTGCCCACACCCGATTTATATTGATTGAGGAAACGTTTTGTTTGAAAAATCAAGCCAATACTTATTCAGTCGGGCACCGATTTATCCGAAAAGCCGCTCTTTCCGTGCGACATTCACTTAACTCTCAACTCTCCGCTCTTAACTCTTAAATTTCAACGCTTGCGTGGCGCGCCGCGTGGCAGCAGATGTTTACCGCAACGGGCATTCCGGCGATGTGGGTCGGCGAGGTTTCTATATTAACGCCGAGAGCGGTTGTGCTGCCGCCGAGTCCCGCGGGTCCGAAGCCCATCTTGTTTATCTCGCCGAGCAGCTCATCCTCCAGAGCGGCGTATCTCGGGTCGGGGTTTGAGGTGTCTATCGCGCGGAAGGTCGCCTTTTTCGCGAGCTGAGCCGCGCGTTCAAAGGTGCCGCCTATTCCCACGCCGACAACTATCGGAGGACACGGGTTCGGTCCTGCCTTGAATACGGTGTCGAGAATAAACTGCTTTACGCCCTCAACGCCGTAGGACGGGGTGAGCATTTTTATCGCGGACATGTTCTCGCTGCCGAAGCCCTTGCCGCCTGCTGTGATGCGTATCTTGTCGCCCCTGACGATCTTGGTGTGGATAATAGCCGGCGTGTTGTCCTTGGTGTTGACGCGGTCGAAAACAGGGTCGCTTACAACGCTCTTGCGCAGGTAGCCGTCGCGGTACGCCTGACGCACGCCCTCTGTGACAGCCTCGTCAAAATCTCCGTCGACGCAGACCTTGTCGCCGTACTCGACAAAGAGCACAGCCATGCCGGTATCCTGACAGAGCGGAATTTCCTCCTCGGCGGCAATGCGGTCGTTCTCGATTATCTGCGAGAGAACGCTTTTGCCAACGGGCGATTTCTCGTTATCGCGGGCTTTGCTGAGCGCGCAGAGAATGTCGCTGCCGATAAAGTAGTTGCAGTCCGTAAAAAGCTTTTTCACAGCCGAGGTGATCTCTTCGGCGGAAATCGCGCGGAATTCCATAGTATCAATCCTTTCGGTATATATAGCCTATACTATTATAAATTATTTTTGAAACTATTTCAATACTGATAAATTTATGATATAATAACTGTGAGTATACATATTTCTGTCACATTTATGTGATATAAAGATGGCAGAACCCAAAACTGCGAAAAGGAGAACGTTAATATGCCTAAAATATTAGTTGTTGACGACGAATACCGCATTCGTCAGATTATCAGAAAATACGCCGAGTTTGAGGGCTACGAGGTTGCCGAGGCGGTAGACGGTATGCAGGCGATAGAGGTCTGCCGCAAAAACAAATACGACCTCATCATCATGGACGTTATGATGCCCGAGCTCGACGGTTTTTCAGCCTGCCGCGAGATACGCAAATTCTGTTCGTCGCCTATCATCATGCTCTCTGCGCGCGGCGAGGAATACGACAAGATCCACGGCTTTGAGCTCGGCTCGGACGACTACGTCGTAAAGCCCTTCTCGCCCAAGGAGCTTATGATGCGCGTCGCGGCGGTCATCAAGCGTTCGGGCGGCGGCGCCGAGGAGCAGAAGCGCGACGTTTACACCTTCAAGGGACTTGTCATCGACTTCTCGGCGCGAATCGTCACCGTCGACGGCGCACGCGTTGAAATGACGCCAAAGGAATACGAGCTGCTGTTTTACATGGTGCGCAACAAGGGTCTTGCGCTCACACGCGAGAGCCTGATAAGCGAGGTCTGGGGTTACGACTTCTTCGGCGACGAGCGCACCCTCGACACCCACATCAAGCTGCTTCGCAAAAGCCTCGGCGCGTACAGCAAGTGCATTGTGACTCTGAGAGGAGTTGGCTACCGCTTTGAAGAGGTTGTTTAAACGGCGTCCTGCCACGCTTCACTTCAAGCTGCTGGCGTACTTTCTGCTATTCGGCGCGATAATCCTTGTGCTGCTGTGGGTGTTCCAGAGCTTTTTGCTGAAGCCCTACTACACCACCAAAAAGTCAAAGAGCGTTCAGCAGAGCGCCGAGAGGATAGTAAAGGCTATTGAGCAGAACAAGAACATCTGGACGACTATCGACAACGTTGCAAGCTACAATTCGCTGACCGTCAGCGTTTACGGCACCGAGTCGGTGCTGGGCTTTGCCTCGCCGATTTACGAGATAAACTACGACAATCCCGTCGCAAGACTCAGCGTCGAGACCCACGAGATCAATTCCTACTACCTCCTCGCAAGGCAAAACGGCGGCACCTACATGACGGTGGACTCAAACTCCGTCGCCGATATCGCGCGGCAGAAAATCGAGAACCTGCGCAACGCGTTTTCGGGAGCGTCCGGCGACAGCGCAGCGCCCGAGGTGCACTACAAGTCGAGCACTACCGACAACGTTGAAAACATGGTCTACGCCGCCATAGCCGCAAAGCCCGACGGCGAGGAGATGTTCCTGCTCGTCACCTCGTCGATAACGCCGCTGAGCAACACCCTCGACATTATCCAGGGTCAGCTTTTGTGGGTATCTATCGCGTACATCATTCTTTCGGTCATCTTCTCGCTCTTTGCGAGCATGCGGATAGCGCGGCCTATCTCCAAGACCAACAGCGCCGCCAAGGAGCTTGCGAAAAAGAACTACGAGGTCGACTTCAACGCGCGCGGTTACCTCGAGGTCGAGGAGCTTAACGGCACCCTCAATTACGCCAAAACCGAGCTTGCCGCAACCGAAAAGCTGCAGCGCGAGCTGATTGCGAACATCTCGCACGATCTGCGCACTCCGCTTACGATGATAACGGGCTACGGCGAGGTCATGCGCGACCTGCCCGGCGAGAACACGCCCGAAAATATTCAGATAATTATCGACGAGGCAACGCGCCTTTCGACCCTCGTCAACGACCTTCTCGACCTCTCAAAGCTGCAGTCGGGCGCATTGCAGGCTGAGAAAAAGGAATTCTGCCTTACCGACAGCATCCGCGAGATTTTCAGCCGCTACTCAAAGCTCGTTGAACAGGACGGCTACAACATCATCTTCGAGGCAAAGGAGAACGTCTACATCAACGCCGACGAGCTGCGTATCTCGCAGGTTGTATATAATCTTGTGAACAACGCGGTCAACCACGTCGGCGAGGACAAGACCGTCATCGTCACCCAGACCGTCAGCAAGGGCAAGGCGCTGATAGAGGTGACCGACCACGGCGAGGGCATTCCCGCCGACAAGCTCGAGTACATCTGGGAGCGCTACTACAAGGTCGACAAGGAGCACAGGCGCGGCGTGATAGGTTCGGGCTTGGGACTCTCTATCGTAAAGAGCATTCTCGACGCCCACAACGCGCGCTACGGCGTAAGGTCTGCCCTCGGCAAGGGCAGCACGTTCTGGTTCGAGATCAAAATCGAAAGAACGGAAAAAGCCTCCCTTGGTAATGGAGGTGGCACGGCGTTTGCGCCGTGACGGAGGATTTACACGGCAGGTGTTATCCGCACTTGGAGAACATCTCCCGATAAAACACAGCGTTTGTTAATAACAACAAAATCGGCGGTTACGGACAGCGCGGTGCATAAATCCTCAGTCAGCTGCGCTGACAGCTTCTTTACTAAAGGAGCCTTTAAATCAAAAAATCAGGACGGTTCGTTTGAGCCGTCCTGTTGATTTATACGTTTAATCTTCAATCGAGTAAAACCGCTTTGCGTTTTCGGCGGTGATGTCGAGCACCTGCTGCGCCGTCATATCTCTGAGCTGAGCGATTTTTTCAGCGGCAAAGATTATCATCGAGCTGTCGCAGCGCTTTCCGCGAAACGGCACCGGCGCCATGTACGGCGCGTCGGTTTCGAGCAGCAGCCTGTCGAGCGGTATCTCCGACGCGACCTCAACGCTGTGACGCGCGTTTTTGAACGTGACAACGCCGCCTAAGCTGATGTACATCCCCATGCGCACCGCCTCTCTCATCAGCTCGACGCTGCCCGAAAAGCAGTGGACAAGAGCGTTCGGGCGGTACCTGCGCAGCAGGTCGAATACGTCGCCGTGAGCCTCTCTGTCGTGAACGATTATCGGCATTTTGAGGTCGAGCGAAAGCTTTAGCTGTTCCTCAAACACGCGCTTTTGCAGCTCGCGCGGAATATCCCAGTGGTAGTCAAGACCCGTTTCGCCTACAGCCACCACCTTCGGGTGTTTTGTCAGCTCCGCGATCCGGTCGAGGTAATCGCCGGGCAGGTTCTCGAGGTTCTCGGGGTGCACCCCGACAGCCGCGTACATGAAGCCGTACTTCTCCGCCATTGCGATAACGCGCTTTGCGTTTTCGATATCGACGGAGTTGTTCACAACGCCGCACACTCCCTTTTCGGGAAGCGAGCCGAGCAGCGCGTCTCTGTCCTCGTCGAACCAGCCGTCGTCGTAATGTGCGTGCGAGTCGAAGATATTGTTCATAGTATTTATTCGGTGGTTAGTAGTTGGCAGTTGGCAGTATGCGTCAGCTTAGATCGAACTCCCGGCCAACTGCCTACTGCCCAACTACCTGCTAACAACTTTCTCTCCTTAACATATTTTCGCGCCTGCGGGCATACCGTCTATTGTGAGCACCTGAAGCTTCTCGTCCTTGCCCTCGCCCTCAACGGCGGAGAGGATCATTCCGTGGCTTTCAACGCCGCAGAGCTTTACGGGCTTGAGGTTCGATACGAACAAAATCTTTTTGCCTACCAGCTCCTCGGGCTGATAGAACATCGCGATGCCGCTCACGATGGTGCGCTCGTCGGCTCCGTCAAAGATAGTGAACTTGAGCAGCTTTTTGGACTTCTTCACCTTTTCGCAGGCTTTTACCTCGCCGACGCGGATGTCGCTCGCCGCAAAGTCGTCAATGCCGATCTGAGCAACGCCTGCAAGCTCCTCGCGGATCTTGGCGGCGCGGGGATCCTCGTCGTTGTTCTTGATAATGCTGTTGAGCTCCTCGATCTCCTTCTCAACGTCGATTCTCGGGAAGAGCGCCTCGCCCTTCTTTACGGTGACGTTTTCGGGAAGAATGTTGAATTTATCGGCGTTTTCGTAGCTTGCGGAGTTCTCGTCCGCGCCGATCTGCTCAAGAGCCTTGGGCATGGTTGTGGGCATGAACGCCGAAAGGAGTGTCGCGACGATCCGGATGGTGTCGAGCAGGTTGTAGAGGACTGTGGCGAGCCTTGCGCGGTTCTTCTCGTCCTTCGCGAGGATCCACGGCGCGGTCTCGTCAATATACTTGTTGGCGCGCGAAACGACCTTGAATATCTCGGCGAGGGCGTTCTGCAGCTGTGTCTTTTCGATGAAACCGTCGACCTTTGCGCGCAGCGAGGTTGCCTGACCGATCAGATCGTCGTCAAACTCGCCTGCCTCGCGCTCGGAGGGAAGCGTGCCTCCGAAGTACTTCTCGACCATCGCGACGGTGCGCGAAACGAGGTTGCCCAGACCGTTTGCGAGGTCGGAGTTGATGCGGTTTATCATGATCTCGTTGGAGAACGAGCTGTCGGAGCCGAGAGCCATCTCGCGCATGATGTGGTAGCGGATAGCGTCTGCGCCGTAGCGTTCGCCGAGGATGAACGGGTCGACTACGTTGCCGAGAGACTTCGACATCTTCTGACCGTTAAAGGTGATCCAGCCGTGAACCGCGAGGTGCTTTGGCAGCGGAAGCTCCAGAGCCATGAGCATTGCAGGCCAGATGATGGCGTGGAAGCGCATGATATCCTTGGCGACCATGTGGGTGTCGGCAGGCCAGTACTTGTCATAATCGTCGTACCTGTCGTTGAGGTAGCCGAGGGCGGTGATATAGTTTGAAAGCGCGTCGATCCAGACGTAGACGACGTGCTTGTCGTCAAAGGTAACGGGAATGCCCCACTTGAAGGTGGTGCGCGAAACGCAGAGATCCTCAAGACCGGGACGGATAAAGTTGTTTACAAGCTCGGTTGCGCGGGTCTTGGGACGGAGATAATCGGTTTCGGTGAGCAGCTTCTCGATCCTGTCGGCAAAGGGCGACATCTTGAAGAAGTACGCCTCCTCCCTTGCCTCGGTGACCTCTCTGCCGCACTCGGGGCACTTGCCGTCGACGAGCTGGCTCTCTGTCCAGAAGCTCTCGCAGGGAGTGCAGTATTTGCCGCTGTACTCGCCCTTGTAGATATAGCCCTTGTCGTAGAGGGTCTTGAAGATTTTCTGAACGCTCTCAACGTGGTAGTCGTCGGTGGTGCGGATATAGCGGTCGTAGCTGATATTCATAAATCGCCAGAGACCCTTGAAAATCTCGGCGATCTCGTCAACGTATTCCTTGGGAGAGACGCCTTTCTCGGCAGCCTTCTGCTCGATTTTCAGACCGTGCTCGTCGGTGCCGGTGAGAAACATCACGTCGTATCCCTGCATTCGTCTGTACCGCGCGATAGAGTCGCAGGCGACGGTGGTGTAGCAATGACCGATATGCGGATTGCCCGAGGGATAGTAGATTGGTGTGGTGATGTAAAATGTCTCTTTTTTACACATGAGTAATTCCTCCTAAATGTTCAGCGAATGGGCTGTACCTTTTATTATAACAATTCCGACGCGAAAATGCAACAGAAACGCAACAATATGCCAAAAACACCGGCTTTGCTGACAAAATGAAAATAATGCTTGACAAAAGGATTAATGTATGGTATTATAATAAAGCTGTAACGACAGCGCATATATCGCGGGATAGAGCAGTTCGGTAGCTCGTCGGGCTCATAACCCGAAGGTCGTTGGTTCAAATCCGGCTCCCGCAACCAAGTTTTGAGGAAGGCGATTTGAGTGACGCTAAGTCGCTTGAATCGCCTGACTTGAATTGTGTATATTAACTGTTCGCCGCACCGTGTCGTAAACAGCACGGCGAACAGATAATAACTTTATTTAATCTACTTTCGTAGATGTGTGAAGATGATAAAGTTCGTTCCTACGCCAAGGGTAGCTTGCGCAATACTGCGAGTTATAGTTGTTCACCCGAATGACTGATCATTGGGTTGACCCAAGGCGCGTATTTCAGCAGGGATTGTCCTTTCACAGGTGCGATAAGGTAGCGACAAGTGCAAGTTGTCGGCTCGCTTTCATTCGTTCCACGTGCTTCACAGCATGGTGTTAGGAAATCACAGGTCACGGCGCAGCTATTATATGGCAGATAGTGTAATTGATACTTTATTCTTCGACGGACTATTCAATTGTAAGTGATGAAAAGAAAACCCGTGTCCGCAAGCCGCCAAGCAAAAACAGACACAGGTGTGTTGACAAAAAAACTGAAATCGGGTATAATATACCTGATTAAGTCTTAACGTCACTCAGCAGTGCCAATGCTTTGTTGACGGGCAAACAGACTGATTGGCGTCGGTCTGTTTGCTTTGGACTTAGACTTTAAATCCATCGAGATTATTATATATTATTTGTAAAAGGTTGTCAATGGTTTTGACAATCTTTATTTTTTTCTTTGAAAATCCCCCACAGAAGAACAAAAAATGATTTACAGCTCCAAAATCTGCTTTACCAGAGCCTTTGTTTCTTCCAAGGTAAACGGTCTGATGATGTCATTCTCGGTGTTCCAACAGCTTGCGCTGTCCTCGAACACGCCCGAGCTTCTGACCTTTTCTTTCAGCTCTCCGATCGCCGTGAGCCTGTTTTCGGTTTGCCTGTATTCTTCCATACTCATAATAACCTGTGCCATAGCGTTCTCCTTTTGCGGTCAAGTGGACAAATTGTCCACTTTAACCGTATTGGTATCACAGTCATAGCTGATAACGATTCTTTTGCCGTCAGGAGCTGTTGCGCTCAATGCGTAATCGTTCAGCCAATCATAACCTGACAATGAATCGATTCCGTTTTCGAAGTTGAGATAGATGTAATCCCAAATCACGGCAACAGCCTTTTCCTTGAGGTTAAACCGCTCGACTGCTTCTGTTGCTTCTTCCAAGGTAAAATGCGCCCTGCGCGTTGTGTAGAAATCCACTTCGTCAACGAATCCTGTAAACCCATTCTCGTATTTGACTTCGGCTTGTGTGTAATGATTATCCTCGTAGTGCTGCATAGCAGTTACCGTTACCTTTTCGATAACCTTCCTTTTGTCAGCTGCTTCATAGGAAGTGAGATAAAGCGTATCGCCAACCTTACAGGGCAACGGCTCTGTCTGCGCTGACTTCATGCCAAGCTGTTCAAGCTGTTCCGACAGCTCCGCAAAGCGTTTGGTGCAGTATTCTCTCTGCATTTCATACTCAGACTTCAATTTTGACTTTGCGTAAAGGTAAGCAAAGTATAAGATTTCTCCTTGTGTCATTT
>CACXAO010000016.1 GCA_902765625.1 uncultured Ruminococcus sp. | reverse complement strand
GGTGTATTAATTGAAAACAGGAATTATAACCAAGGTCGCGGGTCCTCTCGTCATCGCAGAGGGTATGCGCGACGCGAATATGTTCGACGTTGTGCGCGTAAGCGAGCAGCGTCTGATCGGCGAAATCATCGAGATGCACGGCGACAGAGCCTCTATCCAGGTTTATGAGGAGACCTCGGGTCTCGGCCCCGGAGAGAAGGTTGAGTCCACCGGCGCTCCCCTCTCGGTTGAGCTGGGTCCCGGTCTTATCGGCGCTATCTACGACGGTATCCAGAGACCGCTCGATGAGATCATGAAGGTCGCGGGCACCAACCTCAAGAGAGGCGTTGACGTTCCCGCGCTCAACCACGGCAAGAAGTGGAAGTTCAACCCCGTTGCCAAGGTCGGCGACAAGCTCAGGGCAGGCGACATCGTCGGCACCGTTCAGGAGACCGCCGCCGTGCTGCACAAAATCCTCGTTCCCAACAAGCTCGAGGGCGAGATCGTCAAGATCAGCGCCGGCGAGTTCACCATCGACGAGGCTGTTGCCGTTATCAAAACAAACGACGGCGACAGGGAAATCAAAATGTTCACAACATGGCCTGTCCGCGTGGGCAGACCTTACAAGCAGAAGCTCTCTCCCGATATTCTGCTCACCACGGGTCAGCGCCCGATCGACACCCTCTTCCCCCTCGCGAAGGGCGGCGTCGCGGCTGTACCCGGACCCTTCGGCTCAGGTAAAACCGTTGTTCAGCACCAGCTCGCCAAGTGGGCTGCCGCCGACATCATCGTCTACATCGGCTGCGGCGAGCGCGGCAACGAGATGACCGACGTTCTCAACGAGTTCCCCGAGCTGAAAGACCCCCGCACCGGCAACTCCCTGATGGAGAGAACCGTGCTTATCGCAAACACCTCCGACATGCCCGTTGCGGCGCGTGAGGCTTCTATCTACACAGGCATCACCATCGCCGAATACTTCCGCGACATGGGCTACACCGTAGCTCTGATGGCTGACTCCACCTCGCGCTGGGCTGAGGCTCTCCGTGAGATGTCAGGCCGTCTCGAGGAAATGCCCGGCGAGGAAGGCTATCCGGCTTACCTCGGCAGCCGCCTTGCGCAGTTCTACGAGAGAGCAGGACGCGTTCTCGTCAACGGCACAGAGGACACCGAAGGCGCGCTCTCGGTTATCGGCGCGGTATCGCCTCCCGGCGGCGATATCTCGGAGCCTGTTTCGCAGGCGACCCTGCGTATCGTAAAGGTATTCTGGGGTCTTGACGCGGCGCTTGCCTACAAGCGTCACTTCCCTGCCATCAACTGGCTGACCTCCTACTCGCTCTACACCGACCAGCTTTCTAAGTGGTTCGCAGAGAACGCCGCGCCCGACTTTATGGAGCTTCGCGGCAGACTGATGGCTCTGCTTCAGGACGAGAGCGAGCTGCAGGAAATCGTAAACCTCGTCGGTATGGACGCTCTCTCTGCGCCCGACCGCTTAAAGCTTGAGTCCGCGCGCTCTATCCGCGAGGACTATCTGCACCAGAACGCGTTCGACCCCACCGACACCTACACCTCCCTGCCCAAGCAGGTGCTTATGATGCGCGCTATCCTCAGCTTCTACGACAAGGCTCTCGAGGCTCTGCAGAACGGCGCGAATATCGAGCTGCTCGTCAACATGCCCGTAAGAGAGAGAATCGGCCGCTATAAGTACGAGCCGGAAAACAAGGTCGAGGGTGAGTTTGAGTCGATTCAGGCGCAGCTCGACAGCGAAATTGCAGATGTACTGAAAAGGAGTGATGACTGATGCCAAAGGAATACCGCACCATACGCGAGGTCGCGGGACCTCTGATGATGATCAGCGACGTCGATGACGTTAAGTACGACGAGCTCGGCGAAATCGAGCTTCCGAGCGGCGAAACACGCCGCTGCAAGGTGCTTGAGGTTGACGGCACCAACGCTCTTGTACAGCTGTTTGACTCCGCGGCGGGTATCAACCTCGCCGATTCCAAGGTAAGATTTCTGGGTCGCTCAATGGAGCTGCCCGTTTCATCCGATATGCTCTCGCGCGTATTCGACGGTCTGGGCAACCCGATCGACGGCGGCCCCGCGCTCATACCCGAAAAACGCCTCGACGTTAACGGCACTCCCATGAACCCCGCCGCGAGAAACTATCCGCAGGAGTTTATCCAGACGGGTATCTCCGCTATCGACGGCCTTAACACCCTCGTTCGCGGTCAGAAGCTGCCTATCTTCTCGGCTTCCGGTCTGCCCCACGCCCAGCTCGCCGCCCAGATCGCGCGTCAGGCTGCGGTTCGCGGCAAGGACGAGCAGTTCGCGGTTGTTTTCGCCGCAATGGGTATCACCTTCGAGGAATCCGACTACTTTATCCAGTCCTTCAAGGAGACCGGCGCGATCGACCGTACCGTCATGTTCGTGAACCTCGCGAACGACCCCGCGATCGAGAGAATCGCGACCCCAAAGATGGCGCTGACCGCCGCCGAGTACCTCGCTTTTGACCTCGGCATGCACGTTCTCGTCATCATGACCGATATCACCAACTACGCCGACGCTCTGCGTGAGGTTTCAGCCGCGCGCAAGGAGGTTCCCGGCAGACGCGGCTACCCCGGCTACATGTACACTGACCTCGCGACCCTCTATGAGAGAGCAGGCAGACTAAGAGGCAAGGACGGCTCGATCACGCTTATCCCGATCCTCACCATGCCCGAGGACGACAAGACCCACCCGATCCCCGACCTCACCGGCTACATCACCGAGGGTCAGATCATCCTCTCGCGCGAGCTGTACCGCAAGGGCGTTACTCCGCCGATCGACGTTCTTCCCTCGCTTTCGCGACTCAAGGACAAGGGTATCGGACCCGGCAGAACAAGAGAGGACCACGCCGCTACCATGAACCAGCTCTTCGCCGCTTACGCGAGAGGCAAGGACGCGCGCGAGCTGATGGTCATTCTCGGCGAGGCGGCTCTTACCGACATGGACAAGAAGTACGCCGAGTTTGCCGAAGCGTTTGAGAAGGAATACGTTTCTCAGGGCTACGAGGCTAACCGCTCGATCGAGGAGACCCTCGACATCGGCTGGAAGCTGCTGGCTATTCTGCCGCGTTCCGAGCTGAAACGTATCAAGGACGATATGCTTGACAAATATTACCCGAAGAAGGCTTGACGACGGCAAACCTGTCTTTACGGAGGTAAAAAATGGCAGTAATGAATGTAAATCCGACGCGCATGCAGCTGAGCAAGCTCAAAAAGCAGCTCACCACCGCTGTGCGAGGACATAAAATGCTCAAGGACAAGCGCGACGAGCTGATGCGGCAGTTTCTCGATCTGATCCGCGAGACGCGCGACCTGCGCGACAAGGTTGAGGCGGAGCTTGAACACTGTAACGCCCACTTTGTCAACGCGAGCGCCGTTATGAGCAAGGAGGCTCTCGACGCTGCGCTCCTCTCGCCAAAGCAGCAGATCGGAGTGCAGATCGGCTCCAAAAACGTTATGAGCGTAGAGATTCCGCAGTTCGAAACCGAGACGCGCACCGCCGACAAGGGCGATATCTTCCCCTACGGCTTCGCGTTTACCTCGTTTGAGCTTGACGACGCGGTCACGAGCCTCGACACGGTGCTTCCCGACCTTATAAAGCTCGCGCAGTACGAAAAAAGCTGCGAGCTGATGTCGGCTGAAATCGAAAAGACGCGCAGACGCGTTAACTCGCTCGAGCACGTAATGATTCCGCGCTATCAGGAGACAATAAAATACATCTCCATGAAGCTCGAGGAAAACGACCGCTCCAGCCGCACAAGGCTGATGAAGGTCAAGGACATGCTCCTCGACAAGGCGCACCACTATTCGGCATGATAAAAGCCCTGACCGCAGAAAGGTCAGGGCTTTACATTTAAACACAAGGGAACGTGACTCCGTATTTCTCTAATATTTCATGGAACTCCTCGTTCTCGGTATCGGTCAGGGTGAGGTATTTTCCGTTGTTCTCAACACTCTCATCGCCGTCGCGCGCCGGCATGAACGTGTCGCCGCCGAACGAAACGCTGACCTCCTCGCCGAAGCCGCAGGACGGTGAGTCGTAGTGAAGCGGCTTGCCGTAAAGCAGCTCCCTTAACCGCACTGAATCCTCATCATTAACGGCTTTGATATCGTCGTAAAAACGTATCTGCGCGTGATTCGCGAACGGGTTGCAGGAAAAGAAGTTAAAAACATGAAACAGGTTCAGCACAAACGCGACCGCCACAATGCCGAGAATAATAAACAGCGCTTTCTTTCTTTTTATTTTCAATCCCATAATAACCCCCTTTGAAGATTACAAATCTGTAACCTCATTCTATCACTTAATTACACCGCTGTCAACTCTTTCCGAATAAAAAGCCTGACTCGTGAAAAGTCAGGCTTTTTTTCTGTAATCGAATTATTCTGTTTTGAAATCGAATTTACCGCCGGCATAGTCGCAGGTGACCTTGGAGTCTGACTGAACCTTTCCGTCGAGCATATACTCAGAGAGGGTGTCCTCGATTTCGCTCTGAATTGCGCGTCTGAGTGGCCTTGCTCCGTAGGCGTCGTCAAAGCCCTTGTCGGCGATGGCGGTGATTGCCGCGTCGGTAAAGCTGATTTCGATGTTCATCGCCTTCAGGCGCTTTGCGAGGGTGTCGAGCATCTTCTTGGCGATTTCCTTGATCTCGTCCTGAGTGAGCTTGTTGAACACGATGATGTCGTCAACTCGGTTGAGGAACTCGGGACGGAATACCTTTTTAAGCTCGCCGAGAACAAGCTGCTTAACGTCCTTTTCCTCCTTATCCTCGTTCTGAACAAAGCCGAGCGCCTTCTGGTGGTCGGTGATCAGCCTTGCACCGACGTTGGAGGTCATGATGATGACGGTATTCTTGAAGTCTACCGTCCTGCCCTGAGAATCGGTAAGTCTGCCGTCCTCGAGGATCTGCAGGAGCATATTGAACACGTCGGGGTGAGCCTTTTCGATTTCGTCGAAGAGAACGACGGAGTACGGCTTTCTGCGCACCTTCTCGGTGAGCTGACCGCCCTCGTCAAAGCCGACGTATCCGGGCGGCGAACCGATGAGTTTGGAGACCGTGTGCTTCTCCATGTACTCGGACATATCGAGGCGGAGCATCGCGTTTTCGTCGCCGAACATAGCCTGAGCAAGAGCCTTGCAAAGCTCGGTTTTGCCTACGCCGGTGGGTCCGAGGAAGATGAACGAGCCGACGGGGCGCTTGGGATCCTTGAGTCCTACCCTGCCGCGGCGTATCGCTTTTGCGATCGAGGTGACCGCCTCGTCCTGACCGACTACGCGCTCGTGGAGAACCTGCTCCATATTGAGCAGACGCTCGCTTTCCTCCTTGGTGAGCTGAACGACCGGAACGCCCGTCCAGTCTGAAACGATTCTCGCGATAACCTCCGCGTCTACCTCGCCGCAGCTGTCCTTCTGAGCGTCCTTCCAGTTTTTGCGCGCTTCGTCGAGCCGCTTCTGAATGTCCTTCTGCTCGTCGCGGAGCTTTGCCGCGCGCTCAAAATCCTGCTCGTTTACCGCGCTCGCCTTCTCCTGCTCGTAGCGCTCGAGGGTCTGCTCAAGCTCCTTGATGTTGTCGGGCGAGGTCATTGAGGCAAGGCGCACCTTGGACGCGCCCTCGTCGATCAGGTCGATCGCCTTGTCGGGCAGGTAGCGGTCGGCAATGTAGCGCGAGGAGAGCTTAACAGCCGCGTCAATCGCTTCGTCGGTGATCTTGACCTTGTGGTGAGCCTCGTACTTGTCGCGCAGACCCTTGAGGATAGCGATCGCCTGCTCCTGAGTAGGCTCGCCGACCTTGACGGGCTGGAAACGTCTCTCGAGAGCCGCGTCCTTTTCGATGTACTTGCGGTACTCGTTGAGGGTAGTTGCGCCGATCACCTGAAAATCTCCGCGCGCAAGCGAGGGCTTGAGAATATTCGCGGCGTCAGCGCTGCCCTCTGCCGCGCCCGCGCCGATGATGGTGTGGAGCTCGTCGATAAAGAGAATCGTGTTTTTGCTCTGCTTTACCTCGTCGATAGCCGCCTTGATGCGCTCCTCAAAGTCGCCGCGGTACTTCGCGCCTGCAACCATGCCGGTGAGGTCGAGGGTAACAACGCGCTTGTCGCGGAGAATTTCGGGGACGTTGCCTGCGGAGATCTCGAGCGCGAGACCCTCGGCAACGGCGGTTTTGCCTACGCCCGGCTCGCCGATAAGGACGGGGTTGTTCTTTGTGCGGCGCGAGAGGATCTGGATAACGCGCTCGATCTCCTTTTCTCTGCCGATAACGGGGTCGATCTCGCCGTTTTTGGCGGCCTGAGTGAGATCTCTTCCGAACTTTTCAAGAGCGGAGTCGCCGCCCGATTCGGAACCGTTAGGCTGAGGAGCGCCGCCGCTTTGCTGACCGCCGAACGAGCCTTTGAGCTGCTCGGCGAGACGGTTGATATCAACGCCCATGTCGCGGAGAAAGCTGTTGGCGTAGCTGTCCTGTTCGTAGAGAATCGCGAGCAGGATATGCTCGGTGCCGACGTAGCCGCCTGTACGCGCCGCAAAGGCGACAGCCGTCTGCAAGAGCCGCTTGGTGCGCGGAGTAAAAGCGTTGGGCGAGAGCTTTGTGGGATAGCCCGAGCCGGTGTTTCTGATTCTTTCTTCGAGGTCAGCCGCGTTGAGACCGCACGCCTTGAGCGCTTCCGCAGCCACGCCTGTACCCTCCTGAGCAAGTCCGAGAAGTATGTGCTCGGTGCCCACGTAGTTCTGACCCATGCTTTCGGCGGACTGAACCGCGAGGTTGACCGCCTTGTTTGCTTTCTGAGTGAAGCCTTCGATGTTGAACATATACATACACCCCCAAGTTTAGTTAGTATTTTGCAGTTAGGTATTTGTCAGAATTATTACCCGATATTACGCAAGCTTATTGCGCAGGAGCGTTGCCCTCTCGATGTCGCGGTCGTGCGGCGACAGGGTTTTGCCGAGGTTAACGCTCAGCGTCGCCGGCTCAACGGCTGTCATAAGCTCGTCGACCTGCGCCGCCGTTACGTCCTTTATCTGTCCCGATGATATGCCGAGACGGACGTTCGAAAGGAGTCTGAGCGCCTCGTCGTGGGTTATGACGAGGGCTGAACGGAGGATTCCCAGACTGCGCGCTATCGTGTCGCGGACGTCGATGCTTGAGCATATCCTCTCTCGCGCCTGTTCCTCCTGTATCATCAGCTGATTGGCGATATTCTTGAGGTTCTCGATCGCCGCCTTTTCGGAGATTCCGAGGGTGATCTGGTTCGAGAGCTGGTACATCGCGCCCTTCGGCTCGGTACCTTCGCCGTGCGCTCCGCGGATTATCAGTCCGAGCTTGCTCAGATTGCCGCTGATACGGCTGATAACCTTGCTCTTTTCAAGGGCGGGCAGGTGGAGCATTACCGAAGCCCTCATGCCGGTTCCGAGATTGGTCGGGCACTGGGTAAGGTAGCCGAGGCGTTCGTCAAAGGCGAACTCAAGCCGCTCGTCGAGCAGAGTGTCGAGCTTGTCGGCGATGTCGTACGCCTCCTCGAGCGCAAGTCCCTTTTTGATAACCTGCAGGCGGATATGATCCTCCTCGTTGAGCATTATACTCAGGCTCTCGTCCTTGCTGAGCAGAAGCGCTCTGCCCTCGGGGTCGCTGATAAATTCCGGGCTGACGAGGTGCTTTTCGACGAGAGATACGCTCTGCTGAGGGTCAAGCTCGCTCATTTTGATGAACTTGAAGTCGCCTGCGATCGCGCTGTTTCCGTTGATAAGGGCGTCGCGGACGCTCTCGATGACCTTTTCGCGTCCCTGTCTGCCCAATCGGCACGGGAACGGATAATCCTTGAGGTTCCGCGCAAGGCGGACTCTGGTTGAAATTACGATATCGCTCATTTTGAACCCTCCATCTCCCTGATTTTGTCGCGAAGCTCAGCCGCGCGCTCAAAGTCCTGACGCGCCACAGCCTTTTCGAGCTGCGCCTGCAGATCCTTTACGGTTTCCTCTTTTTTCTGAGGCTTTTCCTGTTGCTTTTCAAGCTCCGCCGCCTTGCTGTGCTTTCCGCAGTGAGCGGCGTTGCCGTGGATCCTGACGATCGAAGGGTTGAGCCTGTCGGCAAAGAGCGAGTAGCAGTTTGCGCAGCCTACGTGGCCGCTGTTGGCTATTTCGGCGTAGGTCGTTCCGCAGAACTCGCAGCGCGTTGACTGGGTCCTCGCAGGAAGGACGTTTCCGAAAAAGCTGCCGAGGAGATTCGAAAAGTCGCTCTCCATATCGGCGAAAACGTTGTTGTAGCCCAGCTTGTGGGCGCAGGCTGAGCAGAGGTCGTATTCCGTAAGCTCGCCGTTTATGATCGTCTTAACGTGTGTAGTGGCGTTCTGTGCGCCGCATTTATCGCATTTTCTCATACATATACCTCCTAGTTATTTAATGTAATTACCATGTTTTTGAACAGGTCGGCACGCAGCCTGTCGCGCTTTTCCTGCTCGACCGACGACAGCGTGCGGTCGGACAGCGCCGCCGCGATCAGCTTTGCCGCCTGCAGCTCCATGATGTTTTGCTGCAGCATGTTGTTCAGCATTGCCTCGGCGGTCGCCTTGTCAAGATTATTGCCCACCGAGTTTATGATATGCATTATGGTCGTGCCCTTATCCATCTTTACCCGGCTGATACGGATGTAGCCTCCGCCGCCGCGGCGGCTCTCTACGATATAACCCTGCTCCGGCGTGAACCGCGAGGTTATTACGTAGTTTATCTGGCTGGGCACGCAGCCGAGTGAACCCGCTAGCTCGTTGCGCTTTATCTCGGCGCTGCCGTCCTGCGCTTCGAGCATATTCAAAATGTACTGTGTTACCAAATCGCTCATTCTCATATTTGACCCTTCTTTCCCGCCCCTTTCGGAGCTTTGATTATATTATATCGGCAAGGTCAGATAAAGTCAAGGTCAAATAAAGTCAGGATATTCGTGCTAATCTCAGCTATACTCCTGTTTTCTCGCTAATGCTCTCGTTTTCGCGATTTTTAAAAATTTTTGACTTTTTCTGACCAAACAAAAAAAGAAAACGGCGGCGAGAATAATCTCACCGCCTACAGTGCTAAGCGTTCATATTTAATTATTGAAAAGCGCGCATTAATTATAAATTATTCAGCATCTGTTTTTCTTTTGGCGAAGCAATCGCTGCAGTAGTAGCTCTTACCCTCCATGGGCTTAAAGGGAATTCTTGCGGGACCGCCGCACTCCGCGCAAACGGTGTCATAGAACTCGCGGCCTGCCTTAGCGGCGTTCTTGCGAGCCTGACGGCAATCCTTGCAGCGCTGAGGCTCATTCTCAAAGCCCTTTTCTGCATAGAATTCCTGTTCGCCTGCTGTGAATACGAATTCGTTTCCGCATTCCTTGCAGACTAAAATCTTGTCCTCATACATTGGTTTTCGTCCTCTCTTTGGTACATAATAGTCGTCCTGTCGCGGAATTGCACCGCGAACTGATTCTTATCAGGACATATCAAAGCTGCCGACCTTGCGGCGTACCCTTTGCAGGGCGTTGTCAACCGCCTTTGGAGAAATCTCGAGCCGCTCGGCAATGCGGCTGTAGCTGAGGCCGTCAATGTAGAGTCCCAAAACGGCAAATTCGCGCTTTGAGAGGGTTTCGCGGAGCCTTGAGTACACCTGACGGAGCTGCTCACTGAGCATAAGCTCCTCCTCGGGGGTTTTTGCGGTATCGGCAAGCTCTGAATCAAGAGAGTCGATATCGACGATTGCCGTTTCGGGCACGGAACGCTGCGCGGACTGTCTGCGGATGATGGAAATGAACCTGCGCTCTGCAACAAGCATGGCGTAGCTGCCAAAGGAGCCTGCCGAATCGCTGCGGTAGGTGCGTGCTGCGTGAAAAAGACCGAGAAGCCCTTCCTGGACAAAATCCTTATGGTCATAGCCGCGGGCTGAATACTTGCGCGCGACATAGCTGATTTTACCGAGATAACGTAAAACCAGTTCGTTAAAGGCTTGGTTGTCTCCGTCTTTGGAAAGCTCTGCGAGAACGTCATCGGAAAGCGTGCTGTAAGAGTTCTTCGCGTTGCTCACTGTTCCACCCCATCACAAAATATACCTTATAACAAAATAATACAATATTTTTGGAGCAAAGTCAATCGATTTTTGCTTTTTTGTAATTGTGCAACATTAATAAGAAAGAAATTGTGCATAATCTATACGTCTTTTAGTAAAATTGACAGAATTGCGCTTGTAAATTTCCAACAGAAGTGATATAATGGATAATATACCCGAAGGACGGTGAGTACAGATGGTAGTAAAATCAATCAGCTTCGGTATCAGCGGCATCGACGGCTATGTTGTCGAGGTCGAGGCTTCGTCAACCCGGGGCATGCCTAAGTTTGACCTTGTCGGTCTGCCGGACGCGTCCGTCAAGGAGAGCAAGGACAGAGTTACCAGCGCTATGAAAAACTGCGGTCTGCAAATCTGCTCGTCGCACCTCACCTTCAACCTCGCGCCTGCCGACATCCGCAAGGAGGGTCCCATCTACGACCTCCCGATAACGGTCTGCCTTATGCTGCTCAGCGGTCATATTTTACGCAAAACGGACGACTGCGGCTTTATCGGCGAGCTTTCGCTGAGCGGTGAGCTGAGAAGCGTCAACGGCGTTCTCCCGATGGTCATCAAGGCGCGCGAAATCGGACTGAAACGAATCATTGTGCCTCCGCAGAACGCGACGGAAGCGGCTGCGGTGGACGGGATCGAGGTCTACACCGTCAGCGACATCGTGGAGCTGAAACGCTGCTTAAACGGCGAAATGCCGCTGCTTCCCGTTAAGCCTGCGCCCGACGGCGACAGCGCAAACAGCGGCTTCGTTCCGGATTTTTCGCAGGTAAAGGGTCAGGATCAAGCCAAACGCGCGCTTGAGATAGCCGCCGCAGGCTCGCACAATATACTGATGATAGGACCGCCCGGCTCGGGCAAAAGCATGCTCGCAAAACGCGTTCCGACTATCCTGCCCGACATGAGCTTTGAGGAAATGATCGAAACCACCAAAATCCACTCCATTGCCGGGATCCTGCACGGCGGGGGCTTGATAAAAACGCGGCCTTTCCGCTCTCCGCACCACAATATCTCGGCGGCCGGCTTGGGCGGCGGAGGTACAAACGGAATCCATCCCGGTGAGGTTTCGATGGCGCACCACGGCGTGCTCTTTCTCGACGAGCTGCCCGAATTCAAGCGCTCGGCGCTCGAGGTACTGCGTCAGCCCATCGAGGACGGAGAAATCACTATCACGCGTTCGAGTCAGACCTGCACCTACCCCTGCTCGATGATGGTCATCGCGGCGATGAACCCATGCCCCTGCGGTTATTTCGGCGACGCAACCCACCGCTGCACCTGCACTCCGCAGAAAATCCGCCGCTACCTCAACCGCGTTTCGGGTCCGCTGCTCGACCGCTTCGACATTCACGTTGAGCTGCCGAGGGTAAAGTTCGAGGAGCTTCGCAGCGACGAAAGCTCGGAGTCCTCTGCCGAAATAAAAAAGCGCGTCAATGCCGCCCGCGAGATACAGCGCGAACGGTTCAAGGGCAGCGACACGCTCAGCAACTCCGCCATCAACGCCGCGCAGCTGCAGGAGTTTTGCGTGATTGACAGCTCAGCCGAAAACGTGCTCAAAAACGCGTTCGAAAAGCTGGGCATGACCGCGAGAGCATACGACAGGGTGCTCAAGGTAGCACGGACGGTCGCGGATTTGGAGCAGTGCGAGGTCATTCAGTCGCGGCACGTTCTTGAGGCGGTTCAGTACCGCAGTCTCGACCGGAAATACTGGGAAAACTAAAGCAAAATAATATCATTATCAATAAATAAAGGCGGCGCAACCGGCGCTGCCGCAAGCTAAATAAACGGAGGAATTACTATGGCTATCACAAAAAACGACATTATCGGCGACGTACTTGACCAACACCCCGAAACCGCACAGCTCTTTTTGAGCATCGGCATGCACTGCCTCGGCTGTCCCGCGTCGCGCGGAGAGACGATCGAGGAAGCCTGCATGGTTCACGGCGCTGACCCCGACGCGCTTATCGAGGCGCTCAACGCCGCTGTAAAATGAGAGGACTCGACAGCAGGCTGAGCCTTTGCGCCTCGTTCGTTCGGCAGGGCGCGAGGCTCGCGGACGTCGGCACCGACCACGCCTATCTTCCGGTGTGGCTGTGCCGCGAGGGCGTCTGTCCGCAGGCTGTCGCGGCAGACGTCAACCCCGAGCCGCTCAGCCGCGGACAGCTCACTGTTGACGAGGCAGGTCTTTCGGAGAAAATCACCACCCGGCTGAGCGACGGTCTGAGCGGGATACGCGGGGACGAGGTCGACGACATTGTTATCGCGGGAATGGGCGGCGAGCTGATTTCTAAAATAATCGGCGGCTGCGCCTTTGCAAAAGACCCCGAAAAGCGCTGGATTCTCCAGCCGATGACCAAAAGCGAGCTTCTGATTGAATGGCTGTGCGAAAACGGCTTCGAAATTCTGCGGCAGGACTGCTGTGTGGCGGCTGACAAATGCTACACCGTGATTCTCGCCGCCTATACAGGTGAAACAAGAACGCGCTCAGAGCTTTATCCGTATCTCGGCGAGCTTTGTCCGCGGACAAACGAAACGCATCGCCGCTTTGTGAACGCTCACATCGAGCGACTTCGAAAGCAGTCAAAGGGCGACGCGCGCTTTGCTGCGCTCGCGGACGGGCTGCTTGAAGCGACAGGAGAATGACATGACAACGATACAGGACATTATTAATTATTTCGAGAGCTTCGCCCCGTTATGCACCGCAATGGATTTTGACAACTGCGGTCTGATCGTGGGCGATGCGCGTTTATGCGTAAAAAAGGCTCTGCTTTCGCTCGACATCACACCCGAGGTTATCGACGAAGCGGCTCACAACGGCTGCGACCTGATAATCAGCCACCACCCCGTTATTTTTCAGCCGATAAAGCTGCTCGGCACGCACTCGGCTCCGTATCTGCTCGCCCAAAAGGGTATCGCGGCGCTCTGTATGCACACAAACCTCGACCTCGGCAAGAGCTTCGGCGTTAATATCTGCCTCGGAAAAGCCGCCGGTCTTGACAGCGTTGAGCGCGCGGACTGCGGCGACGCGCTGTTTTACGGCGACCTCGACGAAAAAATCACATCCCTTGAGCTTGCACAGCGTGTTAAAGAGAACCTCGGCTGCGAGGGTCTGCGCTACACAGAGGGCAAGGGCTTTGTCAGAAGAATCGCCGTTTCGAGCGGCGCAGGCGGTTCGGATATATTTGCCGCCGCGCAGATCGGCGCTGACGCGCTTGTCACCGGCGAAATAAAGCACCACGAGATAAACGCCGCCAACGAGCTGCAGATCGCGGTTATTGACGCGGGTCACTTTAAAAGTGAAGATATTGTAATCAACCCGCTGGCAGAGCGGCTGAGAGCGGAATTTCCCGATACCGAATTTACAAAATCGAAAACTTACAGCGACAAAGTGAAATTTTTAGCATAAATCCTCTTTCCTTTAATAAAAAAAGATTGCATAATTGGTTACAAAATGCTATAATTAGATGATAACTGTGTTATAAGGAGCAATTATGCGAATCAGAAAGAAAAAATGGGCGGCTCCCGAGTTGAGCGTCTGCGACTTCTTCGTCAAAAATCCCGAGGAACATGCCGGCAAATGGCGCGCCGCCTTTAAGAAAGATCAACCGCTTTGTCTCGAAATCGGCTGCGGCAAGGGCGGCTTTGCAGGTCAGTTCGCGCTGCAAAACCCCGATATCAACCTCATCGCCGTCGACATCAAAATCGATATGCTAGGCGTGGGCAGACGCACCATCGTCAAGCTCTTCGAGGAAAACGGCAGAACGCAGGACGATATCGACAACCTCCTGCTCGTCAACTACAACGTCGAGCAGCTCGATAAAATCATCACCCCCGAGGATAAAATTGAACGCCTGTTCATCAACTTCTGCAATCCGTGGCCGCGCGAACGCCACAAAAAGCGCAGGCTGACTTATCCGCGAAAGCTCGAAATGTACAAGAGCTTTTTGAAGCCCGACGCGGAGATCCGCTTCAAAACCGACGACGACGGTCTGTTTGAGGAGAGCGTGGAGTACTTTAACGAGTGCGGCTACGAGATCACCTACATCACCCGCGACCTTCATCAGAGCGGCTTTGAGGGCAACATCATGACCGAACACGAGAGAATGTTCTCGGAGGAAGGCAAAAAAATCAAATTCCTCATTGCAAAACAAAAGTAATTACCCGTAAAAGAGGTGACAAGGCTTGAAGCTCAGATTACCCGCCGCCGTCTTGGGCGCGTGTATGCTGTTTTCCGCCGGTGGCTGCAGCTTTTTGGAGCTCAGCCTTGACGACGCGCTTCGTCCGCCCAAAACCATGGGCAACGAGGCGAAAATTGAAAAGCTTATTTCCGATTCCGCCAAGGGCGGCTACACATTAAAATACCCCAAAAACGGCAACTACCGCAGCGCGATCATAACCAAGGACCTCGACGGGGACGACGTCGCCGAGGCGATCGCGTTCTTCTGCGGCAAGGACGAAACAACGCGGCTGCATATGCTTGTCATGCACGAAACCGACGACGGCTGGAAGGTCTCGGGCGATTTTGTGACGGAGACCACCGACGTTGACTGCGTCGATTTTGCCAAGGTCACCGGCAGCGACAGCCTTGATATCCTCATCGGCTACTCCACCTACTCGCCAAACGTCAACTTTCTTTCGTGCTACAGCTATAAGAACGGCGATACCGCTTCGGTTTCGGCAGGTCAGAGCTACTCCGCGTTCTACTGCGGCAGCCTTGAGCAAAGCAACCGCACCGAGGTCGTTACCCTCTCGCTCTACAGCGCCGACAACGAGGCGAAGGCTACCCTGCTTGAGTACAACGGCGACAAGCGCGCGCTTTACGCCAAGTCCTCTGTGGCTATGGACCCGAGCGTCGTCAGCTTCAAGCACGTCACCTTCGGCGAGCTGGGCGGCGGCACAAGAGGAATTGCCGTGGACGGCGCATACGCTGACAAAACCATCTGCTCACAGATCATTTACTACAACCGCGAGCTTGCCGTGCTGCGTAATCCGCTGTACCGCGAAAAGGTCAAAAACGTCACTCTGCGCACAGCGGACGTTTACTGCACTGACAGCAACAACGACGGCCTGATCGACATTCCCACTGTTGAGAAGCTGCCGTATGAAAATATCGACTCACGCGCCAATACCGCCGACAAGATGACGCGCCACACCTTTGACGCCGCAAACGAGGCTTTAGTCCGCGAAAACGACTTCGCGCTCAACTCTGCGTACAACTTCTGCGTCAAAATTCCAAATGACTGGGAGGCAGACACCTTTACCGCCCGGCTTGACGGCAACGCGATGAGGTTCTTTGAATGGAACGACAAATCTCTCGGAACCCCGATTTTTGAGATCCGCGCGTTCGATTCCGCAAAGTGGGAACAGGGCAAGGAAACCGACGGCTACACGCTGATTTACCGCGACAACCGCTACGCCTACGCCCTTAAAAACAACACCGACTCTGACAGTCAGTTTGAGCTGACTGATGACGAAATAAAAACATCCTTTTCACTCCTCGGCGACACAGGCTGAGCAATTTAGATTAGATAACGGAGGTAATATAAAATGAAAAAGATTCTTGTTTGCGAAGATGAAGCGGCAATCCGCGATTTTGTAGTCATCAATCTGACCCGCGCCGGCTACGACGTTGTTGAAGCGGACTGCGGCGAAACCGCGCTCGCCAAGTACGACGAGCACAACGGCGACTTTGACATAGCTATCCTCGACGTTATGATGCCCGGCATCAACGGCTTTGAGGTCTGCAAGGAGCTGAGAAACCGCAACGGCGGCATCGGCATCATCATGCTCTCAGCCAAAACTCAGGAGATGGACAAGGTCACCGGTCTTATGCTCGGCGCCGACGACTACGTCGCGAAGCCCTTCTCCCCCTCCGAGCTTCTCGCGCGCGTAGACTCTCTCTACCGCAGAGTTGCCCTTGCTCAGTCAAGAAACGAGAATAACTTCAAGGAAGAGCTCAAGAGCGGCGAGTTCACCCTCAACCTGCGCAACCGCGCACTTCTCAAAAACGGCAAGATGATCGAGCTTACTCAGGTTGAGTTCCAGATCATGGAGTACTTCTTCTCGAATCCCAACGTCGCGCTCGACAGAATCGATATTCTCAACCACGTCTGGGGCGACGCGTATGTAGGCGAGGATAAAATCGTTGACGTCAATATCCGCCGTCTGCGCATGAAGGTCGAGGACGAACCCTCTAACCCCAAGCACATCATCACCGTTTGGGGTCTCGGTTACAAGTGGGACGCCGGCGAATAATCACTTGTCAAACCAAAATAATCAGCGAAAGGAGGCTGGCGGCAGATGTTTCACGGAATTACCAAAAGATGGATGCTGAATACCCTCAGCGTTATTTTCACCATCATCGTACTTATTGTTGTCAGCCTTATTTTTGTTGTCACCTACGTCTTTCAGAACAACGTTGAGCAGTGTCTGAACTCCGCCTGCAACGAGCTGAGCCTTGTTTTTCCGGGCTACACCGCCGAAAGCGCCTCCGAATTCACCTCGGCTGCCTGCGCTTATGTCGAGAACTTCGACCAGAAGGAACGCATGGGCGTTATGGTCATCAACGCTTCGGGCAGGATCATCCTCACCTCGACCGGCTTTATCCCCTCCGAAACCGAGGAGATGAAGGACTTTGATGATGCTAAAAAAAGCTCTGAGGGCTACGCGTTCTGGAGCGGAAAGCTCGCCTCGGGCGAACCCGCGATGAGCGAAACCCGCGTTTTCACCACCGAGAGCGGCGTTCTTGTGGGAGCGGTACGCTATATTGTTTCGATGGAACCGATAAACAGCAGGATCCTGATCGTTGACGCGATAATTGTCGCGCTGGGCATCGTCATGCTCGCAATGGTATTTTTCTCGGGATTGCTGTTTATCCGTTCGATCGTCAAACCCATCAGGCGGCTCAGCGCGGCTGCCGCGCAGATAGCACAGGGCGACTTCTCTGCCTCCGAAAAAATCGAGCACAAGTACGACGACGAGATCGGCGACCTCTGCGACGCTGTAAGCGACATGGCTAAGGATCTGCAGACCACCGAGCAGATGAAAAACGACTTTATCTCGCGCGTCTCCCACGAGCTGCGCACGCCGCTGACGGCTATTAAGGGCTGGGCGGAGACGATGCAGCTCAGCGAGCGCGGCACGCTTGACCGCCGCACCTTCGACCGCGGCATGGGCGTTATTATTAAGGAAAGCTCGCGTCTGACGGGTATCGTTGAGGAGCTGCTCGACTTCGGCAGGATCCAGAGCGGCAGAATGGTTCTCATCAACGAGAAGATCGACATCATCGCCGAATTTGACGAGACCGTCTACATGCTCAAGGAACGGGCGACCGAGGAAGGTATCCACCTGCTCTACGACGAGGACGACACGGTCTACTATCCTCCGGTCTACGGCGACCGCAACAGGCTCAGGCAGGTTTTCCTCAACGTGCTCGACAACGCGCTCAAGTACACGCCTAAGGGCGGCGTTGTTGCGGCTCAGGTCATTTACACCAAGGACGACCCCGACGTTATCAAGATCGTCGTGACAGACTCCGGCTGCGGAATCTCCGCCGAGGACTTGCCGAGAGTCAAGGAAAAATTCTACAAGGCTAACCAGAAGGTAGGCGGCTCCGGCATAGGACTTGCCGTTGCAGACGAAATCATGAATCTCCACCACGGCTCGCTCAACATCGAGAGCGGCGAGGGCGTAGGCACCACCGTGACCCTCACCATCCCCGTCTACAAGGAAGGCGCGGAAAATCAGACGGAGACCAAAAATATCAAGCTTTAAACAGACAACCACGCGGCACGGACTGAACTGCGCCGCGTTTACAAAGGAGTATATATGTCGAAAAAAACAAAGAAAATCACCTCAATCGGCGGCAGCGCGCTTATTGAGGGCATTATGATGCGCGGTCCCAAACGTTGCACGGTTTGCGTGCGCACCGGCAAGGACACGATCTCAAGCGAGGATATCAGCATCACCACCATTCCCGAAAAGTGCAAATTCTTTAAGATACCGTTTTTCCGCGGCATTGCAGGTCTTATTGACTCCATGCGCCTGAGCTACAAGAGCCTTATGATCTCGGCAGACAAGGCTATCGAAAGCGCGGAAATCGAGGAGGAACCGTCGAAGTTCGAAAAGTGGCTCGACGAGAAGTTCGGCGACAAGCTCGTCAAGGTCATGATGGTCATCGCGTCTGTCCTCGGCGTTGCGCTCGCTGTCGGACTGTTCTTCTTCCTGCCCTCATTCCTCTTTGACCTCTGCGGCAACTTCATTCCCGCGTTCCGCGAGACAGACGGCAACGTCGAGATGGTTCGCCTCTGGAAGTCGATTTTTGAGGGCGTTATGAAGCTTATCCTCTTCTTCGGCTACATTATTATTGTATCGCAGATGAGCGACATGAAGCGCGTTTTCATGTATCACGGCGCTGAGCACAAGACGATTTTCTGCTACGAAAACGAAGAAGAATTGACCGTTGAGAACGTTAAGAAGCAGACCCGTTTTCATCCTCGCTGCGGCACCAGCTTTATGGTCATCATGCTGATTCTGGGCATCGTGATCGGTCTTTTTGTGCCTGCCAACCCCTTCGGAATCGCGTTTTTGCGCCCCGTTTTCAAGATTTTACTCATTCCCGTCACCTGCGGAATCGGCTACGAGCTGATCAAGCTCTGCGGCAAGCACGACAACCGGTTCACGCGCATTATCGCGGCGCCCGGTCTTTGGGCGCAGAGGATCACCACCAAGGAGCCTGACGACAGCATGATGGAGGTAGCGATCGAGGCTATCAAGGCGGTTATCCCCGACGACGGCTCCGACATCGTAAACAAGTGCGGATGTTAAAGGACGCATACCTTGCCTGCCGCGGCGCGCTTGAAAAGGGCGGAATCGAAAACGCGGCGTTTGAGGCGCAGTGCATGCTCGAAAAGCTGACGGGCTATGGCAGACCCTCTCTCCTCGCCCACGGGGGCGACGAATTTAAAAGGCAGGACGAGCTTGACGGGATGATTTGCAGACGGCTGAAAAACGAGCCCTTGCAGTACATTCTCGGCAGCTGGAGCTTCTGCGGCATTGAGCTGCAGGTAGGCGAAGGCGTGCTTATTCCGCGCGACGACACCGAGGTCGTGCTGAATCTCTGCCTTGATTTTCTCAAAAACAAGAATAACGCCAAATGCGCAGACCTCTGCTCCGGCAGCGGTGCGATTGCGCTTGCTCTCGAAAAATTCGCGGGAGCCGAAGTAACAGCCGTTGAGCTGAGCGAAAAGGCGTTTTATTTTCTGAAAAAGAATATTAGCAACAGTAACACAGACGCGCTGAGGGACGACGTACTCACCTGTCACCGTCGTTTCGCGGACGAAAGCTTCGATCTGATAGTATCGAATCCGCCGTATATCCCGTCGCGCGAGCTGCCGCAGCTTCAGGCGGAGGTTCAGTTTGAGCCTGCCATGGCTCTCGACGGAGGAAAGGACGGCTGCGACTTTTACAGGGCGATCGTGCGCGACTGGAGCCGCAAGCTGAAGTCCGGCGGCGCGCTTGCGTTTGAGCTTGGCGAGGGTCAGGCGGAAGCGGTAAGCGCGATGATGGAAGCCGCCGGATTCAAAAATATCCGCACCGTAACGGACTTTGGCGGCACGCAAAGGGCAATAATTGGGACAATGCTCAGAATTTAGAAATTTTGTTCGAATTTTTGCGCCCGTTTTTATTGCAATTTCCTTGGATTTCAAGTATAATATACCCGAAACGTTTCAGACAGGAATTTGACACGCACGACACGGAGGTAAATGAAAATGGCAATGGACAAACAAACCGCACTTGACACCGCTATCAAGCAGCTTGAAAAGCAATTCGGCAAGGGCGCAGTTATGCGTCTCGGCGAAAATAAACATATGAACGTGGAGCATATTTCAACCGGCTCCCTCTCCCTCGACGTCGCTCTCGGCATCGGCGGACTTCCCAGAGGCAGAATCGTGGAGATCTACGGTCCCGAGTCCTCCGGTAAAACCACCCTTTCGCTGCACTGCATCGCGGAGGGTCAGAAAAACGGCGGCAACGTCGCGTTTATCGACGTTGAGCACGCGCTCGACCCCGTTTACGCCGAGGCTCTGGGAGTAAACATCAACGAGCTTCTCGTTTCCCAGCCCGACACCGGCGAGGACGCGCTCGAAATCGCAGAGGGTCTTATCCGAAGCGGCGCGATCGACGTTATCGTTATCGACTCCGTAGCGGCTCTCGTTCCCAAGGCTGAAATCGAAGGCGAAATGGGCGACAGCCACGTCGGTCTGCACGCCCGTCTTATGTCGCAGGCGCTCAGAAAGCTCGCCGGAGCTATCAACAAGAGCAACTGCGTGGCTATCTTTATCAACCAGCTGCGCGAAAAGGTCGGCGTTATCTACGGCAACCCCGAGGTAACCACCGGCGGCCGCGCGCTCAAGTTCTACAGCTCCGTCCGCATTGAAATCCGCAAGGGCGAGGCTATCAAGGTCAACGGCGAGATCGTCGGCAACCACACCAAGGCAAAGGTCGTTAAAAACAAGCTTGCGCCGCCCTTCAAGGTAGCGGAGTTCGACATCATGTACGGCGAGGGCATTTCGCGCGAGGGCGAGCTGCTCGATATGGCTGTTGAGGCTGAGGTCGTACAGAAGGCAGGCGCGTGGTTCAGCTACAAGACCCAGCGTCTCGGACAGGGCCGCGACAAGGTCAAGGAGCTGTTCAGAACCGACCCCGAGCTTGCAAAGCAGATCGAGGACGAGCTTTGGGCGAACATCGACAAGCTTTACGCCAAGAGCATGCCCAAGTCAAAGGCTAAGGCTGCCGCCGCTGCGGAAGCCAAGGCTGAGGAACCGGCTCCCGAGGAAAAGCCCGCGGCAAAGAAGGCTTCATCCTCAAAGGCTGCCTCATCAAAGCCCGTCAACATCGACATCATGGTTGAAGAATAATGAAAATAACCGATATTCGCCCGCGCCGCAAGGGATTCAGCGCGGTGTACATAGACGGCGAATTTGCAATGAACCTCGACACTCAGACCCTGCTTGAGCAGAGAATCGACATAGGCAGGGAGCTTGACGAAGAGGATTTACACGAGCTGATCAAAAGCAGCAACGAGCGGCGCGCAAAGGAAAAGGCTCTTTGCCTTATCTCCTACCGCGCCCACTCAAAAAAGGAGCTGCGCGACAAAATCAGCCGCACCTGCGACAGAGAAGCCGCCGAAAAAGCGGTTGAGCGCATGGAAGAGCTGGGTCTTGTCAACGACCGCGACTACGCATCGCGCTGTGCGCAGACTCTGATATTTACAAAGCATATGTCCAAGCGCGGCGCGGCTATGGAGCTGCGTCGCCGCGGCATTGAAAGCGATCTGATCGACGAAGCGCTCGACGAAATCGAGGTTGACGAGCGCGAACAGATCGCGGCGGTAATCGAGCGTAAATACCCGAAAATCGAGGACGAAAAAATCCGCCGCCGCGCCACAGCCGCCCTTCAACGACTCGGCTACGGCTGGGATGACATTAAGGCTGTGCTTAATGAGTACTGATAATCCTGACGGGGACAAGCCCTGTCGCCGCATATCAACTGACCACTAAAATATTTTCAAGGACTGACGCATATGAATTACAAGGCAGGCATTGTATCGCTCGGCTGCGCCAAAAATCAGGTTGACGCCGAAATGCTTCTCTACAACTTAAAGGAACGCGGTTTTACGATCGTGAACGACCCGGCTGACGCAGACGCGGTTATCGTGAACACCTGCGGTTTTATTGAATCCGCCAAGCAGGAGAGCATCGACGAAATCATTGAACTGGGTGCTCTCAAACGCGAGGGTAAAATCAAGGCGATCATCGTTACGGGCTGCCTTGCGCAGAGATATCAGAACGAGATCACCAAGCAACTCTACGAGGTTGACGCGGCAATCGGTATCGGCGCAAACGCGAATATCGCGGACGTTGTGCTCGACGCGCTCAACAACAAGAAAACCGAGCTGTTCCCCGACAAGCTCGACCTGCCTCTCAACGGCGGCAGAGTTCAGTCCACTCCCAAATACACCGCCTACCTCAAGGTTTCGGACGGCTGCGACAACCGATGTACATACTGCGCCATTCCGCTGATTCGCGGCGGATTCCGCAGCCGCACCATGGAGGACGTTCTCACCGAGGCTCGTCAGCTCGCCGGCAACGGCGTGAGAGAGCTCAACGTTATCGCGCAGGACACCACGCGCTACGGCGAGGACATTTACGGCAGGCTCATGCTCCCGGAGCTGCTGAAAAAGCTTTGTGAAATCAGGGAGCTTCACTGGATCAGAGTATTATACTGTTATCCCGACCGCGTGACCGACGAGCTGATCGACGTTATCGCGCAGGAGGATAAGATTTGCAAATATATTGACCTGCCTCTGCAGCACTGCAACGGAGATATCCTCCGCCGCATGAACCGCCGCGGAGACCTCGAAAGCCTTACCGCGCTTCTCAAAAAGCTGAGGGAGAAAATCCCCGGCGTTGTTATCCGCACCACCTTCATCACCGGCTTCCCCGGCGAAAGCGAGGAACAGTTTGAGGAGCTTGCGCAGTTTGCCGACGACATCCGCTTTGAGCGCTTAGGCTGCTTTGCCTACTCTCAGGAGGAGGACACCCCGGCGGCTGACTTCCCCGGCCAGATCGACGAAGAGGTCAAGCAAAACCGCGCCGACATAATCATGGAGCAGCAGCAGACCGTTATGGCTGAATACTGCGAAAGCCTGATCGGCAGGGAGCTTGAGGTGCTTTGCGAGGGCTTTGACAGGATCGCCGAGTGCTTCTTCGGCAGAAGCTACGCCGACGCGCCCGAGGTCGACGGCTGCGTATTCTTCACCTGCGGCGACAGAAAGCCCAAGGCAGGCGAATTTGTTCGCGTTAGGATTGACGACTACCTCGGCTGCGACCCCGTAGGCACAATGATAGATTAAGCGGGTAACGATTATGAATTTACCGAATAAACTGACATTGGGCAGGATTATTCTGGTGCCGTTTTTCGTGGCGGCGCTGCTGATTCCCTTCCCGTTTCACAATATAGCCGCGCTGCTGCTGTTTATCGCGGCTTCGATAACCGACCTGCTCGACGGCAAGATCGCGCGCAAAAGGAACCTTATCACCGACTTCGGCAAGTTCGCCGACCCGTTGGCTGACAAAATCCTCGTGCTCTCCGCGCTGCTGTGCTTTATCCAGCTCGGATGGTGCGACTGCGCCGCGGTTATCATCGTGCTGTTACGCGAGTTCTCCGTAACCTCTATCAGGCTGATCGCCGCCGCCAAGGGCGAGGTCATCGCCGCCAATATGTGGGGCAAGGTCAAGACCGTCACTCAGATGGTCGCCATCATCGCGATCATCGTTTTCCGCGCGGCTTATGAGATCATTCTCATGCTTCTGCCGGCTTCCGTTGCTCAGGACGCGGTTTTCAGCGCAACGTTAAATCAGTGCCTTTTCTGGGCAGGCGAGGTTCTTATCTGGATTTCCACCGTTTTCGCCGTCATTTCGGGCGTTATTTACCTCGTTCAGAACAAGCACTTTATCTCGGAAAAATAATCAGGATGTGATTTTTTGTTCGAAACCCTAAAATCGGATATCAGCGCCGTGCTTGAGCGCGACCCTGCCGCCCGCAGCAAATGGGAGGTAATCTTCCTCTACTCGGGCTTCAAGGCGATTCGCTCCCACCGACGCGCGCACTGGTTTCTGAAACACGGACATCCATTTATCGCCCGCTGGATATCTCAGCGCAGCAGGCATAAAACAGGAATTGAAATCCACCCTGCCGCGCAGATCGGCAAGGGTGTGTTTATAGACCACGGCATGGGCGTCGTTATCGGCGAAACCACCGTCGTCGGCGACAACTGCACGATTTATCAGAACGTCACCCTCGGCGGCACCGGCAAGGAAACCGGAAAACGCCACCCCACCCTCGGCAACAACGTCCTCGTCGGCTCGGGCGCGAAGGTTCTCGGACCCTTCAAGGTCGGCGACAACGCGCGTATCGCGGCAGGCGCGGTGGTGCTCAGCGAGGTTCCGCCGAACTCAACGGCAGTCGGCGTTCCCGCGAGGATTGTAAAGGTCAACGGAGTGCGAAGCGAAATGCTTGACCAGATTCACATTTCCGACCCTGTGGCTCAGGCGCTTTGCAGGCTTGAGCAGCGCATAGACACTCTTCAAAACGAAATCAAAGAATTGAAAAGCAAGGAGTAAGCAATGATTTTATATAACTCTCTCGGACAGACTAAGCAGGAATTCATTCCCCACAACGGCAAAAAGGTCAACATGTACACCTGCGGCCCCACCGTCTACCATTACGCTCACATCGGCAACCTCCGCACCTACATCATGGAGGACGTGCTCGAAAAATACCTGCGCTTTGCAGGCTACGACGTTAACCGCGTTATGAACATCACCGACGTAGGCCACCTCTCGAGCGACGCCGACACCGGCGAGGACAAGATGATCGCCGGCGCAAAACGTGAGCACAAGACCGTTCTCGAAATCGCGAAGTTCTACACCGACGCGTTCTTCTCGGACTGCGAGAAGCTCAACATCAAGCGTCCCGACGTGGTTGAGCCTGCGACCAACTGTATCGAAGAGTTTATCCATATGATCTCCGTCCTGCTCGAAAAGGGCTACGCCTACATCGCCGGCGGCAACGTGTACTTCGACACCTCAAAGCTCGACACCTACTACGTTTTCGGCAACATGAACGAGGACGACCTCGCCGTGGGCGTCCGCGACAGCGTTGAGGAGGACGAAAACAAGAGAAACAAGACCGACTTCGTGCTCTGGTTCACCAAGTCGAAGTTCGATTCGCAGGAGCTTAAATGGGAGTCGCCGTGGGGTCTGGGTTATCCCGGATGGCACATCGAGTGCTCCTGCATCAGCTACAAGCACAACGGCGAGTACCTCGACATCCACTGCGGCGGCGTCGACAACGCTTTCCCCCATCACACAAACGAGATCGCGCAGTCGGAGTCCTTCCTCGGTCACAAGTGGTGCAACTACTGGTTCCACGTGCTCCATCTGCTCGACGCGCGCGGCAAGATGAGCAAGTCAAAGGGTGGTTTCCTGACCGTGTCGCTCCTCGAGGAAAAGGGCTACAACCCCGTTGTTTACCGCATGTTCTGCCTGCAGAGCCACTACCGCAAGCCGCTCACCTTCACCTACGAGAGCCTCGACAACACCGCGACCGCATACGAGAAGCTGACAAAGCGCATTGCGGCTATCCCCGACGAGGGCGAGGTTGACGGCGCAAAGGCGGAGGAGCTTATCGCGTCCTTCAGGGAAGCTCTCGACAACGACCTCAACACCTCGCTCGGTCTGACAAGTCTTTACGACGTGCTCAAGTCTGATACAAACGGCGCGACCAAGCGCTATGTGATCGGCGAGCTCGACAAGGTTCTCTCGCTCGACCTGCTCACAGCCGGCGAAGCTGCAGACAACGGCGCTGACGATTCCCTCACCGCCGAGGTTGAAGCGCTTATCTCAAAGCGTGCGGAGGCAAGAGCCGCCAAGGACTGGGCTACTGCCGACGCTATCCGCGACAAGCTCAAGGAAATGCACGTCGTTCTCCTCGACACCAAGGACGGCGTAAGCTGGTCAATCGAAAAATAATATAGAATAAATTACGCTCACCTTCCATATAATTTAGCGGAAGGTGAGTTTTTTCATGAAATGTTTTATTCTGACCAAGCGAACCATCGCTTCGGTGGGGTTTTGCTTCATAATCGGCGCGCTCGCCGCAGCGGTCGCGATCTCGTCAACGGTAAAAGCGGTGCAGACCGCCGCCGAACCAAAGGAGGTTCCGATTTACCGCGTTCAGTCCGACAGCAAGCAGGTCGCGATCTCGTTTGACGCGGCGTGGGGCGACGAGGAAACAAATCAGCTTCTCGATATTCTCGACGACAAGGGAGTCAAGGCAACGTTCTTCCTTGTAGGCGACTGGGTTGACAATTATCCCGACGACGTTAAGGAGATCGCCGACCGAGGTCACGACATCGGCAACCACAGCGACACGCATCCGCACATGCCGCAGCTGAGCATCGACGGCGAAACCGCCGAAATTCAGAAGTGCAACGACAAGATCGAAGCAATAACGGGTCACGCGCCTACCCTGTTCCGCGCACCTTACGGAGACTACAACAACGACGTAGTGAGAACGGTCAAGAGCCTCGGAATGTACTGCGTGCAATGGGACGTTGACAGCTTGGACTGGAAGGATCCGACTCCCGAGCAGATGTGCAAGACCGTTCTCGACAAGGTGTGCGACGGCTCGATCGTCCTCATGCACAACGGCGCAAAAAATACCCCTGCCGCGCTGCCGTCGATTATCGAGGGCATACAGGCGAAGGGGTATGAGATCGTTTTGATCAAGGATTTGATTCCCGAGGGTGAGTATTACACCGACGTTCAGGGTGAAATGCACCTTGCGGAGTAAATTGATAATTGAATTATCCAAAAAAATCAAGGGCAGCCGATTGACTGCCCTTTTCTGTTATTAGTCGTATACGATTACGGGTGTGCCGTAGCCTGTGTTGTTGTAAATCTTCTGAACCTTGCTGTAGGGAGTGTTTACACAGCCGTGCGAACCGTTGCCCTTATAAATCGTTCCGCCGTAGGAAGAACGCCAGCTTGCGTCGTGAATACCGCAGCCGCCGTAGAAGCCCATCCAGTAGTTAACGAAGGACGAGTAACCAACGCCGTTGAGGTATGTATTTCTCGCGCGTGAGGTGATGCTGAAACAGCCTGTGGGAGTGTTGCAGTAGCCGTCGTCGTTACCGGTAACAACGTCGGTTTCGCAGACAAGCTTGCGGTCAACATACAGCCACATATACTGCTGCTTGATGCTGATTTCAACATAGGTTCCGCCTACGCTCTCTCCGTAAGCGCCGCTTGTGATTGTTCTGCCTTCAACGCCCCATGTGCCTACAACCTTGGTTCTGCTTGCGCCGTTGATCTTGTAGGGCTGAATGCGGAAGTAATACTTCGTGCCCGGGGTAAGACGTACGGTGTTGAAGTAGTTCTCGGTGGTTGAGTCGAGATACTTGAAGTTCTTGTAGCGGTCGGTGGAATAGTAGATGTCGTAGCCTGTAGCCCATCTGTTGTGTCTCCAGCTCAGGTTCGCGCGCGATACATAGCTGGTTGAGCTGGTGCTCGGCGAGCACATTCCGCAGATGAACTTGATCGTCTTGTGATAAGCGTGGTAAATAGCGTCGCCGTAGAGGATTCTGTAGGGGCGTACGCTGTAGTAATAAGCTCTGCCGTCCTCAACGTTTGTGTCGGAGAACGAGGTCACCTTGTTGTCGGTGATCGTCTTGTAAAGCTCATACTCGCCGTCGGTATAGTAGCATGCGCGGTAAATCTTGTAGCCGGTTGCCTTTGAGTTGCGGTCCCATTCAAACTGGATAACGTTTGAGGAACGAACCATGTCAAGACCCGTTACGGTGCCTGCCTGAGTAGCGGTTTTCTTTAAGGTAGCCTCGCCCTCGTAGGTCTTGCCGTCCTTCTTGACATACGCGGCAACTCTGAACCAGTACTGAGTGGTATGGCTGAGGTTTTTGATCGTGGCAGTGTTCGAGGTAACTGTAGCAGCCTTTGAGAAGGTTGTGCTGTTGTCTCTGTTGCAGATGTAAACGTTGTAGCCTGTCGCGCCGGCAACCTTGTCCCACTTGAGGGTGATGTAGCCCGGCTCAAAACTGGTCTTTTCAACGTTCTTTACCGCACCGACCTTGACCGTCGGCTCTGTGGGAGCCTGAGTGGTGGGAGCCTGCGTGGGTTCCTGAGTGGTGGGAGCCTCTGTAGGCGCCTGGGTCGGAGCCTGAGTGGGAGTCTCGGTGGGAGCCTCCGTTACCGCCTGGGTAGCCGCAACCTGAGTGTCATCCTCGGCGGCGGAGAAGCTGACCGCTGAAACTGCGGAAACGGCAATCATCGCACTGAGAAGGATGGCTAAGAACTTACGTGTTTTTTTCATGTCAGATTCCTCTCTTTTATTGTGTTGAATTTTCTGTACCTGATAATTCGCGTTCACTGTCCTGCGACAGCTTTTCTGACCTCGGCCTTGAGACGCTCAAACGGGGTGTCGTGCTCCTCGATCTCCTTTTGGGTGAGCACCCTGGGAGTGAGGTTTGACGCGCCTGGCTGCGAGTGCATTTGGATTCGGATGCCTTCACGCTGAATCAGGGCAAAAAGCTCGCTCAGGGTCTGAGTGCTGTCGATCGCTCTCAAAATCCTCATGCGGTCCTCGTGCTTCCACCTCGGCGGCTTATAGCCTATTGCCTTGAGCACCTCCGCCTTCAGACGCTCAAGCGGAGTGTCGTTGTTGCGGATGATATCCTGCGGAGTGAGTCTGCGCGGCGCGAGGTTTGACGCGCCGCGCTGCGAGTGCATTTGCAGGGTGATGCCTTCAAGCTGAATCAGCGCAAAGAGCTGACTGAGTGAGGTGCAGTCCTGAATGGCTCTTACAAGCTCGTCGCGGCTCTTTTTCCGATAGCCGCGCTGCTGTATATTCACCCAATCACCTCCTGTTTAATCTTACGTAGTTAACCCATTATCTTATATTATACTTAAAAACGGAAATTATTTCAATAGCAAATTCAGAAAATATTTGTTTACAGATGTTTTACTTTATGTTATCATTAATATATCTTTTGAAAAGGAAATGGATATATGAAACAATTAATCACTGTTGCGCTTGCCGTTTTGACCGTTTCAGCTTCGGTTCTCTGCGGCTGCGGCTCAAAAGACAGCTCATCCTCACAGACCTCAGACTCATCTCAGGCCGAAAGCTCCGCCGCTTCGGCTGAAACGACCCAGCCCGTAACCGATTCGCAGGTTCAGGCTACCGGCGGCAAGATTCACATCAACGACAACGCCCTCGGCGATATCTGGATCACCGAGCTTGAAGGAGTTCCCGTCAACAAGCTCAGCGCCGACGGGTTTACAGCAGACGAGAGCTTTAAGTACTACAGCGAGAATGGTCAACCCGCCTCTAACGAAGGCGTTGACGTTTCGTCGTTCAGCGGCGACATCGACTGGGCTAAGGTCAAGGAAAGCGGCATCGACTTCGCGATGATCCGCATAGGCGGCAGAGGCTACGGCGACGAAGGCGGTCTTTACACCGACGACAAGGCTGCCGAAAACCTTCAGGGCGCTCAGGAAGCCGGCATCAAAATCGGCGCGTACTTCTACTCTCAGGCTACCACCAACGCCGAGGCCGAGGAGGAAGCCGAATACGCCAAGGAGATCCTCGGCGACGTCAAGCTTGACTATCCTCTCGCCTTCGACTGGGAAATCGTGAAGGACGACAACGCGCGCACCGACGGAGTCACCTCGACTCAGGCTACCGAATGCGCCGTGGCGTTCTGCGAAAAGGTAAAGTCCTACGGCTACATTCCTATGGTCTACTCGCCCAGCAGGGAGTTTTACTTCAAATTCGACCTCTCGCGCTTAAAGGATTACGAGCTGTGGCTGGTTCAGTACGCGAACAAGCCAGACTTTTACTATCAGTTCTCGATGTGGCAGTACACCGAATCAGGTCATGTCGACGGAATCGACGGCAACGTTGACCTGAACATCAGCTTCAAAAACACCGCAGACTACGCAAAATAGCCGCGTCAGTCACATTTTTCGCTCTGAAATTGCTCTGAGGGAATATTACGTACTGTTTATTTGCAATCGAGTTAATAACTCTTTGTATATTTAGTTTCGAGAATTATTGTACTTTATCACTAAAATATCGTGGTAATATCTGGCACAACGCCGAATATTATCACGATTTTTATTTCTCTTATTGAAATTTATGAATTTTTTGTTATAATAAGGTTGTTGGTTTGTTACAGCTTTGTAACAGTTAATGAGATAGGAGAATTTACTGTGAAAACAAAATTCATCGGACTTGACGGCTTCGGCGAAATCGAGGCTGTTTCCACTAAAAAAACATCTAAAAAATCCGCACAGCTTTCTACCGCTCAAAAGAGCGTCCGCTTTGCAAAAAGAGCCGCTAACCTCTGCGCAAAGAACATCAAAACAAAAAACATTAATAAAACCAATAAAAAGAAAACGGCTGCCAAAAAGCCGGTCAGAGCACAGAGCAGCATTCTGGACAGACAGTATGCCATGAGCAGACGCGCTCCGCTCACCTCAGGCTCGGCTATGGAAAGCCTTAAATACTTAAAGACAGCGTCCGCCGGCAAGACCTACGCTCACAGTGCTCCTGCCGAGCCGCGCGCACATAAGACGGTTAAGAAAAAGGCGATTCTCGCGGTCGCCGCGTGTCTTACCGCCATCATGCTCTCATGCGTGACCGTAGCAAGCGCGCTCGACGCTCCCCAGACCAAGAAAACCGGGGAACCCAAGACCACAGCCGCTATCACCGCGGCGACGAAGGACGAGGTTTCCTACTCGCTCAACACACCCGATATGTACGTGAACAACGTTCTCTCGTCGCTCTACATCGACGGCGAGCTTATCGGCACCACCGACGAGGGCGAGGCGCTTGAAAACGCTCTCGCGCAGTATCTTGTCGACTACCGCGCTGATTACGACGACACGACGACCACCGAATACGTGAACAACGTCCGCGTTGAGAAGCACGGTCTTGACAACAGCGAGCTCAAGTCAGCCGACGAGCTTATGGAAGAGGCAAAGGGCAAGGTTTCCGTTAGACTCGAGACCGACTGGTCATACGACATCGATATCGACTACGAAACCGACATCACCTACGACGAGGACGAGGACAGCGACTACGAAAAGGTAGTTACCGAGGGCGAAAAAGGCGCTGAACAGATCAACGTCCGCCTTGTATACGTTGACGGTGCGTTCGAAAGCGCCGACGTTGTGAGCACAGAGCGCAAAAAGGAACCCGTTACCGAGGAATTGATCCGCGGCTGCAAGCAGGGCAAGAAGGAAAACGCTTCCTCCTCCGGCGAAAGCTCCGGTCAGTTCATCTGGCCCTTCCCCCACACCCACAGCATCTCCAGCCTGTTTGAGTGGCGCTGGGGCAGAATGCACCAGGGTATCGACATCGCCGGCGGCGACGACTACGGTCAGCCCATCGTTGCGGCTGACGGCGGCAAGGTAACATGGGCAGGCAACGACGGCGGCGGCTACGGCAACTACGTTATGATCGACCACGGCAACGGCTACATGACCGTTTACGCCCACGCCTGCGAGGTTGCGTGCTCAACCGGCGACTACGTAAGTCAGGGCGATACTATCGCCTACTGCGGTTCCACCGGCAATTCCACGGGTCCTCACGTACACTTCGAGATCCGCGTTGACGGAACTCAGGTTGACCCCCTCGGCTTTGTAAGCTAAATAAACACTTCAAGCGCTTCCGAACACCCCGGAAGCGCTTTTTTACGTCCGCACCCCACATAAACGCGGAAAATGCGTTTATTTGAACATATACTGCGCGGTGTCGACGATGTTTTCAAAGGTCTTGTAGGCGCGGTTTGCCTTTTTGCGGAGCTTCGGATTGTCGTCAGCCGCCTTTTTGCCGACGTAGCCGACAGCCATTCCGGCAGCCATTCCGATCGCAACGCCCTTGACTACGTTCATCGTGTTCTTGTTCATCTGCTTTCACCTCTTTTGAATCAGATGTTGATATTATTTGCAATTAGCGTTACAATATGAATGGAAACATATTTGAAAGGAAAATTTTGACATGGCAAAGCTTAACCTCGTGCTCGTTGAACCCGAGATCCCCCAGAATACCGGTAACATAGCGCGCACCTGCGCCGCCACAGGCGCTTCGCTTCACCTTGTGGAGCCGCTCGGCTTCCGCGTTGACGACAGAAAACTAAAGCGCGCGGGTCTTGATTACTGGCACCTGCTCGACATCACCTACTACTCAAGCCTCGGCGACTTTTTTGAAAAAACAAAGGGCGGCAATTACTTTTTCTTCTCGACAAAGGGCACTCACCGCCACAGCGACGTTGAATATCCCGACAACTGCTATCTGCTCTTCGGCAAGGAAACGCGCGGTCTGCCGGAGCATCTTCTTATGCAGCACCCGAACGAAACCCTGCGCATTCCGATGATCGACGAGGCTCGCAGCCTTAACCTCTCGAACTCCGTTGCGATAGCGGCTTACGAGGTTTTGCGGCAGTGGGATTACCCGGAGCTGCTCAACAGGGGCGAGCTGCACCGCCACCGCTGGAGCGACGTGAATAATCTCGGATAACGGCGAATTTTTTCTACAAATCGACCAAAACCTATTGATAAAAAACCGAGAATGTAATATAATATGATTGATGTAAAATACTGATTTTTTACAAATCTCTAAAAGCTTAACAAAGTATCCGTTGATGATATCAATGTAAAGGGCAAGAAGGTTCTTGTCCGCGTTGACTTCAACGTACCCCTCAAGGACGGCGTGATCACCAATGACAACAGAATCGTTGCCGCTCTCCCCACTATCAAGAAATTAATCGCTGACGGCGGCAAGGTTATCCTCTGCTCTCACCTCGGCAAGCCCAAGAACGGTCCCGAGGAGAAGTTCTCTCTCGCACCCGCGGCAGTTCGCCTCTCCGAGCTTCTCGGTCAGGACGTTGTTTTCGCAAACGACGACGAGGTTGTAGGCGAGAACGCCAAGAAGGCTGTTGCAGAAATGAAGGACGGCGACGTTGTTCTTCTCCAGAACACCCGCTTCAGAAAAGAAGAGACCAAGAACCTTGAGCCCTTCTCAACCGAGCTCGCTTCCCTTGCGGACGTATTCGTAATGGACGCTTTCGGTTCCGCTCACCGCGCTCACTGCTCCACCGCGGGCGTTACCGAGCACATCAAGGACACCGCCGTAGGCTACCTCATGCAGAAGGAAATCAACTACCTCGGCAATGCTGTTGAAACTCCCGTTCGTCCCTTCGTCGCTATCCTCGGCGGCGCAAAGGTTGCGGACAAGCTCAACGTTATCTCCAACCTCCTCGAGAAGTGCGACACCCTCATCATCGGCGGCGGCATGGCTTACACCTTCCTCAAGGCTCAGGGCAAAGAGGTCGGCAAGTCTCTCGTTGACGACAGCAAGCTCGACTACTGCAAGGATATGATCGCCAAGGCTGAGCAGCTCGGCAAGCAGCTCCTCCTCCCCATCGACACCACCATCGCTGCTGAGTTTCCCAACCCCATCGACGCTCCCATCGACGTTCAGGTCGTTGACGCAGACAGCATTCCCGCTGAAATGCAGGGTCTCGACATCGGCACCAAGACTCAGGCTCTCTTCGCAGACGCTGTTAAGTCCGCCAAGACCGTTGTCTGGAACGGACCCATGGGCGTATTTGAGAACCCCACCCTCGCTGCAGGCACTATCGCTGTTGCAAAGGCTCTCGCTGAGACCGACGCTACCACAATCATCGGCGGCGGCGACTCCGCTGCGGCTGTTATTCAGCTCGGCTTCGCTGACAAGATGAGCCACATCTCCACCGGCGGCGGCGCTTCCCTCGAGTACCTCGAAGGCAAGACCCTTCCCGGCATCGCTGTTATC
>CACXAO010000015.1 GCA_902765625.1 uncultured Ruminococcus sp. | reverse complement strand
AGAAAAAACGGAGCACCGCCGATTTGGCAGTACTCCGCAACAATTCTAAGGTATATCCCTACGTTGGCATTATCCAAATCAGGTTACCGGTCGGAGGTAGTACCTCCCTCTCAGCCTGTCACACAAGCTCCCGTTTGTTCAAGGCTATTATACACCCTTTTGTTGAAAAGTCAAGTGCATCAGGAAATATTTCAATTGAAAAATTATGTATGCAATTATATCACACAGAACTATTGACAAATAGAAATATATCGATATAATAAAGCATAGTAATCTTATATGAATTATCATATAATGAAATGAAAGGCAAGGAAAACTGTCCTCCGCACCGCATCCAGGAGACAGAGCTCGACGAGATCATCTGCGGAGAAATCAGCAATGTCAAGGAACAAGCGGCACAGCTTTATGAAAACATCGACGGCGAGGTTCGAAAGTGGCTGAAGAAAAAGAGCACGGTCACGGGCAAAATCCGTCAGCTCAACGCCGAGCTTGAACAGAGAAAGAATGACCAGAAAGAAATTCTGCTGGAGAGAATCCGCGACAGGGAACACGCTTCTGTCTATGATGAAATGCTCTCAGCATGTGAAAGCGACATCAAAAAAATCGAGCAGGAGCTTTATGATATTCAGCACTACAGCGAAACAATCAAAAAGCGCAAATCCGAAATGAAGCGAACCGTGGAGCTGATTGACGAAATCATCAAGGAGGGGGAGATCAGCGACGCGAATCTCAGGCAGCTTATTGATAAAATACTGATCTATGAAACGAGCGAAGGATTACGAATACAGGTCAATCTCAGGGCGGCCTTCACCGAACACATGATCATACTTGACGAGCTTGGCAAACAAAATGCCGACCTCAAAGTTGAAGGGAAATACAATTATCCGTTTGCTATGCGTAGAAGAATGAGGGTTAAAGAATAAAAAATTAGCAGCCGGATACCTCAAATGTTATCCGGCTGCATCAAATGATAAAAAAATGAATTGGCAGACGCACGACGTTAGACAACCGAAAAACCGTCATTCCCGACAAAGCTTCCGAATAGTTTTTGTAGGGAATAGCCAAGACGCGCAAGGCACAGGTCGTGCGTCTGCCGAGAAATATCGGGCTGATTTCGGTATTTTTAGCTTATTTTTTGTAGATAAATAACAAAACAGCCCGATAAAATCGGGCTGTTTTTGGTGCAGGTAACAGGACTTGAACCTGCATGAAATTGCTTTCACATGGACCTGAGGGTTACGCTCCTTCGGTGAACGACATTTTTCCCATTCCTATGAGGTTTTGGGATAGTATAGCATAGAGAAAAACGTTAGTCAAGTTTTCTCTGTGTCACTTAAAAAACCTTTTACATTGCGTTGAAATAGTTTTCCGTTTTATCAAATGAAATAACGTCTGTGTTGTCATATGGATCGGAATGAACCGCGTCGGGAATGATCACCAATTCTTTGTTATCGGTTTATTTGCTGTCGGTGGTCATATCCTTGAACGTGTCCTTGCAGAAATAGCAGGAGTGCGCCTTTTTGCTGTGGATGACCAATACTGCTGAGCAAATCACATTGCTGTATTTCAGAATCGCTGATTCATAAACGACAGGCAGCCGACGCTATTCTGATCCTCGTTGGAGTTGAGCAAACGCTTGAGATAGGCTCTGCCCTTCCGATACGGTTCTGTTTTCGATTATTTCAGCTTCAATCCGTCCTTGAACGCGTCGCCGACTCTGCCGCCGACCTTGTAGTAACCGTGGGTATAGGGGTCAAATGCGATGGCTTCCAGCGCGTCGATATCCACCTTGCCGTCCTTCATAACGGCTTCTTCCACCGAAGTGCGCAGTACCTTGCCGATCACGCCCAAGCCCGTATCGCCGTCCTGATATTCGATGAATTCACACTCCATAGCGATGGGAAGCTCGTTGATGGTTAGCGCGTCAACAAGCTCGGATTTCTCATGCCCTCGATTGTCTTGATAACTCTTAAATCTTCGTTTCCTGTTAATGTCATATTATTTTACCTCAAACTCAGGTCTCCACGCGGCGAACTGCACGAGCTGCGCGTCGGTGCGGTGGTAGTATCTCTGATCCTTGTCGAGCGTGGCGATCTGCGCCATCTCGTAGTCTGTGAGAGCGAAGTCGAGGATGTCGAGGTTATCCTTGATGTGAGCGACGTTTTTGCTGCCGGGGATGACAACGAAGCCCATCTGCGTATGCCAGCGCAGAATGATCTGAGCGGGAGTTTTTCCGTACTTCTTGCCGAGCTCGGCAAAGACCGGCTCCTCCATCAGGCTCTTGTCGCCGTGACCGAGCGGATACCACGACATCAGACGGATGCCGTATTTGTCGAGCGTTTTTCTGAGCTCCTTCTGTGTGAAATAGGGGTGCGCCTCAACCTGAATGAACTGCGGCACGATTTCCCATTTCGTCTGTAATTCTTCGATGTACTTGCCCTCAAAGTTCGAGATACCGATCGCCTTTGCCTTGCCCTCTTTATAGGCTTTCTCAAGCTGACGGTAGCCTGCGAGCCAATTGCCTGCGGGCTGATGGATAAAGAGCAGATCGACATAATTAACGCCGAGACGTTCAAACGTTTTGTCAACCGCGTTCGGGTTCTCATATTCGCTCGGCCAGAGCTTGGTGGAGATAAAGACCTCCTCGCGTTTCAAGCCGCTGTCCTTCACGCCTCTGCCGACGGCGCGCTCGTTGACATAAGCGTTAGCGGTATCTACCATACGGTAGCCCATCTTAAGCGCCTCGCGGGTGCTGTTCTCCGCGTCCTTGGGCGCGAGCATAAAGGTTCCGATCCCAATCACGGGGAAGTCGATTCCGTTGTTGAGTTTAATTGTAGTCATAATTTATTCTCCTTATATTTTTGGTAAGTCCTGTGTTTTGGTTTTTTTATTCCATTATGACAGGTAAATCCACGTTTTGCAAGAGGGGTCACTTTATATTACCTGAGCGGTGCCCGCAGGGCAATTTTGCGTTAGCAAAATAGTCGAAGGATCTCCCAATCCGTGGCAGAAACGTCGCTCCTCTGTCATGGGGATCCTTCGACTCACGCGGCAAGTTCCTTGCCGCTTCCGCTCAGGGTGACACGCCGGAGGAAACCGTCTGCTCCGATCCTTATGATAATAACAGTGCCCTCGGAGGAAGGCTTTTTTGCCGATAAATTGCTGATAATCTCAACGATTGTATTTCTGTATAGGGCTGAACTGATACGAATATTGTCTGAGAATTCTCGGTTTTTTAATAAAAAGCATTGAAATTCATTGACATATATGGTAATATATACATGAATATCGAAAAATATCCGTAAGCGTCGATAATTGTCGCTTACATCGTCCCGGCGGATAAGGAGTGATGATTATGCCCAATTATGAAGAGCTGTATTACAACGCGCGCTCTCAGTACAGTCGCGCCGTGGAAGATAGAAATCAGATCAACCGAAGAACACAAGAGCTCAGCGGTATGCGCAACAGTCTGCAGCAGGCGCTGAGTCGCGATGTGGCGCGTCTGCGCGAGCTGCAGCGCAAGCTGGCGCTGGTGCAGGACGCCGAGAGAAAATGCGCCGAAATCATCAACAGCCATTTTCCGCCCGTCAAGCGCGGGATCGTGGCAGTCAGCGAGGAATTTCAAAAAATTCTTGCGAGCGACCGCGGCGTTGCGGATATCAGCGCAATCTATGCCTCTGATTTACAGGACACCCAAACGGATCTGGGTACCATCGCTTCGGATCTGGGGCGCGTCCGCCGTATGCTGGAGGAACAGCTCAACGGTGTGCAGCAGTCTGTGAACCATAACAGCAGCGAACTGGAGAGCGTCAACGCGCAGCTGCGCAATGTCGGCGACAGCCGTGCCGCACAGGCGCGCGTCAATAACTACTATGCGCAAATGCGCGAATATCAGCGCAGATGGCAGAACGGTGAGTAAAAATGGCAACGATTTCGATAGCCGGAAATACGATCCGCGGTTGCCTCGGCGCAGGCAGCTTTTCCGCGCTCGGCAACTCGCTGAACCGCACGATCCAATCCACGCAATCGCTTGCGCAGGGGCTGAAAACCTTGGAGATCAAGCTCGAATCCGTTGCCACCATGCCGGAGGTCGGTATGCGCACGGATACGCGCCTGTATGCCCGCGAGGAGCAGAAAGCCACCGCGCTGACCTTGGTCTATCACCGTCTGGACAGCTTTATCGCAGAGGTCGGAACGGTTGATGATCTCGTGGCGCAGAAGGTCGATGCGCTGAAAAACGATTTTTATAAGCATTACTACTATCTCAAGCCCGACGGCGAGAAGAATGTGCTGGAGCACCTGTATGACGCGGGAGTCGCCTTTGTCGAGTTCCACATCAGCGTTGCCAACTGGTGCTGCAAGCACTGGAAGCTGATCGTCACGGTCATTATCGTGGTGGTTGCCGTCGTGCTGATCATCATCGCCCCGGGAGCCGGTCTGATTGCCGCCATTATCGCAGGCGCCTGTTGGGGCGCCATTGCGGGAGCCGTCATCGGCGGCGTGGCAGGCGGCGTCACCTCCATGCTCAACGGCGGCTCGTTCCTGACCGGCTTCGAAAACGGCGCATTCGAGGGCGCCATTACCGGCGCAATCTCCGGTGCGATCTCCGGCGGTATCGGCTTCCAGCTCGGTCCTGCCAAAACGCTGCTGCAGGCAATCGGCAAGGGCGCGTTGACCAACTCGCTCTCAACCGGCATCAGCAATATGTCCGGCGCCTCACTGCATCTGTTGATGACAGGCGAGGGCTCGCTCGACAGTATTCTCAAAAGCGGCTTGAGCGGCTTGGCTCTCGGAGCCGTCATCGGCGGCATTTCCGGCGGCGTCCGGTTCAGAATGTCACAGCCGGACGGTTTCTTTGGCCAGAGAAGTCCTGCGGATACCGCAAAGCACTGGCAGGGCAACAGGAGCTATCCGGGCGTCGATCAATACGAAAATATCGACCTTACCAAAGGACAGGAGATTTATGTCATGGAGGTGGGTCCGAACGACGCACATTCCGGCTATGCAACGACCGTCGACGCTGTCCGGCAATCGGGCTACAACGCCAAGACCCTCTCGGAAGGCTTGCAGGTCAAGCCGTTCTATGACAAAACCGCCGAGCAGCTCAGTAATGACGCGCTCTATCGTCCCAATGTCACGAAATACGTGGTCAACACCGATAAGCTCCCCGCGGGCTTCAGTCCGCAGACATTGGCGAATCCGCAGTACGGCGCAGGCGGTATGCCGCAGTATTACATCAAAAACTTCGATAAGCTGGTGGAAAACGGTCTTCTGGTTCGTTCCGGAACCGAGGCGTTGACGAATACCGCGATTCCCGTGTCAACATATACCGCCATGGAAACCACGGCTACCGGAATATTCCGCGAATCCTGCCGTTTTGCTTCACGCATCGAGAGCGTGATCGCTAATCTTGATTCGATTATCGCCGGCGCTACGTCCGTGCTGGCGCATTAACATTTTTCCGAGGATGCTCATGATTCTCAAAACAGAACTCTTTTCGCTTCACGACAATATGCGTTACGACGAGCTGTCGGAGGCGGTTTTACAGGAATTTTTGGTACAGTCCGTTGCAGACGGCTCGTCAGTCACGCTGATCAGCTTTCGTCCGATCCGTTTTCACGCGGTGCGCTTTCGGTTTACCTTATTGTTTATTAGCGGTCTGCTGAAACAGGTGTCGCTGACGCCCGTGCAGATTCAAGATGACGAATATTATAAGAAATTCAAGGACCCCAGGGCTTTGAATGAAAAATGGCTCGGAAAAACCTACGGCAGACCCGGCGGACGCAAGCCCGGAGGTATTGTATACTATTATAAGACGACTCGGGTCAGCTCTGAGTATGATCCCCGCAGCGGCAGCGCGGAGATCGTCTATCAGTTTAAGTAGTGTTTTCCTTTTGTATGGATAAGGAGTAATATATGGCTACGATCAGCATTGCCGGCAACACGCTCATCGGTTGTCTCGGCGTCGGCAGCTTTACCGGTATCGGCACGGCGATGAGCCTTGCCCAAAGAACAGCCAATTCCTTAACACAGACGCTTTCCCAGCTGAGAGGCAAGGTGAACGTTGCAGCGCAGGCGGCTGACGTCAGCGCCGCGTCCGCCGGCAGCAGCCGTGCGCTGGCGCGCGAGGAACGCAAGGAAGGCGCGATCTCGCTTGCCTACAAAAAGCTCGATCGGCTGCTCAGCGACGCCGCGCACGTGGATAATCAGGCGGCAGGCGCGGTGGAGCAGTTAAAAAAAGATTTTTATAAGCAATACGGCTATCTCAAGCCCGAATGTGAAAAATCGCGCCGCGAAAAAATCAAGGACGTGATCAAGGGCGCATGGGATGGCTTGTGCGAATTTGGCAGCGCCGTCGCGAACTTCGTCTGCGACGCCTATGAATGGTGCAAGGAGCACTTGGATGTGATCCTGAAAGCCATCGCGGTCGTCGTGCTGCTGGTGGTTTCGGTCGTTCTGCTCGCCACCGGCGTCGGAGGTATCCTCGCCGCCGCCTGTTGGGGATGTATTTTCGGCATTGTGTTCGGCTTTGTGTCGGGCGGAGTGGAGAGCGTGCGCAACGGCGGTTCCTTCTGGGAGGGAGCTATCGACGGCGCGCTGAAGGGCGGCATTCAAGGCGCCATCACCGGCGCGATCTTCGGCGGAATCGGCGCATTGGGTCAGTTTTTCGGAAGCTCTATGCAGTTTTCCGCTAATGCACTGCAATTTTTACACCACGCTTCGCAGATTTCAGGCGGAATTTCCGTAGTGATGAGCGGCTTTGATGTTCTGGCGATGATGGATCAGATCATCGACCCGTCGCACAACCCCATCGCGGAATTGAACAATGCGCTGCACGAAAACAATCTCTACAATGTTTTCCAGACCGGCGTTGCGGTGATCGCCACCTTTACGGGCGGCGCCTATCAGAGCATGAACAACAAAGAATTTGCCGCGCAGCAGCACGCAATTGAGGAAGGGAAAAAGGATTATCGGAATCTATATGAAGAACATTCCGGAGTTAAGTCTCAAGAAGGCAAGCCTTTTACCAAAACTGTCAAGGATACTGCTGTGGAGGAAAATATGCGTCGCAATAACGGTGTACTGCGCGACGACACAACCGGAGAACGGATATATCGCTCTTCAAAAGGTAATCAAAAGGGCGTTACGCCGCCCTCCAATGAGGCTCAGTTTGACCATAGATATCCGCGCGCCAAAGGCGGCAAAAGCGGATACGAAAATTTGCAAATCATCAGCCGTGATAATAACTGTCGCAAATCTGACTCTCTCGGTTTTTCCGACTATCACAAATCATATAATGACCATGTTGTGCCTAAAACGAATAATTTCGGCTATCACTCCGGCGTTTTCGGCGGTATAGAAAGTCTGATAAGAAGTACCGCACACTGAAAGGCGATTGAAATATGGAAATAGCATTTAATTATGAGAATTTTTTTGACAGAACTATCTATTCTTCTATCGCCCACGCGATTTTTGTCTTGGCGCATCCGTTTTTTGACTATGAGCAGTCATGGGATGGGTTGAATTATTCGTATATCTCGGATTCCTCCCGCGGTGTGGTATCCTTTGATCCACACAACCGTATTGCAGTGGGAGCCGCTCGTAATGAAACGGGAGCGCGAATGTTGCAGTTTGCCAATGTTCCTGCGTTAAGATGTTTTCATGGCGCTCCGGAAACCGTCATCGGGTTGGCAGATCGGGAAACACTGGAATATCTGTACGTTCTTGTCGGCAGAAAAAAGAGAAGAATGATCACCACCGCCTGCTGGCTGGTGAATGATACGCTGTGTTCCCATGACAGTCAGGAGGACTTTATCAAACACGGCGGAGAATTTTTGGCAGAAATAATGTTTGCGGATAATCTTTCCGACTATTGGAAGGAAGCATATGAATGGAACAATAACGAGTGGGAAGAAGCCGATCGACTGTTTCGTTTGTTCAAGAGCGGGCAGCGTCAACTGAAAGCGGAAGAAATTTTAGGATGGCATCAGTATCCGAAAGGCAGAGAGGCGTGTGTCACATCCTTGGAAGAAATCGGCTTTCAAATCTAATCAAGGGCACCTCTCAATGCTCACTGATACAAAAAGGAGCATTCTATGGCTACTATCACGATTACCGGCAATACGATCAGCGGTCGTCTCGGAGCGGGCAGCTTTGGGAGTATCGGCACGGCGTTTTCCGGTGCAAAAAAGAATACCAATTCCCTGACACAATCGCTTGGCTTGCTGCGCGGCAAGGTGAACGCGGCGGCAACGGCGGCTGACGTCAGCGCCGCCTCTGCGAGCACCGGTCGGGCGATCGCGCGTGAGGAACAAAAGCAGGGCGCGATATCGCTCGCCTACGACAAGCTCGACACCATGATCGCGGATACCGGTCAAGTGGATAACGAGGCTGCGGGCAAGGTTGAACAGCTAAAAAAGGATTTTTACAAGCAATACGGCTACCTCAAGCCCGAGTGTGAAAAGAGTCTGCGCGAAAAAGCAGGCGACGCCATCAAGGGCGCATGGGACGGTCTGTGCAGCATCGGCAATGCAATCGCGAACTTCGTCTGCGACGCCGTCGAGTGGATTAAAGAGAATCTGGCTACCGTGCTTAAGGCGCTTGCAGTCATCGCGCTGTTGGTCGTTTCCGTTCTCCTGCTTGCGACCGGAGTAGGAGGTCTGGTTGCGATTGCCTGTATCGGGTGTATCGTCGGTATTTTAGGAGGCTTGCTGACGAACGGAATCAGCAACCTCTTCAACGGCAAGAACTTCTTTGACGGTGCGCTCGACGCCATGCTGATCGGCGGCATCACCGGCGCGGTCGACGCGGTCTTTACCGCCATGGGTCATCCGTATGTCGGCAGTATGCTCACCTCGCTGCTGCGCAACGGGTTGGAATGTGCGCTTGAGGGAAAGGAGCTTTCTCTCAAAACATTGCTGGTTGACGTAGTGATCGACTTGGCGCTGACCGGTATCACCAAGAAAATCTTTACGGGCAGCTTCTTTGAAGGAGATTCCGTGAAGGACAAGGCGTTTAAGGGCGTGAATAAATGGCTCGCCGAAAAGGTTCCGATGTTCAGCCGTTTTGCCGGACAGGGCAGTTATAAGGCTTCCTATAAAATGGTGATGACCAAGCTTGCCAGGCATCAGATCAAAAACATTTCATGGAAAACAATTCGCAACGGCGTGATGCCGATGGTAACCAAAAAGATTTTCAGCTGTCTGTGGGATCTCGGCGAAAAAGGCGTCAAAGGTCTCGTCGGCGGCGGACTCAAACAGTTCTTTGATATCGACTTTGATTTTACCATTGGCGGCAAGGAAATATTTAAACTGGCGAACATATCGTAACCAACTATCAAGGGAGGAGATTAATGATGAATCAGGTCAGTTTTGACAAGCTGGTCGCGGATTCCGGTACCGCGTTTGCGGGCGGCAATTACGAAATCGCCCTGCAATTTGCCAAACAGGCGATCGACGTTTCTTCCGACAAGCCGGACGGCTACTATGCTGCCGGCAAGGCGTGTATGTCGATGGAGAACGCCGGTGACGCGATCACCTACTTCAAAAAAGCGCTCAAGATCGACAAGCGCAACGGCAACGGCTATTTCCTGCTGGGTTATTCGCAGGCGATGGCAGGCGACACGGCGGATTCGCTGCGGTCGATGACCCGCGCGCTCGAAAACAACTGCGATGAAACGCTCAAGGGTCAAATCTACAAGATCATGAGCATGATCAACACCGAGCAGGAGGACTATGACGACGCGCTGCGGAATCTGAAGCAGGCGGAGGACTACATCGGCGTTGACACCGAGCTGCTTCAGCAGCGTGCCGGCTGCTACGCGGCACAGAAGAACTACCGTGAGGCGATCTTCACGCTCAACCAGATGAAGCTGCTGCAGCCGAAGGATTATAAGGCGTACAGCCTTGCGTTCAGCATCTTTATGGATCTCAACCTGTTTGAGGAAGCCAAAGCGGAGCTGGAGCGCGCGGAAAAGTTTGCCGATCTCACCATGAGTTACTACAACGACCGCCTTTCCTACGCCTTCCTCAGCGATCCGGAGGACACCTCCGGCGCGCGGTACACGCGCACGCTGTCGGTGCTTGATGAAGCGCTGAAAAACGGCAAGCCGACCGTCGATGAGGTCTTTGAGCTCTATCTGCGCGCGGCGCAGACCTATGTTTCACTGGAAGCGCCCGAGCAGGCGATCGCCTGTCTGGACGCGGCGGTCACGCCCGTCGAGTCCTTCAACAGCGGCTTTTCCGTGATGCTGCACAACAGCGCGTCTGCCGATCCCGCCTCCGACTCCACGCTTTCTCCCGAGGAAGAGGAGGAGCTGATGCAGGAGAGATGGGACAACGGCGAGTTTGAGGAGCTGAGCGAGCGCATCGAGGAAGCGCTGTACGACTTGGAGGGAGAGGATCCCGAGTACATCACCGAGGAGATCCGCAAGTGCCTTACGCCTGTTGACGGACTGCCGGCGTCGGAAGCCGCCGCACCGGAGGCTTACAAGCTGCACGACGTATTTGTCATGACGGATGTGCAGCGCGATTTGCTGAACGGTCTGTACCTCTCGGCTTACGAGCTTCAGAACGATTACGACAAAATGCTCGAAATGGCGGCGGAGCTGCAATCCTCCGCCTATACCGCCAACCGGTATCTCGGCATTTATTATGAGCTGCGCATCGGCAAGCTGAAGGGCGCTGAAAACTGGCAGAAAAAATACCGCGATCGTCTGAATTTCTGGACGAAGCGGATGCTGGAGGATCCCACCGACTATGTTTCGGCGTCCTATCGCATTCGCTGCTACATTGATTTGGGAGATTTTGAGAACGCCGAACTGCTTTGCAGCTGTCTGCCGCCGGAGGTAAAGGACGAGCTCTCGGAGGAGATCCGCAAGGCAAAGGCACAGGGGGACGGAGAAAATGGCAATTCACCTGAATGATCAGGCGTTTCGAACCGCAGCGGCGGAAATGGCGCAGCTGCAGAAACGCAACCGGCGTCTTCGCGAAAAGCTGGAAAATATGTATAAGAATCTGACAACAGCCCTCAATACCCCCGCAGGACACGAAATGAATTTTGCTGTCCGCGACGTGCTTCTGGAACCGATCGACAATATGAGCAAGGTCATTCAGCATATGTCCAATACGCTCGATACCATCATCGGCAACGTCAACGGCTCAGGGGTTTATTATGACAAGCTGTTTGATGAATATGACGAACTCGACAGAATATTGAAAAACAAAACAACACGCTAAGGAGGAATTTCATTATGGCGATGGGTTCAACAAACAGAGTAGTATTAAACGATGAGATGCAAAAGGCAAAGGGAGTCTGCGCGGCTTTTCGTGCGACGGTCGCTACCTTTACCGCTGACCTTGAGAGCACGGTCAACACCCTGATGAGCTCCGGCTTCCAGGGGGACGCTGCCGACGGCTTCAAGGAATTCTACACCAACAACGTCAAGACGTTTTTGGAAACAGGCGGCACCTTTGACCAGTTCCTGTCCATGTTCGACAAGGAAGGCGAGGGCTTGTTTGACAGCATCGAAAAGGCATTGATAAAGGGCGAGGGTTTGGATCCCAAGCTCGGCGAAAACAACAGAAGCCTCGGTCAGTCCGAGGGCGCAGCTGAGTAAGAGAAGGGAGATTTGACTTATGGCAATGTTGGTTGACAATCAAAAAATAGTAGAAGCTCACGACGCGATCATGAACGCATCCAAGGACTTTGCGTCCAAGGGCGCCGCATTTATCGCGGATCTCAACAAGGAGCTCTCCACCTTCGAGGGCGAGACCAAGGATGTGCTGGTCGAATTAAAAATCGGTATGCCCGGAAGCGAAACCGAGGGAACGCTTGCGTTCTTTGTGGAAAAGCAGATTCCTCAGCTGATCGAGGGTCTCGGCAAGCTGCTCGAGGGCAACCGCGACACCATTGACCAGGGCGACCATGGACTGGCAGAGGCGATTAGAGGCGGAAAATAAAGATAGCCCAACGCGTAAATAAATCAGTGATTCCTGAAAACCGGTCAATCTGATGACGGCACAGCTGTCCGCATACAGCTGCGCGGCTGTGCCGTCCGCTTTTTTGGAGTAAAGCGATGGAAGAATTATTTCAACAACAATATGACGCCCATGTAAAAACCCACCAGCGCTACCTGTTGCTCAAGCTGCTGGATGGGGCAAAATCCGAGGCGATGGAACAGTTTCTTGCGCAGAAAACACCGCTGCCCAAGGAAAGAGTGGTCGTTCCCCACCCCGAAACCGCGCTGCCTCCGCTTGCGTTTGAGGCAGCCGTCGATCCAAATGATTTTCGGATCTTCACGCCGCGCGACATCCCTGCGCCTGCCGCGGCGGCAGTGCCGGCGCTTACGCCGGATATGGCGCTATTTGAAGGCATCGCCCCGTGCACTTTACAGCCGTCGGCTGTAACGCTTGCGACCGAGGCGGTCATTGATCCCGAAATTTTCAGCGGTATCCCGAACGGAACGGCTGTTTTGCCGCAGCCTGCGGCTGCCTATGAGCCCGACGTCCCTGTGATGGACGCCGGTGAGCTGCTGCCCTCCGTTTCGATCCCCAATGCCGCTTTTTCATATCAACCCACGATCGACGACGCGGCAGTCGCCGTGTCGATTCCTGCGCTTGAAGCCGCGCCTGTGGCGCTGCCGAAGGTCGCACCTGACGCCTCGGCGTTCCAAAATGTCGCGTTGCCGCAGGTCACGCTGCCAACGGTCGCGATACCGCCCGTTTCTGTCTCTCCCGTTTTGTCCGACAGCGATCTGCCGCAGGTCACGTTGCCGGAGAGCCTTGGCGCATTTACGCCGACCGTTCCCGCCGCGGACTTCACGCTGCCGACGCCGCCTGCGGACGCGCTGCCGGAGAGCCTCGGCGCGTTTACGACGACTGTTCCCGCCGCGGACATCACGCTGCCGACGCCGTCTATGGACGCGCCGCAGCTTACCGCGCCGCCGGTTGCCGCAGTCTCCGTGGCGCTGCCGCATATCGAGCCTGCGGCTGTTTCCGCGCTCAAAACCTCGGTCGCGCCCATGGCCTTCGACGATCTCGTTCCCTCCGCTGCGATTCAACTGCCGACGCCGACGCGCCTGACAGACGTGTTGCCGGCGCCGCAGCAAACGGCGGTGTCCATTCCGTCTGTTTCCGTTTCGGCAACGGAGCTCCCCGCGCCGCAGGTAGCGCTGCCGTCGGTCGAGATACCCATGCCCGCCGTATCGCCTGTCGCACTGCCCGACCTGCATTTCGAGCCGCTCACAGCGCCGACGCCCACGGTGTCGCTTCCCTCGATGCAAGAGGTGCTGGACGCCCTCGGCAGAGAGCAGGCGCAGATGACCGTTCTGTCATAAAGGAGAAAACCCTCGATGAAGAATAACGAGCTATTGTTAACTGTCAGCTTTCAGCAGGACAACACCGAGCTGGTGCTGCTGATGGACAAGGATATCACGCTGAAAGCCATGCTGGAGGCGCTGTTTTACGGCCTCAAGCAAAACGACCGGACGCATTTCGCGCTGTTCAAGGCATACGCACGCACCCACCGAGACTTGATGGTGCTCTATCGCGCGATCAATGAGCTGTCGTTCATTGATGTAGGCGCGAATGCGGACAAAAAGCTCTATGAGCTCGGCATCGTCACCACCAGCTGCGTCGTTATCCCGTCAAGCGGTCAGGTGGCGCTGCAGCGGCTGTTTCCCGATTATCGGATGCCGTCGCTGATCGACAACCGGCGTCTGGAGTACAATATCAGTACGCGCAGGATCGCAGTTGCGGAGCCGTCTGTCATTGACATCATTCCGCCTGGAGAAATGCCCGGCAAGCATAAACGGAAGTTTTGGGATATCATCATCCCCACCGTCATCTCTATGGGCGCTCTCTTTGCGGGACGCTCGCTGATGGCGCTGTTCAATGACAACGCTTCCGGCTTCTCCATGATCGCCATGCTGATGGTGACCTCGGTTTCGACCATGGCGACGCAGACCTACAATTTCTTCAAACAGGGCAGAGATAACGAAAAATCCATTTCGGAATGGAAGAGCAACTACGAAAACTATCTCACCCGAATCTGGAACCGCATTCTGGACTGGCAGAAAAGCGACATCAATTACCTGCGCACCACCTATCCGAACATGGATGAGCTCTTCGCGAAGACCGCCGTGCTCGACCGCGCCATTTTTGCCCGTTCACAGAACGATTCCGATTTCTTCAAAATCAACCTCGGCAAGTCCAGTCAGGTTCAGCCGATGTTTGAGATAAAAAACGATAAGAAGGACGAGATTTTCTACGATATCGGCTACCGCATCCACAAGGATGACGAGGATCGCCGCATCGAGATCATCCTTCCGCCCAAAAAGAAAAATGCAAAACAACCCCCGCAGACCCGCGACGGTCTTCTGACCGACCTCGCCTACAATCTTTCCACCAAGACCTTCCGCTACCTCAATGCGGAGCGCGAGGGCGAGCTGCCGCCGCTGGTCTTGGATCTGCAGAACTGCGGCGCGCTGGGCATCATCGAGCCGCAGCGTCGCTACACCGACAATCTGATCGAGCATTTGGTGTTTGAGCTTGCCTATTACCACACGCCGGAGGATCTGCAGTTTGTTTTCTTTTTTGATCCCGACGACAACGAAGCGCGCCGTCAGGAAAAAATCCGCAACTACCGCTATTTGCCGCACCTCAACGAGCTGTTTGAGGACGCTTCGCAGTTTGTGTTCGACAAGCAGAGCGCCGGTATCGCCTTCGGAAAATTACAGACCATTATGGGCGAGCGCGTCAAGAAGGCGGATGACGACGCGGAAAAATCCGAAAAGCAGACCAAGGAGCTCTATACGCAGATCGTCTGCGTGGTGTTCCACGACTACAATATCAAGGAAACCGGTTTTTCCAAATACCTGCCGACGCCGCCGGTCGAGGGAGAACCGTATGTCAACGAAAACGGTCTGACCTTTGTGTTTGCCTGCCGCCATTTGGCGCAGCTGCCGCGCTACTGCGGCAACATCATCGAGGTGACGGACAACACCCAGTCCCACGCCAAGGTGAGCGACCGTTACAATGTGCTCTCGCGCGAAACGCTGAACAGCCTGAGCAAATCCGGCTCTCAGACCAACGCCAACGTGACCAGCGACATTGAAAACCTGATCGACTACATAAAATTCAACAATGAGTTTGTCTTTTACGACAAAAGTCAGTCGAGCGGTATCGCCCTCAAAAAAGCCTACAGCGACGCATACCGCCGCCTGAGTGCGATCTATTACCGCCGTATCGCCGAAAACGGCAACGTGCCCTCCATGGTCACGCTGTTCGAGATGTACGGCTATACTCCCGAAATGGTCAGCGAAAACAAAATTCGCGACATCATTCTCGAAAACTGGAAAAAGAGCGACGTCACACGTGATCTGGATGTGCCGATCGGCAAAAACGAGCACGGTCTTGTCAACCTGAATCTCTATGAAAAGGCGGACGGTCCGCATATGCTGGTCGCCGGCACCACCGGCTCCGGTAAGTCCGAAACCATCATCACCTACCTCATCGGTCTGTGCATGAAATACTCCCCGACCTACCTCAACCTGATGCTGGTGGATATGAAGGGCGGCGGCTTCTCCAACCGCCTCCGCACCCTGCCGCACTGCGTCGGCGTCGTGGACGATACCGCCGGTGAAAGCGAGGGTATCTCGGCGGTCTATATGCTCAAGCGCTTTTTAGAGGTGCTCAACGCCGAGATCAAGCGCCGCAAAATCCTTCTCAACAGCTTCGGCGTCGATACCGCAGACGCCTATATCCGTGCGGAGCAGGTCGTCACGCGCATACTGAACGGCGAGGAGAACGAGGATCTGCTCAACGCGCTCAACCCCACCCAGAAAAAGCGCTTGGAGGAATTTCGTGCGAACGGTACCAGACCGACCTCGCTGTCGCATCTGGTGCTGGTCGTTGACGAATTCACCGAGCTGAAGCGTTTCAGCAGCGAAAGCGACGATATCGACTTTATCGCGGAGATCACCACCATCGCGCGCGTCGGCAGAACGCTCGGCTTCCATATTATTCTGGTTTCCCAGAACATCGAGGGCGCGATCACCGAGGACATCCGTATCAACTCCAAATCGCGCATTTGTCTGAAGGTGGCGACCCGCACGGCGTCCAAGGAAATGCTCGACGGCAGACCCGACGCCGCCTCTCCCACCATGCCCGGCAACGGCAGAGCGTATCTGCTGGTCGGAACGGGCAGCAAGTTTGTATACTTCCAGTCCGCCTATACCGGAGCGAACAAGGATGAAAAAATCGAGCCGCCGGTCAGCGCCGGTCTGGTGTCCTCCTGCGGCAGCTTCAACAGCGAATTCTACCAGTCGTCAAAGCACAACGCGCGTATCCGGCAGGCGTCGCGCAATGTCAACGAGTACGATACCCAGCTCAGCTATGCGGTAAGAACCATCGAGGCGATCACCGACGCCAACCGCAACGAAAGCATTTTCCGCTATCCGCGGGTGATCTTCAAAAATCCGCTCAAGGCGGTTTATCCCGATCTGACAGAATGGAGGTGACCGGCAGCAGTGAAAAAAAATATGATTTGTGTTCTCGGACACCAGGATATCCCCATCAAGCAGGAGCAGCCGGACTTCCGCGTCGACCTGCTGCAAACCAACATCCTGCTGTTCGGTTCTCCCATGAGCGGAAAATCCAATTTGATCCGCTTGCTCACCCTGATCCTGCACAAGCTCTACCGCGAAAGGGACGAACAGATTTTTATCCTCGATTTCGGCGGCGCGCTGGCGGATCTGGAAACCCTTCCGTTGGTGTCGGCGTATTTTGACAATGCCAACGAGGAGTATGTCAAGCGCGTGTTCAAGCTGATGGAGGATCAGCTCAAATCCAATATCTCCGCGCTCAAGGGCAAAAACTATGCCTCCTGCACGGAGCGTCAGCCGATCCACACCACCCTGTTTATCGACAATGTCAACGCCTTTTTGGATGAGCCGCGCTACACCGCTTACCAGGAAAAGCTGGCGAAGCTGTGCCGCGACGGACTTTCCAAGGGCATCACCGTCGTCATGACGGCGAGCTCCACCAAGGGGCTCGGCTCTTATATGAACAATTTCAAGCAAAAGATCGCGTTGGAAATGCCCGCGGAAAGCTACATGGATATTTTCAGCCACAAGGTCATCCCCGTGGGCAACAACCCCGGACACGGCTACGCCAACGTCACCCTGCCCGCAGAGGATACGGTGGGCGCATTGCCGGCGCAGGTTCCCTATGAGCTGCAGCTCAACCTTGCCGACGACTGCGCCGACGAGCGCTTCCAAGCCAACCTGACCCGCTATTTCGCCGACAGATCGGTCAAAAAATACCGGCGTTTTCCGGAGATACTCACCGAAGCTGCCGCCGCGGATTTTATCGACCCTGCGAACGCCGATCTTCCGGACAGCATCGACGTGACGGTCGGCTTGGACTACACCGAGTGTAAGCCGTGCCGTATGCACTACGAGTCCGCCGGCGTCATCGCGATCTACGGCAAAAAGGAGTTCGGAAAAACCAACCTCCTGCGCCGTCTGCTGAAAAACCTGCTGTCCAATCCGCAGTACCGCTTCGTCTTTTTTGACGACGGCAGAGAGCAGCTCCGCAGTCACCTTGCCGACGAGGTGTGCGAGGAAAAACGAAAGGTGTATTTCAGCGAATATGCCACTGTGCCGATGAAGGAGAAAAACGGCGGCATCGTCAACATGAAGCTCTCGCCGCTGCAGCAGCTGGTGCTGTATGTTCACCGCCATTTCATCGACCTGTCTAAGGTCAGGCGCGTCGGCAACCTGGTGCTCAACGAGATTTTCGGCACCGGTCTCCAGATCGAGCCCGGCGCACCGGAGGATTACAACCGTAACGACAACGTCGTGTTTGTCATGCAGAGCAAATTCCTCTATGTCAATTCGCCGGCGGCGAAGGTGTATATGGAGATCATTCTGCCCAATCTCGCGGCGCGTGCCGAAGAAAAGAACTGGATTTTTATATTTTCCGATATCAAAAACATCAGCGACAGCGAGATCCGCGAGTATTTCAACTACACCATCGGTACCGCGTTTTTGCTGGATAACATCGCCGAATTTGTCAACGAGCGCGGTCAGAAATCCGTGTTCGGCAACATGGATACCAAGAGCCTCAAGGAGGAATACGCCTCCTGCGAGCTCGGCGACGGCTATATGTATTCGGTGGAGAAGGACGAGCTGAAAAAGGTCAAGCTGATCAAGGAGGGCGACGAGAACGATGAGTGACTATGAATTTAAAAGAGCGGATATCGGCAAGCTCGAGAGCTTTGTCAGCGAAAGCGAGGAAGCCATCCGCGAATTTGCCGCCATCAGAGACGAATTTGACAGGATCAACCGCACCCTGCTCAGCAACTGGCAGGGCAGCGGCAAAGAAGCCTACAAAAATGTCGCCGATCACATCACCGAAAAGGTCGGCGGCATCAAGGAGATCCTCGATACCATCAACGACAAGGCGCTCAAGGATATTATTGAAAAATACCACTCCATGGACGCCGAGCTCGGAGAATACAACCGACACGCGGGCGATCCCGAGGAGGAGACGTAATGGCAGCGCAGGAACGACAGACCGGCGTATTCGGCGCGGTAAGAAACGAGCAGTCGCCGGCAACAGAGCAGCGCTTTTTGCGCGAAACCTCCGCGGACGATCCGCAAACGATCTACAATCTTTTTTTTCGCGAGTATGACGAGGAGAAGCAGTCATGAGCACCATTATCCGCGGTACCGAGTTCAGCTATAGGATCGACACCGAGCACGGCGTCAATCACGACGGCTTTATTGCAGAGGGTACCGAGAGTATTGTTTTTAAGGGCATCAAGTTCGGCGGGGATCTGCGCTATTCCTGTGCGCTGAAATTCAAGCCCAAATACCGTCTCGCCGACTTTATGGAGCGCGAGTACAAAATCATCGAGTCGCTGCAAACCTGCCGCTCGGTGGTGCGTGTGCTCGACGTGATCGAGGATCTGGGAGACTTTTCCGTTCCTTACCGCGGCGGTGAGATTTCCGCCGAAAACTGCTTTTGCGTGGTAGAAGAGTTTATCGACGGCGAATCCCTTCAGGATTACTGTATACACCGCTGGTTTACCTATGATAATGAGAAACGCCGCTGGGCGCGCAACAACCGTCCCTATGACTATCGGGAGATCGTGACATTCCAGAACCAACTGGTGCAATTCATGATCAATTTGTGCGAGATCATGAAGTTCGTTTCCAACACCAACGAGGACAGCGGCAAAACCGACCCCAACAAGCCCATCATCCTGCACTGCGACATCAAGCCGGAGAACATCATGGTCACCAAGCACGGCAAGGAGCTGGTGCTGATCGACTTCGGACGTTCGCAGGATCTGGTTGACCGGCGCGTCTATCAGCACTACAACGACCAAGTCAGAAAACGCTTCATGGCGGACTACACCGACAGGCAGTGGCAGGATATCGGCAAGGACAACTTCTATTCTTACGGCACGGTCGGCTACACTGCGCCGGAATGCTACGCGCAGGCAGAAAACGGCTTGTATCCGTTTATCAATCAGATCGGCGCGCTGCAGTATGGCAGCATTTCCATTGAAAGCGACATATTCGGCTTCGGCGCGACCTTCTGGGAATGCTTCTATTCCTACGAGCTTTGCCGCAAGGCGTTTGAAAGCGTGGAGGAAGCGACCGATCCGTCATTTTTCAATAAGGCGATCACCAAGTATTATGAGGATCGTATCCATCAGGAGCAGGTTTTGGACTATTGCGACCGCGATTTCCGCGACGTCGACATCGCTTTCCACGAATCCATAGAAGCGATCCTCAAAAAATGCACACGCACACGCGAGCAGGGCTTTCAGGAGCCCGCCAAAACGCCGAACACCTATTATCACAATTTTGCCGTCCTGCAAAACGACGTTGAGCGTGCGCGCGACGCGATCCCGTCACTCGACCGAAAGTCCGACCCGCTGGTACGCCAGATGATCGGCGTTGCGGGCTTTTGCGGCGCGGCGATGGCGTGTTTTTTGGTGCTGTTCATTTTGCTGGAGGTTTTTGCCAATGTCTTTGCATGGGATAAATGGGGCAGACTCACCAACAGCTATACCGAAAACCAAATCGCGATGCTGATTGACATTTCCGAGGAAATGATGAAGGTGCCGCTCGAAAAAAACCGCCAGGAAAACCTCAACGAGATCGTCCGCTTTATGCACGGCGGCGCGCCCAACGACGATGTGATCGACCAAGAGGAGGCGTCGCTGGTCACCGGTCTGTTGCAGAAGCATTTCCGCAACCAGAGCACCTGGGGACCTTATCTCGACGAGGTCATGCAGTACGCGCGCAGCGACAATATGGACGCCGTTGCCAAGAGCGTATACCGCATCAATCTGAAGGATGAGCAAAGCAGCGAGGGATACCGGCTGGCAAAGGCGATCGCGCAGGTCAACGATGCTGACGACGGCGACGCGGAGGTTTTGATCTCCGCCTACCGGACAGCGACGGAAATGGCAGGCAAGCCGCAGTACCAACGCGCGGTGTCCAAGCTGGCAGGCAAGCTGTTGACCGGCAAAAAGGTGGATACCATCGCCGCCGGCCTTCAGACGAACCGCAGCGACATCCGTGAACAGCTCAACGCGATTGAGCGATAGGAGGGACAATATGGCAATTCGCACCGAGGAAGAAGAAAAAAGATTATCGGAAAAACGCAGCAACCGCAAAAAAGCGTTTGCAAAGTTCCGCGAGGATTTCATGGCGTCCTTTCTGCTGGGCATCAAGGCAGGAGGCATCCTGACAGGCGCCCTGATCGTCCTTTATCTGGCAGCCAAGTTTATTTTCCGCTGGGATCTGTTCTACGAGACCGACTTGAACTACGCTGCGATTTTTCTGGTCTTGACCATCGTGTTTGCCTTTTTGGTGCTGATCTGTATCATGATCGCGGTGATCCTGTATAACAACAAGCACAAGCGCAACACAAAATATACGCAGCGGTAATCAAGGCGTTCTGCCTTTTACATACAAATGAGCAAATGAGGAAAAAGGGGAGTTTACAATTGACACATCGACGGATTATTGCCATCCTTTGCACGACGGTTCTGCTGTTTACGCAGTTTTCGTTTTTGGCATCGGCTGCCGGCAAAAAAGAAATCAGTCTGGATGAATCCTTTACAGACGAGCTGATCGTCACCAAGGTGTACGACGGCGCACTGACCTCCGAAATCACCTTTCCCGATTTCAAGCCGGAGGGGATTCGGAACAATCACGAGGTGGTACTTGCCGCCAATGCGGAATACGAAAGCCTCAATGCCGCTGAAGGACTCGCTGTCAAGCTGAGCGCGTTTCACTTTACCGGTAAGGACGCCGATAAATATACGCTCAAAAGTCCCGACGCTGATTTTACCTTTGAAACCACGGGCGACATCACGCAGCGGAAGCTGCACGTGATTCCCGAGGACAACGAGACGCACCTCACGACGGATACCTATCCCATTCACGTGGACTATTCGCTGAACAACGACGACATCCTTGAGGGTGAAAGCGTTTCTGTGCTCGAGGGCACCGAGCTGCGGATTGAGCAGCAGGGTGACGACTACGTCTATGCGTTCAACGAGGATGCCGGCACCGACAATGCCAACTACATCCTTGCGGTGCAGGAGGACGCTCAGCCGGATGTGCAGCGCCCCGAAGCGCCGGAGCTCGAGGAGACCTATCTTTACGGCGAAACCGCGACCGTTCTGGAGCGTCACGACTTCGGTATCATTGCAAACGGCACGGTGCGTCTGGAAATCAAGGCGACGGAGAAACAGGATCTGCCGATGCAGTTTACCCTGTACGTCAACGGCAGTCCTGCCGCAAATCTGACGAGCGACGAGGGCGAGGAATATACCGACGATGACAGCGATACCCGTTACCGTCACACGGTCACATTCCGTCTGGAGGTCGATCCGGATCAAACGGTCGAATTCAAGGACATTTACTGCCATATCGACAACGGTAATTCTATTGACAGTCCGATCACCTTCCGCATCCGCGACGACGAGACCTCCAATGCGTTGATTCTGGATACGGAGAAGCCCGCTCTCGGCGCCGATCCCGACACTCAACCCAAGGTGACTTACGATAACCGCGAGAAAAAGATCAAGGTCAGCGGTTCTGTCACCGACAGCGGCTCCGGTATTGCCAAGCTGGAATACAAGTGGGGAGAGGACAAGGATTATGAGGAGGTCCCGCTGGACGCCGGCGACGACAATCCGAATAACGAGGTACGGCTGGACATCATCGAAACCGAGTACAATTCGGACAAGCTGCCGGAGTCGGACGAGGGCAAGTACAAGCTGTACCTGCGCATCACCGACCGCGTCGGCAACGTCTGCGAGCCCGAGGCGAAGTCCTACTCCGAAGACGGCGCAGACGGCAGAGACAGCAAGCCGCCTCATGCGACCGCCATTTCCCTTAAGCCCGCAGACGATCAGCGCAGCCTCAAGGATGTGCTGACGCCTTACGAATTCGGCAACTACTTCAATGACGCGGTCATTCTGACCATGGTCGTCAAGGATCGCGCGGAGGGCAAAGTCGCCTCCGAAATACAGTCGGTCAGCCTGATCGACAAGGATGCCGACCCCGAAACCGTCATCAATGCAGAGGCGGGCGAGAACGACGAGTACCGTTTCAACCTGACCAAAGAGCCGCGCGAGCTGAAAAACCTCTGCGTCAAAATGACGGATGAATACGGCAACTCGGAAACCAAGACCCTCCGCGAGCTGTTTGCGGAGCTGGGCAGCGCCTACGCGTTTGCATGGGACACCATCACCTCCGACCGATGGGTCACAGACATCAACGCGCCTCACATCGACGTCAAGATCGACGGCAACATCGAGGATGAGGACAACCTGATTTTCGGTAAGGAAGGCGGCAGCATCAACACCGAGATTTCCGACTCCGATCCGGTTGCCGACAAGGATCTGCAGTATATCAAGATCACTTATCGCTTCATGCCGGCAGGCAGCGATCAATTCGGCGACGAGACGGTCGTCGAGGAGCTCACCTTCGATTCCAATACCGAGGAAAGCTACGAGTTCCCACTGGACACCGCTTCCGATGCGTTCCAAAACGGCACATATGTCTATTGCTTTACCGCCAAGGACTTCGCCGGCAACAGCAACACGGAGACCAGAGAATTCGAGATCGACCACAGCGATCCGACCGGCTATATCGAGGTGGTGTCGCCGGAGGTTCGGCAAATCACCTACGACGGCGGCATTACCGAAAACTGGGTCATAGAGGATACGTCATCCCATGCGGTGACCTTCCGCATCCATCCCCAGACCACCGGTTCCCGTGTCAAGTGGCTCAATGTCACCGTTAACGGTCATCGGAACAGATATCCCTATCACCCCGAGGACGGCTATCTGGAAATCAGCGTCAGCAAGGACGACATTCCCTATGACAACGATTGCTATCATGTCAGCGCCCAAATCGTTACCCGTTCAAGGAATGCCGCTACGGCGGAGTATACGCTCCATGTCGATACGCAGGATCCCACCGTACAGCGCGTCACCGCGGCGAAAAAGAATAATTTCCTGCAAAATGCGATCAACTTCCTGACCTTCGGCGCCTTCTTCAATGATTCCGTTATCCTCAGCGTTACCGCCAACGACGGCGACTACGGCGTCGGACCGGATTACGCGGTGTTCACCTACAAAATTGACGACGACGAGATCGTTTCCGATCCGATTTATTTCAACAACACCAAGTCCGGTGACGAGAAAACCGTTTCCCATGATTTGGAGCTTCTCGAGGATCCCGGCGTTGTCTGCGCAAATGTCGAGGTCAAGGTCGTGGACAAGCTGGGCAAGGAGACGATCATCCAGCCTGACATCAGCGACGCGAATTCCGACGATTCCTCCGGCAATAACCTTGTCATGCTCGAAAACGTCATTCCCGCGGCAAAGCTGACGCTTCCGCCCTGTGAAGGCGCCGCCCGCTCCGACAACCAGATCTGGTATCGTCACGATCAGGAAATCGCCCTCGGCGTTTCCGACGATGAATCCGGTATCCGCGACGTCGTTTTGACGGTCAACGGCAAGCCGGTTCTCAAGGATAAAAACGATACGCCGTTGGCAACCGCCGCCGAAACCGGCAGCAAGAACGAAAAAATCACCTCTCTGTCCTACGTGTTCTCCAGCGAGGCGCTCGCCGAACTGGCAAAGAATGACGCCGGCGGCAGATATCTTCTCGAGTGTGTTGTCACCGATAACGCCGGCAACGTATCGCTCACGGAGCGTCAGGAGTTTTACCGTGACGTCACCGCTCCCGAAATCAAGAGCTTCGCGTTCAAGCCCTATACGGTAGACGGCGCCGAGGGCACGAGCACCTTTGTTTCCGAGCTGCGCTACGGCTTCTATTTCCGTGACAGCGCTGCTGTCGTCGTCACGGTGGACGACACCAAGGGCGGCGCCATTGCATCCTCCGGCAACCACCGGATGCACTTCCGCTTGGTTTCCTACGCAGGCGGCAAAGAGACCGGCTCCACAGCCCACGACGCGGCGATCGTGGACAATCAGGCGGAATGTGTTCTTCCCGCGGACTTCAAGGGTCAGGTATTCGTCAAAGCGGACGATATGGTCGGAAATATGTCGGAGGAGGTCACCTCCTACGCGCTGGTGCTCGACACCCAAGCGCCGACTGTCACCATCGAGCCGCTTCCCGACAATGCCGCCGGCAAGGACAACAACGGCAATTCGCTCTTTACCGAATCGGTCAGCTTCCGCGTGACGGTAACAGATACCCAGTCCGGACTGCGCGAGATCGTTCATTCCCAGAGCTCCGAGCGCAACAGCTACGATCCGGTCGTCACCGCGATCGGCGACAATGGCGAGACCGCCCTTGCCAACGGCTGGGAGATCACCGGCAGGGATGAAAACCTCATCACCGAGGTCACGCGCGTGTTCTCCTTCTCCGAGGACGACAACGATATTCAGCTCACCTTCAATGCGACCGACCGTTCCAAAAATACGAGCGCCAATGCCAAAAGCACACCCTTCACCATTGACACCATCGCACCGCAGGTGACCATCACCAATCCCTCGCGACTGATCAATGACCGTTATTATCAGGGCAGCACCACCTTCACCATCACGGTGACGGAGCGCAACTTCGATCCCACGCTGATGATCGACACCATCCGCAACACCTACACCTCCGCGCAGCCGAGCGTCAGCTTCTCCTCCGCGGACGGCAGCAACGTCCATACCGCCAATGTCACCTTCCCCGAGGGCGACTACGACTTCTCCTTTACCGGCACGGACTTGGGCGGACACATCACGCAGATTTATGTGGACGGCAGCGCCGAGGCGATCCCGTCCTTCCACCAGAGCTTCAACGTGGACGCCACCGCTCCCGTTATCACCACCAATTTTGACACCTTCAACGCTGACACCAACGGCGGCAACTACTTCAAAGAAGAAAAAACTGCCACCATTACCGTCGTGGAACACAATTTCTATGAACCGGATATGCGTCTCCGCGTCGAAAGCAAATCGCCCGGCAGCGATCACAGCGACAGCGATTGGTATGAAATCGGCGCCGGTCAGGCGTGGACGGATAACGGCGATTCCCACAGCATCAGCATTCCCTGCAAGGACGACGCCGTCTATCACATCTCCATCAATCCGCAGGATCGCGCAGAAAATCAGGGTATCGGCGCTGTCAGCCCGATTTTTGAGATTGACACCACCATTCCGAAGCTCTACAGCCGCAACGATGTTTTGGCGACCGAAAAGAACTTCGTCGAAACGCCCTATTCTGAGGTCTACAACGAAAAGAAAAAGAACGATCCCGCGCCGAAGGTCGAGTTTGAGGACAACAACTTTGAGCGCATCAAGATCGAGGCGAACATCTTCCGTCCCGCGTACAAAAACGGCATGGAGTTTGACGCCATCGTTCCCGACAAGCTCTCCGATGAACTGACCACCGACAAGTACGAGAACAAGGTGTTCTCCGTCAAATCCTTCGATCGCGACGGTGTTTACGCCTTCACCTACACCGCCGTCGATAAGGCAGGCAACGAGAGCAAGCCGATCAACGATACCTATTTCCGTTTGGTCGATACCGATCTGCTCACCTATATCGACAACAGCAGCAAGGAAAATCACAGCGGCTACTATTCGTTGATGGACGAAAACGGCAAAGCGATCAGCAAGAAAGCGACAAACTTCAGCGATTTGGAGATCAGCGTCATCACCCTCAATGAGGATAAGGCAGCCGGCAAGGTCGTCCTGCGCAATGACGAGGACACCTATTCTACCGACAGCCACCTCACCGAGCAAGAGACGGCGGTTTCCGAGACCGCCCATATCCTACACAAAACGCTTCCGGGCACGTTCTTCTCCGACACCTTCAAGGATGACAGCCTCGACACCAGAATGTACCTTTCCGTCAGCATCGACGACACGAACTATCTCGATCTGGCGTCCATCCACCTCGACAACGAGCCGCCGTCCGCAACTCTGCCGGAGGACTTCGTGAGCTGGCACAACTATATGTTTACCGATTCCGTCACGGTCACGCTGACCAATATCAGCGAGACCCTGAGCGAGGATCTCACCAAGATCTATGAGTGTCCCAGAGAGGACGAGCGCGTTCCCATCGAATACAACTACGATAAGGCAAACAAGGAGCTCTCCTTCGAGCTGTCTGAGGGTCTGCATCACATTGATATCGTGCTCGCAGACGAGGCGGGCAACGAATGGAACGCCGACCGCGTCAGATATCTGCGCGTCGGTAACCTCCGCCTCTATCTCGGCGCCGGCGGCGTATTGCTGGCAGGCGGCGTGGTCGCACTGATCCTTTTCCTCCGCAAGCGCAAGCTCAAAAAGTAAAACCATTGTTATCGCCCACACCTGTGTTTTCAGGTGTGGGCGATTGCTTTCGATTGCCTTTAGGCGTGGAAATAAACCCCCAGTTCAACTGGGGGAGAATAAAAAAGCTTTAGCAAAAGAAAACCTCCGAGTATAATAGTGGTGTGTTTGGCGACGCATTACGTAAAATACAAGGAGGATTTTCAAAAAATGGAAAATAGAGTAAACACAGAAAGGAACGAGATAAAGCACACAGCACACTCAACGTACAGGTGTCAGCACAACTGGTAGACCGTCACGAAAATTAACTGTCCGCGACACTGACCGAGCAGAAAAAGGAAATTCTTCAGATAATCAAAGACAACCATACAGAGCTTCAATGCCTCGGCGAACGCGATGCGTTTTGCCGGGGCTTTTCTTTGGTTGTCAGGCTTTTGACAGCCCTATTAGCGACAAAACCTGACGCGCCCTGTTTCGCCCTGTGTCGCGCGAAATGAAAAATACGGAGTGATACCCGACCTCGCCGAACAAACCCCACACAGGCGCTTTGTCGGCGTTTATGGGCAGAAATAAAGGCTGTGGGTCAACTGCTCCACAGCCTTCATTCCTGCAATTTTTCTCTTAAGCTATTCAGCGCTCTTTTCAGCTTTTTTTCCGCGCCGCTTTCCGTCAGATCGAGCCGCAGCGCCGCTTCTCCGATCGTCATTTTTCCCTTGTCACCCAAGCAATCGGGACAAATTCCGTAGACATATTCTATCAGCCTGCGCGTGGTGGGCATCATTCTTTCGAGTGCTTTCAACAGCTTTTTCTGACGGTCAGTTTTGAAAAACAAATCCTCGGTTGACAGATTTCCCGCAATCGGCGCGTAATATTCGCCGTCGTCATCTTCGCAGTAAAAATCCGCGTTGTACTTTGGCTTGAATGTCGCCGCAGCGTTCAGATACTTTGAAACCACATCTTTCGTCAGCTTCAATTCCTCCGCTATTTCGGAAATGATTTCCGCCGGTGTTTTCTCGCCGTTGTTCTTCCGATAATACAACAGCGCGGTTTTTCTCAACAGAAGATACTGATGTTTATTTTTTAGCTGATAGTTGCCGCAGTTGATCCTCACATACTCATGCCACGCGTCAAAAACCTTGAATTTTATCAGCTGTAACAGAGGAAGCTCCGAATCATAGCTCTGCAATTCTTCCCACAACAGCGCAGAAAAGATTTGCTTCAAATCATCAATCCGGTTTTCCTCCAATTCATATTTCGCGATAAACCTTCTCGCCTTACGCTCTAACACGGGCTCATAGAAATGAAGAAATTCATTGTAATACTTGATTTCACCGTTCTCCCTGTACCTCGCAAAATACACATTCCAATCTAATTTCTCAGGAACATAATCTAACTCATACATCTCACATCTCCATAGCTGATTTATAAATCACTTCTTTTTCCATATCCTTTTCGTATTGAGTCTCCGCATACTCAAAATCGAGCCGCGCTTCTTCAAAACGATCATCAATATATTCCTTAGCCTTGGCAGATACGGCTTCATCGTATTTGCCGAGGCTTTTGTTTTTTCTGATCCAATCGTTACGTTTCTTCCAAAGCAGATAATAGGGACTGTCGGTTTTCTTCTGCTTCTCCATTTTTCGCTTTGTCACTTCGGGATGTTTAGCCACATACGAGCAAGGCACACCGTATTTCGGATTGACTTTGCCGCAATATAATTGCCGGTGCGCAGTCGTCATAAAGAGATAGTCATCACAAATATCACACCGCCAAAGATAGTGACCGTGAATAAATCCCTCAAACAAATCGGTGTAAAAAAAGTCTTTGAGATTATTGTAATAAACCTTCCGAAAAATGAAATTATCTCCGTTCACATTCTCAATCACCGGCATAACAGACGCTCTTGTGCGAAACGGCTGCGAATCGGTGTGGAAGATAAACTGCATATATTCATCGGAGAGAAACGCGCCGAACGCGTCAGCCAACTGACTTTTGTTTCTCGCGCCGCGTTCCACGATACGATGTGTTATTTGGAAAACCAGAGCGGCGTAATGTTTTAGCTCCAATACAGAATTATAGATAATTCTTCCGATTGCCATTGCCGTGAGGAAATCATTGAGAGAGTGCATCACCTCGTCGGCATAGTCCGCTTTTTCTGTTGTAGATAAGTCTATTCCGTGTTCCCGAAAATCACAAATGGCAAGATAATGCTTCTTTTTTTCATCGGAAAACAGACGAGCAATCTTATCCTTAACGTTTTCAACGCCCAGAAGCGTAAACATCGGATTATCTTTTAATGAATTGAGCACATAAACAATACCTTTGTGATAATAATCTAAGTTTTCCCGAGTGAAATCGTCGAGCAGCTCGTCGTGAATATCGAGCAGCGCCTTGAAAAGTTTTTCGTCAATAAAACGGCACTCGCTTTTAATGGCAAGAAAGCTTGTGTAGCCGACAGGATACTCTTTTCCGCCTAACACAAAACTATCTTTTTTATAGACAAACTCAAACAGATTGATATTCTGAACTTTTTCCTCAATATCACTCTCAAACATTCGTTCTCACCTCACGATATGATTATAGCACATGTGTTCGGATAATTCAATAGAAAATTAAAACAATCGTTCTAAAATTCACAAAAATCAGGAAACGGTTTGAACCCTTCACGGGAAAATACGGGAAATTTTGATAATTTAACATTGATAGAGTGAAAGGATAGCCCAGCCGAGTACCGGTGTAAGGCTGAACTATCCTTTTCACAAATATGAACACTACTCCCACTTTTTTAATTGGGAGTTTTCGTGTTCAAAATTATTGGGAGGTAAAATTTTGAAGCAAAAAGAAATCGCTGTTATAGACAGCAAACAAGACAACCTTGTACAGTATCCGTTGCCGTACAAGGTGGTAGACGGTTGCCTCTACAAAGAGATAACCAACAAAAGCGGAACAATCACAAAGAAGCTCTGTAACTTTCTACCGTATATCGTCAGCGAGGTCAGCGTAGATGACGGTGTGGAAGTAAAGACGGTGCTTCGTTTAGGTGGCATTCATTCGAGCGGCAGAGTGCTGCCGGAGACTGATGTGACAGGTGCAGAACTCGGAAACTTCAACTGGTTGATAGAGCGCTGGGGTGCGGACTGTGTTCTTGAACCCGAGAGAAGCGTCAAGGAATACGTCCGTCACGCTATTCAGCAGACAGCGGAAAATGCAGAGAGAATCCAAATCTATCATGTTACCGGTTGGAAGCTGATAGATAATCATTGGGAATATCTTTTGCCGAATGACGGCAAGTTCGATGTTAGCCTTAAAGGGAAACTCAGTCGCTACGAAAAAGCGGAGAGCTGGTCGGTTTCGGATTTGTCAAGCTCATTTTTTATGACGAGCTTTTTTCCATTTGCACCTGATGAAATCATATTACCTTTGCTCGCGTACACATTCTTAACGCCGTTGAATGAGTTTCTTCATCGAGCCAACTGCGAACCGAAGTTCGTCCTCTGTATGCTCGGCAAAACAGGAACGTGCAAGAGCACGCTCTCGGCGTTGTTTCTTTCGTTCTTCGGAAGGTTCACCGGTTCTGATCTGCCGCTCTCTTTCCGCGATACGGCGAACAGCATTATGTACAACGCATTTTCTCTGAAGGATGTTCTGACCTGCATTGATGACTTCCACCCGAGCGGCAGGAAGGAAGTCAACAAGCTGACAGAAACAGCGCAGCTGATTATGCGTGGCTACGGTGACCGCATCGGCAGAGGAAGGTTAAAATCGGATTCCACTCCTATGGAATCGCGCCCACCGCAGGGAAACGCGATCATCACTGCAGAGCAGGCTCCCGACATCGGCGAGAGCGGTACGGCAAGATACTTTTGCTTGGAGCTGCGCGACGGGATGATCGATCTGAATAATCTTTCCAAATTTCAGCGTGAGGCAGAGAGCGGTACTCTCCGCAGTTGTATGTTGGCGTACACAGAATGGATAAAAGAGCGGTTTTTGAAAGACAAGAGTACAGAGCAGATGTTCGTCAACCAATTGAAAAACAGCTTTCGCAATTACCGAAACGAGTTCATTTATTCGAGGATTCAATGTCACGGCAGGGTGCCGGAGATATACGCTTGGCTGATGATCGGGATGGAATACTTTTTATCTTTTCTGCTGTCCTATGAAGTCATCTCCGAAGAAGATTGTCGGTCGACATTCGTTCGGTGCAGAGATTGTCTGTATGAGCTTGCGAAGAAACAGAGCGCGAGCATTGAAAACGACAAGCCTACTCACAAGTTTATCCAGAAGCTCTACTCGCTTATTGAGAGCGGACAAGCTGTGTTGCTGGACAGAAATAATCCTGCCGATTTCAAACCGCTGAATTATATCGGTTATCAGGATGATGAAAATTTTTATCTCAACGCCGATATTGCTCATAAGCAAGTGAAGCGGTTATGCAGCGAGCAGGAAGAAACGTTTTCGATTTCCAAAAACGGATTGATAAAGGCGCTTGCCGAGGAAGGTCTGACCGTGTGCGACAAGGGCAAGAATACAAAGTCAATCCGCATAGGCGATAAAACGCTTCGCTTTATTTGCCTGATAAAAAGTAAGGCTGACGCGGTCGCGGAGTTGTGTGAATAACCGGGTGACACGGGTGACAGAGTTTCAAAAGCGTCGTCAGCACTGCGATTCTCCTTTTTCTGTCGGGGTGACAAACACGCAGCAAGTTGCATTTTTGTCGCTCCGATATATTTTGAAAAAGCTGATGAACAGTGCGTTGAGGTTCAGTGTTGCTCCTGTTGCCCGGATTTTCAGGATACGCATATTATTGGAGAAAAAACGGCTCAGTTTTTTGCCCGTGCATAGGCAAGCAGAGCGTCCGGCTGTCCGCCGGTCGCATAAAAGCGGGCAGAAGCCCGCACCCACTTTGAATACTCACATGGAGGTAATTATTTGGCAAACAGAAAACGAAATCAAACTATATCAATTCGTCTTACGACAGAAGAAAAGGAAGAGATTATCGCCAAAGCAAAGCAGGCGAACATGACCTTGACCGACTACCTGATTGAGTGTTCACGGAACACAGAAATCACAGTGACCGACCTATCCGAAGTGCTTATCGAGCTGAAACGCATCGGAAATAACCTCAATCAAATCGCGCGGAAAGCAAATTCACGGCGATTTTTCTTCCCGAAATTTGATTCGGTTGTCAAAGGTCAACGCATAATCTATGACGCGATTCTCAGCTTGACGGGAGGTGACTAAGCGTGGCTACAGTGATGTTTATCCACGAAGGAACACAAAATCCTTCTGCCATGCGCGCGGTTATCAACTATTGTTTGCAGGAGCACAAAACCTTTGACAGCAAATCAAAGCGCAGGTTGGTCAGCGGAATCAACTGTGACGGCGAGAATGCTTACCGGGAATTCATGGCGACGAAGAAGGTGTATGAAAAGGATAACGGTATGTTCTTCTATCATTACGCACAATCCTTTGCACCGACAGAGAAGATTACTCCCGATCAGGCGCACGATATTTCTCTTGAATTTGCCGAGAGAGCGTGGCCTGGTCACGAGGTTCTGGTCACGACTCACTGCGATGCCGATCATATTCATTCGCACTTCGTCATCAATTCTGTCGGCTTTGAATCAGGAATGAAGCTCCGGCAATCGCCGTCAACACTCAAACATCTTCGAAAGCTCAGCGACGAAATCTGTATTGCTCACGGACTTTCCGTTCTTAAGCCATACGAGGGCGGCGGAAAACGAATGTCGTCAAGAGAGTACCGCGCGAGGATGAAGGGAGAAAGCTGGAAGCAAAAACTAGCGAACGACATTGACAAAGCGATGGAATATAGCGGAAGCAAGGACGAGTTTATCCGTTCTATGTCCATCCTTGGCTACCATATGACATGGAAGGACGAGAGAAAATATCTCACTTTTCACTGCTCCAACGGCAAAAGCTGCCGTGATATCAAGCTCCATGACGAGAAATATCTCAAGGATAATATCGAGCGTGAGCTTCTGCAAAGAGAGTTTCCCGACAGCGGTTCAGATGAAAAACAGCCAACAGGATGGGAAGATTCGCGCGAGCTGTATGAGCAGCATCTCAGAGAACGTGCGCTTGCGAAAGCAGAAACCCGTAGAGTTTCCGACAGTTATTCCGATGTTGGCAGCGGAGTCAGCAGCCTTGCCGGAGCGGTATCCAAAATCGTTGACAACGATTCCGAAGACCCGGACGAGCGCCGTAAGCGTATCGAAGCAGAAGAAAACGGTGAAGCGCTCGGTACAATTTTCGGTAAAGGCATCAGTTTATTGGCTGACGCTGTATCCGATTCATCAGTGAACGCATCCGCACAAGAGCCGGATCACGATGATATCATCGACCGTCAGCGAGAAGAAATTCTCCGAGAAGTCTTCGAGGAGGATGACTATGAGGACGAAGATTATGATGATGACGAGGACGAAGGGTTCACAATGACGCTATAAAAAAGATAAAAAATCCGGATTCTGTCTGGACTTTGCGAAAAAGGTGTGGTAGTGTTTGGCTCAACAAAGCGCACACGACCGCACCTTGACGTGTGTGTCAACAGCATCCGTGGGAAGGAGAAACCATTATGAAATTAGAAAAGCAAACAAAAATCAGCTCCGTTCATTTCAAATATGTCGGAACGGATGAACAGTTCAGCGACTTCATCAGAAGTGTTATCAAGGATTATATCGTCGACGATACGCTGCTTCCAGATGAAGATGACGCCATTATTGTTGAGAAGTCTGCTTGATTGGCAGGCTTATTTTATACTCAAAAAACTATTACAGGAGGTAACAAAATGAGAGTATGGCTATACGCAAGGCTCTCCCGCGACGACGATGACGAGATGAATTCGCTGAACAATCAGCGAAAAATCGTCAGAGAGTTCGCGAACAAACAGGGCTATGAGGTCGTCGGAGAGTCCTTCGACGACAACGTCAGCGGTATGACCTTTGACCGCGACGGCATCCGTGAAATCGAAAAACAGGTGGAGTATAAGGCAATCGACGCTGTCCTTGTAAAGGATATGTCCCGCCTCGGCAGGCATAAAACCGATACGGCGGTGTTCATCGACTACCTCCGCCGCAACGATATCCGTGTGATCTCGGCGACGGAAAATCTCGACACAAGCCGCCAGAGCGACGACTTGGTCATCAGCTAAAGCAAGGGCTGATCATCACGCCGCCGATCGGCTATTTCAAGGACAAAAACACAAATGAAATCATTGTTGTTGAGGAACAGGCGGAGATCGTCCGCCGTATCTTCGATCTCTATCTTGCGGGTTATGGCTGCTCTGCCATAGCCCGCATTTTAAATGAGGACGGTGTAAAATCTCCCGCATACTATCATAAGTGTGTGTACGGCAGGCACCTCGGCAGCAACAAACCGGAAATCGGCTCGCGTTATCTATGGGATCACACAGGCGTAAAGCGGATTCTGCTCAACGAGTTCTACATCGGGACGGTGACCTGTCACAAAACATACAACAACAAAATCACGCAAATCCGAAAAATCATTCCGAAAGAAGAACAGTATGTTCACGAAAATCTTGTTACGCCTATCATCTCAAAGGATAAATTCCTTCAGGTAAAGCTGCTGATGGAGCAGAAGAAAAGAGGAAATGTCAGAGCGAGTGCCAACAGACCTTGCCACAGATACGCAGGCTTGCTCGAGTGCGGCGACTGCGGTTCTACCTTCACCTCCGTCAAAAGAACATGGAAAGGTGTGGAGCGAATCGAGTATGTTTGCAACGGCTACCACCGCTACGGCAAGGAAAACTGCCCTCCGCACCGCATACGGGAGACAGAGCTTGACGAAATTATCTACGGTGAAATCAGCAATGTCAAGGAACAGGCGGCGCAGCTTTATGAAAACATCGACAACGAGGTTCGGAAATGGCTGAAGAAAAAGAGCACGGTCACGGGCAAAATCCGACAGCTCAACGCCGAGCTTGAACAGAAAAAGAGCGACCAAAAAGAGATTCTGCTGGAG
>CACXAO010000014.1 GCA_902765625.1 uncultured Ruminococcus sp. | reverse complement strand
ATGTCCTTTCTGTCCGCCGCGTTTCTTACCGCTTTTTTCACGCAGACTCTTGTTGACTTTCTTGAAACCGTCAGATGATGGCGGTTTGGAGCTGTTGCCGGAGTTCTTGTTAAGCTGCTCACGCAATTCTTTGATTGTCGCGTTTAGTTCGGCTATGGTATGATTAAGCTTTTCAATTTGCTCTAACTGCATTTGATTCTGCTTCATCAACGACTCAATAAACTCTTGTGTAACCGGCATTTGCTCCACCGCCTTCGTTACCGATATTATACCAGAATTAACGAAGTTTGGCTATACCGCGCCCTATTGACGGTTGTACATTTTGACGACCCTGATTTTTAAGAGGCGTTTTTAGTGCCTCTGGAGAGCATAGCGTATGACAAATTTATACTTTTTTCATTCGTAAGCCCGCTATTCGATACTTCAAAATTTCTTTTGTGCAGGTATACATATTTTTATCGTTCTGAATAGTTACAATTATTTATTCTTATTTATTATTCTTTCGATTTTTCGCATATTTTTAAGGCGCTTTCTTTGTTTTATGCAGCTCAAATTTTGACTTCAAAAATATGGCAGCCCTGCTTTTGACAGGACTGCCATATTATTTTGCATGGATTGAATCAAATTAATCGCCACGCAAACAACGTTTTTATGTTAACGAGTTTTGTTCTGCTTTCAGCCTTTCTTTTTCTGCCTTGATCTCCGCGCGAACCTTAGGGATCATCTCGTCGAGCAGGCGCTCGCATTCTTCTCTCGTTTTAGCGTAGACGGTGTGTACTTCGCGCTTGCCGTAGGCGTTGGTGGGGGAGTATCTGCCCTCAAAGAGATGGTCGTTCAGCTCATAGATGCCGCCGGTGCCTGACTTGCGGATTTTGCCTTTGTACGGTTCAAAGCTCTCCGCAGACGGATGAGCCTGTTTCTGCGTTTCATATTCGCTTTGCTCGAACGGTTCGTTTTTGGCGAAGCGTTTTTCGATTTTGTTCGCCGCGTTTGCCTGCATTTCATCCGTGATGTGGCTGTAAATATCGAGGGTGGTAGCCGACGATACATGACCGATGATCGCCGACAGCGTTTTGATGTCCATGCCGTGTTCAAGCGCGGTCGTGGCAAAGGTGTGGCGAAGATCGTGAAAGCGGACGCGCTTGCATTGCGCTCTGTCCAGGATCTTCACCATTTTGCGGTACACGCCGTTGGGATTGAGCGGCTCGCTCTCCTTGACCGGTGAGGGAAACATCCACTCCGAATCCACCGTTTCACGGTACTGTCTGAGCACATTCAGCACAGAAGGCGGCAGGATGATCGAACGGCATGATTGTTTTGTTTTCGGTTCGGAGATCACTACGCCGTGATCAACATGATACGCCTGACGCTGAATATGGAGCGCGCCGGTTTCAAAGTCGAGGTCTGACCACTTCAATGCGCAGATCTCACCGCGGCGCATACCGGTCGCCAGCTCCAGCAAGGCGAGCTCGTAGAAATCGTCCTGCTTGGATTGGATCAGAAACCGACGCATTTCCTCGTGCGTAAGCACCTGCATTTCCTGTGCCTTTTTCGGCGGCAGCTTGCAGCCGATCGCCGGGTTTACGCTGATCAGCTTTTCATCCACTGCCTTTTGCAATGCAGTGCGGCAGGTGGCGTGGCAGGAGCGAACCAGACGATCGGACACGCCGGTGCCGTATCGTTCGACCTTGCTTTTTCTGCCGTTCTTCTTGAGATCGGCGTAAAACTTTTGCAGATCGCTCTGCGTCAGCTTGTTCAGCGGTATCTCACCGATAGAGGGAATGATGTGCAGATAGATGCGGTTTTCGTATCCTGTTCTCTGCTGAGGACCGTTTCGGGAAATGATGAAGTCGCAAGTTGATCGACCTGATAACCGGGTGTAGAAGTCATTCTGTCACTCGGACCGTAGTTCTCCTCGGGAATGTCGGGCGGAGTACGGCGGTTGCTCAATTCAAATGTTCCGTCACTCGAGCGCAGCGTGTACCAGACGTCCCTCGTTGAAAAGACGAGGTTTTCAAAAGCGGGAATAAGCTCGTTGACCTTTCCGCGTATCTTTATATTATGAAAATATTCGTTGATGCTCTGTTTTGAGTCGATCGGCTTCCACTCGCCGTCATCAAGAGAATACTCTCCGTCGAGTATGACGTTCATTTTGTCGTTGGTGAAATCGGCCTCAATATACGGTATGCACTGCACCACTATAAAAACGAGCAACAAAACAACAAAGCTTGCTATGACTGCCGTCAGACCCTTGCCGCCGAGAATATTGTTTATTCTTGTTTTCATAATAATCACCTTTGTCATAGTGTTATTTTATTATAACATATCGGTTTGAGAAATAAAAGTTAAAAAATTCTTAAAAATTTTTAAAAAGCCTGATATTTGCAAAGAAGTTGCAAAGGTCGGGCTGATATACTTTAGTCACAGTCAAGGAGAAAAGCCGAGGCTCGGAGCCCTCGGATAACGACGGACGAGGACTGAGCTGTGAAGTCGCAGCAGGCGACGTAACAGATCAGACGAGTAGGAGTTATACGAGGATCAGCGCAGAGCAACGAGGCTGGACAGGGAAACACAAAGCTTCCCGGGACGACTGAAAGAAAAAGTTAAGAAAAATTAAAACTTTGGCGCATTGTAAAATGAAGTTGAAACAATAAAAAAAGAGTCCATAACGACGATTCTGTAGTAGAATTGAGTTTGCTGACACCAATTCGAAAGGAATCATCACCATGGGAACACAAGAAATATCAACATCTTACCTCAGAAGAACGTCACATAATCGAAGTGCGTCTTAACATCGACAAGTGGTCAATTTACGCGATCGCCAAAAACTTAGGCAGACCTTACAACACAGTCAAAAATGAGGTTGACCGCGGTACGGTATATCTTTACAACGGCAAGGTTGCAAGATATAAGGCTGACAAAGGCGAGGAAGTATATCTTGAACATCGCAAGAACAGCCGCCGAAATTATCGTTGCCTTGAGACAGCAGGATTTCTCAAATATGTTGAAGATCAATTTTTCAATGAAGGATGGTCGCTGGACTCAGCTGTTGGTAATGCTAAAGTCAAAGGGTTATTCACCGACAGTGAAATGGTTTGCACCAAAACGCTTTATAACTATGTTGATTTGGGCTTGCTGAAGATCAAGAATCACAGATATTTGCAAAGAAGTTGCAAAGATCATCCTGATACACTAAAGTCACAATAAAAAACAAAACCGAAAGGAGATACCAAAATGAAAACCACAAAAACCACAAAAACCACAACCACCAACACACTAAACACAAACACAACAAATAATAAAACAAATTAGAGAAGAGCAAAACGAATACCCTTCAAGCAACAAATAGTGAAAGAAATCAGAAAGAAACTAAAAAAGGCACACCTGAGCAAGCTATACGCGAGAAACGCACAGCGAATGTTAAAAATATGGAAGAAAAATGCTTAAGCGATTCTTTTCACGCTTTTTAGGCAACGAAGTGACAGTCGCGGCGATCGCAACAGCCAATAAGGCGATATGTGCAATCGTGTTGAGATTTTGAACGGCATTGAAGCTGTGAACCCAAGCGCGCTCTTGAATCCAGCGCGATAAACGATGTGTCTAAAACACCCAAGTCAAAAGGTAAAAGACCGGGCAGCCCGAAAGGGATGTCCGGTTCTTTGCTGAATAGATTGAGCGACTGTTCCGCTGAGGACGGATCTGTGACGTCATCACACTGACCTTAGCCTCATACAGCTCCTTCTGCATCTGTTGGTAACGGATAGCTTCTTTAATAAAACCAAAGAAAAACAAAACATTCCAGAAAGGAGTAACCACCATGAAAAAGACCAATCAAATCACAGCAACTTTTTCAAGAATATTTGATATGATGCGCAAATTATTACAATCTTGTTAATTGTGAAAAAAATGCTCATTTTGGCACGGTTTTGGCACGCTGCATATGTTATACTTTAGCCCAGAATATAATCGGTCGTATTACCAAAAATAATTTTCGGCAGCTTTATCAGCGCGGTTTTGCGGCAGTATAATAAAAAGGTGAAATTAATGAAGTCAAATACGAAGGACTCTATAAAAGTTTCGTTTATGAAGCTTTTGAATCAGAAGCCCCTTTCAAAAATCACCGTAAAGGAAATTGTCAGTGAATGCGGAATCAATCGCAACTCCTTTTATTACCACTTTAAAGACATTCCGAATCTTCTTGAGGAGATTTTTATTGAGCAGGCAGACTCGATTTTACAGCCCGAGCATGCCGATAACATTTATGATTACCTCACCGGGACGATCAGGTTCGCGCTCGACAACGAGAGCGCTATGATGCACATCTACAACTCAACTAACCGCGAGATGTTTGAGCGTTATCGTGAGAGAATGGCTGAGCGCACGGTGAACGCCTGCATAGACTATTACGCGGTCGACTGCGTTCTCTCAAAAGAAAACAGAGACGCGGTGCTCGTCTACTACAAAAGCCTTCTGACGGGTTTTGTGATCGACTGGCTCAACTGCGGCAGGCGGTATGATTTGTCGGATAAGCTCAGGAGGATCTGTGTTATTTTTGACGGCACGTTTGAGAATGCCATGAGAAACTGCATACAACTGAATTGACTTGCCCATATAAAAGCAACGGCTCAGATCATTACCACCTGTCTGAGCCGTTGTTCTTTTAACAAATAATTTACTGTTATTTATAAATAATATTCGAATAATATTCGCAGAATAAAATGGACTTTTTTGTCAAAAAAAGCTTGACAACCTTACTGTCAGTAATTATAATAATATTGAATAAATTTTTAGGAGGAAAATATATGTTTTCAAACATCGGTAACAAAATCAGAGTTCTGGCAAAGGTAATCTGCATCATCGGTATGGTATTGGCAGGTATTGTCGGACTTATCATCATGATCAGCGGCTTTGCTATGCTCGGTAACAGATACACCACAGGCGCAGGCGTAGGTTTAATCATCGGCGGTTTGGTTTATGCGGCTATCGGCGCACTGTTCTCATGGATCGGCAGCTTTGTTCTTTACGGCTACGGTCAGCTTATCCTGAGCACCCAGAATCTTGAGAAGCAGTTCTGCGAGACCTCTACCGACAGCACCTTCACTCCCATGCAGCCTGACGCAAACGTTTTCGGAAACGTTGCTCCCGTTCATCAGGCTCCCGCCACAGTAGAGTGCCCCAACTGTCACTACATCAACTCAACCGATTCCAAGTTCTGCGTTAAGTGCGGCTGCACCTTAAAGTAATTCGGACTTATCGGTGATACGGACGGTTGCGTCCGGAAGGTAAAATATCGTTTATTGGCTGCCGGCAGATTCAAGAGTTGGATTTGTCGGCGCTTTATTGTCAGTGTTGATCTGGAGTAGTGCAATGGCTGTAGTTATGAAATCGGTCGCCGCTGTTTCGGTATTGGCGGCGGTATGCTTTTCGGTGCTGTACAATTATACCGGCGAGGGTGTTTTTCTTTCGCTCGCCATAACCTTCGGAACGCTTGCGGTCGGGCTGATTTTTAACGCGTCAATGAAAAACCGCGCTGATTATACAAAGAAGTGGTTCCGCGTAGGCGCGTCCGAGATAAAGCTTTATAATAAGCTCAAGGTGAAAAAATGGAAGGACAAAATGCCGACGTATGACACGGACGCTTTTGACACAACAAAGCACAGCCGGGACGAGCTTGCGCAGGTCATGTGTCAGTCCGAATTGGTGCACGAGACGATTTTTGTGCTCAGCTTTCTGCCGATAATCGCAGTGGTGTGGTTTGGCGAGCCGCTTGTTTTCATCATCACCTCGGTGGTCGCCGCGACAGTCGATCTGATGTTTGTGATGATGCAGAGGTACAACCGCTCAAGAATCATCAGAATGATAAATAAAGCAAAACGAAAATAATAAGGCGCGGCGCTCAAAACGGGCGCCGCGCTTTTTCGCCTTGACAAGGACGTTTTTCGGTGTTATAATTTTGTCCGCAATTTTGATTTGGAGGGATATTATGGACTGTACATTCAAGACCGGGCTTGGAAATTTCAACTACCGCGTCGGCGTTATCATCACGAACGGCAGAAAGGTTCTGATATCGAGCGTGAAGCAGCTCGGCGAGGGTATGTACACCGTAAATTACAGACATGACTATCAGCTCGACAAGGCGCTTGAATCGGGCGTCAACGACGAGCGCAGCCTGCTGAAATTCATCAGCGACGAGATGTTCTTCGGCTATCAGATAGACAGCAACATCGATAAATACGCCTGCAGCGCTTTTCTTACCGAATCGCCCGACGGCGACGTTATCGCGGGCAGAAACTTCGACTACGACCAGACCGACACCCTTGCGGTCTATACGCATCCGTACGGCGGCTACGCTTCGATTTCGATGGCGGTTCTCGACTTTATGAAGGTCGGCAGACCGAACGCGGTTTCGCCGATGAGCATTGAGGGAAAGCTCGCGATGCTTGCCGCGCCGTACCTCTGCGTAGACGGCGCTAACGAAGCCGGACTCAACGTTTCGCTTCTCGATTTGCCCGAGGACGAGACCCATCAGGACAACGGCAAGCCCGATCTGTTCATGCCCGTGGCGGTTCGTCTTTTGCTCGACCGCGCCGCGACTGTTGACGAAGCGACGGCGCTTCTTGAGCAGTACGACATCCAGTGCGCCGACGGAAACACCCAGCATATTTTCATTTCAGACAAGAGCGGAAAGGCGGTCGTCGCGGAGTGGTCGGACGATAAGATGACGGTTATCGAGAGCGATATCTGCACCAACTTCCGGCTCAAGGACGCTCCCAAAGAGGAGTATCCAAAGATTTGCGAACGCTTTGATATTATTCAGCGCTGTCTTGAAAAGAACCCGAAGAACGACGGGGAAAAGGCGATGAAAATTCTGGACATGGCGAGAGTAGGCTGGACCCAGTGGTCTTGCGTATACAACCTCAGCGAATTTTCGGTTGATGTGGCTGTCGACCTCGTCTTCGACAATGTTTACACCCTTACACCCGAGAACTTTGAATAGGAGAGTGCCAAAATGAAAAAGAAAAGCAAGGCAAAGAGAATTATTAAAATATCGCTGTTCAGCCTTTTGGGCGCGCTTGTGGTGACAATCGCGGCAGCCGCGTTCATCCTGTACGGACGAATCGCGACGATGGCGAGCATAAAGCATGTCGGCAGCGATTTGTACACGATGAATTTTCAGCAGGACTACCACCTCGACAAGGCTCTAGAATCGAACATCAAGACCGAGAACGATTTGCTGAAATTCGTCTGCGACGATATGTTTTTCGGGTATCAGATCGACGGTAACCTCGAGAAATACGCCTGCAGCGCCTTCGTCACCAAAACTCCCGACGGCAAGTACCTCGGCGGTCGCAGCTTCGGCTTGGGCGGCACCGACACCATCTGCGTTTACACCCATCCCAACAACGGCTACGCTTCAATTACCACCGCTTCCACCGATATGCTCAACGTCGGTGAGGGCAGCGCCTATGCGACCACGAGTCTTGAGGGCAGAGCCGCCATGCTTGCCGCGCCTTATCTCGGGGTGGACGGAGTGAACGAAAAGGGCTTGTTCGCCGCGCTTCTCGACCTCGACATGGGCGAAACCCACATGGACACCGGCAATCCCGACCTGACCGTGACGATGGCGATCAGGCTGCTTATGGACCGCGCCGCGACGGTTGACGAGGCGGTCGAGCTGCTCGGAAATTACGATATCCACACCGGTCACGGCTGGACGCAGCATATCTTCGTTGCCGACGCAAGCGGCGACGGCGCGGTAATCGAATGGCACAAGGGCAAGATGAAGTTTGTAAAAAGCCCGATCTGCACCAATTTCAGGCTCACCACCGGATTGGCGGAGCTTGGCCCCACAGGTAACTGCGAACGCTTTGACACTTTGTACAAGGCGCTCGGCGAAAAGTCCGAAAACACCGCTGAGGACGCTATGGATTTGCTCGAGGACGTCAAGCAGGAGGTGGACGAGAATATTCACACCGAGTGGTCGATCGTCTATCACCTGACGGACTTCTCGATGGATATCTCCGTCGATATGGATTTTGACAACGTGTATCACCTTGATATAAAGGATTTCTGAAAAATGCGGCAGACCTCATGTCCTCTCGAGGTCTGCCGCGTTTATTTTTGCTCTGTCAGGTCTGTCAGCTTTTTTGAGTAGAAGAAGTCGTGTATCATTTGGTTAAGCTCCGACCACATCGGCAGCGTCGCGCAGCCCTCGGCACGCGGACACTGTTCGGCGCTTTCCGATAGACAGGCTACAACCGCGAGGGTTCCCTCGGTTACGGTCAAAATCTCGCCGACCGAGTATTCCCCGGGCTTTCGCGAGAGCTTATAGCCGCCGCCCTTGCCGCTCACGCCTATCAGCAGCTTTGCGCTCACCAGCTCTTTTACTATCATTTCGAGGTATTTTTTTGAGATTCCTTGACGCTCGGCTATCTCCTTGAGCGGAATATAGCTGTCGGAATTTTGCTCCGCGAGGTCCATCATAACCCTGAGAGCGTATCTTCCCTTTGTGGATATCATGGCTTTCACTCCTTCTTACCTATTGTACCACAGGTTAAATAGGTAAATCAAGTGGTTTTCGAATATTTACCTATTGACATAGTAGGTGAATAGGTGTATAATTCATTCAGACAACAAAGGAGGAACCGCCATGAAGATATATGCGGACAACGCCGCGACTACCAAAATGAGCCAAACGGCTATCGATACAATGCTCGACTGTATGCAGAACGTCTACGGTAACCCGTCGAGCCTGTACACCCTCGGACAAAAGGCAAAGGAACGCCTTGAGGAAACCCGCGAGGAAATCGCGAAAATCATTAACGCCGAGCCGCGTGAGATAATCTTTACCTCGGGTGGCAGCGAGGCTGACAATCAGGCGATAATCTCGGCTGCGAATATCGGTAAGAAAAAGGGAAAGACCCATATTATTTCAACTGCATTTGAGCACCACGCCGTGCTCCACACCCTCAACAAGCTCAAAAAGCAGGGCTTTGAGATCACGCTTCTGCCCGTTCACGAAAACGGAGTAGTCGACGTAAACGAGCTTGAGGCGGCAATCAAAGACGAAACCATCCTCGTCACCGTAATGACCGTCAACAATGAAATCGGCACCATCCAGCCAATCGCGGAAATCGGCGCGGTATGCAGAGCGCACGGCGTTATCTTCCACACCGACGCGGTTCAGGCGGTCGGACATCTTCCTATCGACGTAAAGGCGCAGCAGATAGACATGCTCTCGGCTTCGGCACACAAGTTTCACGGTCCCAAGGGCGTAGGCTTTTTGTACGCCAAAAAGGGAGTTGTGCTCAGCAACCTCATCGAGGGCGGCGCTCAGGAGAGAGGCAAACGCGCAGGCACCGAAAACGTCGCGGGAATAGCGGCTATGGCGGCGGCTCTCAAAGAATCTGCAGCGAATATGGACGGCGACAAAGAACGCCTGACGAAGGTTCGCGATTATCTGATAAAGGGTCTCTCTGAAATTCCGCACAGCGCGCTCAACGGCGACGAAAAACAGAGAATTTACAGCAACGTCAACTTCTGTTTCGAGGGAATCGAGGGCGAATCGCTGCTGATTCTGCTTGACCGCAAGGGAATCAGCGCTTCATCGGGCAGCGCCTGCACCTCGGGTTCTCTCGATCCCAGCCACGTACTGCTCGCGATCGGACGTATCCACGACGTAGCGCACGGTTCGCTCAGACTGAGCCTTGAGGAAAACGCGACGATCGAAGAGGCTGATTATATAATCGAAGCGGTCAAAGAGGTGGTCGCGCACCTGAGAAGCTTCTCGCCCGTATGGCGCGATCTCGTTTCGGGCAAAAAAGAATTTATCTTGAAGTAAACAAGGGAGGAATTTACCATGGCATTATACAGCGATAAAGTAATGGATCACTTTTTGCAGCCGCGCAACGTAGGCGTTATTGAGGACGCGGACGGCGTAGGCGAGGTAGGCAACGCAAAGTGCGGCGACATCATGAAGATGTACCTCAAAATCGACGACGATATCATCACCGACGTAAAATTCGAAACCTTCGGCTGCGCGAGCGCAATCGCCTCAAGCTCAATGGCTACCGAGCTTATCAAGGGTCAGCCGGTTGAGGACGCGCTCAAGCTGACAAACAAGGCGGTTGCCGAGGCGCTTGACGGTCTGCCGGATTACAAGATGCACTGCTCCGTACTCGCTGAAGAGGCTATTCAGAAGGCTCTTGAGGACTATAAGTCCAAGCAAGAAAACACAAGCCAAAACTGATAATGCAACGATATCACCTGTCGGTAATGACATCTCGGACAGAGAGTTACCGGCAGGCGTTTTATTTGTGGTAATCACTTGACACGGTTATATAATTTTGATATAATACCCATTAATACGATAGGTTAAGTAAATAATGCTATTTGGGAGGAAAAGCGATGCTTTTTGACCTCGACAATCAATATATAAACAACCGCCTCGCCGAAGCTGAATTCGGTATAGAGAGGGAGAGTCTGCGGGTCACCTCCGACGGCGCCTTGGCTCAGACAAAGCACCCCTTTGGCGGGCATAAGAATATCGACCGCGACTTCTGCGAGAATCAGGTTGAGATAATCGGCGACGTTTTCAATACCCCGGAGGAGATGCTCGACCAGCTTAACGGTCTGCAAAACGAGATAAACGCAGAGCTTGTAAAGAACGGCGAATACCTCTGGCCGTTCTCTAATCCGCCCAAATTCGGCGGCGAGGACGAGATACCTGTCGCGGATTTCCGCGGAAGTCAGCGCAGCAAGTCGCTCTACCGCTATTACCTCGCGGAAAAATACGGCAAAAAGAAGATGCTTTTTTCGGGGATACACCTGAATTTTTCCTTCTCAAAAGAGCTGCTGGAAGCGGCGTTTGAACAGAGCCGCGAGGATGACTTTACCGCGTTCAAAAACGATCTGTATCTGCGCCTTTCAAAGCGGCTTACCCAATACGCGTGGCTGGTGGTTTATCTGACCGCGGCAAGTCCTGTTTCGGACGAATCCATCGGGGTCAGGAGCAATCTTTATTCCTCTATCCGCTGCTCCGAGCACGGCTACTGGAACACCTTTACGCCGATTCTCGACTACACGAGCCTTGAAAGCTACATCGTCAGCATTGCGCGCTACATCAAAAGCGGAGATTTAAAGGCGGCTTCGGAGCTGTACTATCCCGTCAGGGTCAAGCCGCGCGGCGAAAACAGCCTTGAGGCGCTGCTTCAAAAGGGCATTAACCACGTTGAGCTGAGAGTGCTCGACGTTAACCCTCTGTCGCGCACGGGAATCTTCGCCGGGGACATCCGCTTTATCCATGTTCTGCTGCTGTACCTCGCGAGTCTGCCCGATTTTGATTTTGACGAAGAATTGCAGACCGCGGCGATCAATGACATAAAGCAGGCGGCGGTTTTCGGCAGCGCGGAGTATAAGAACAGAGCAGGGCAGGAGCTTGAGAGAATAAAGGCTTTTACCGGGCGTTACCTCCCGGATTATCTGCCCGTAGTCCTCGGTCAGTTCGAAAAGCTGAAGGACGGCGGCAGCTACGCCGAGATCATCAGCCGCGAATTCGGCGGCGATTATATGAAGAACGGTCTTGAGCTTGCCGCGCTCTACCAAAGAGGTGAGAGCGATGTGTGAAATTTTCGGTGTTTCGTCGCTGAATGATTTTACCGCCAACGAATACCTCAAAACCTTTTACAGCCACAGCGATTTTCATCCGCACGGCTGGGGTCTTGCGTGCATTTCGCGAAACGGCGCTCTCATCGAAAAGGAGAGCATAAAGGCGTCGCGCAGCAACTACCTCCGCGAGAGGCTGTCGCAGCCCGTTTCCGCAAAGATACTGCTCGCTCACATTCGTTACGCAACGATCGGTAACGTGGAGTACAAAAACTGCCATCCCTTCACGGGAAAGGACGGTTCGGGCAGACGCTGGACGCTTATCCACAACGGCACGATTTTTGACTTCGCGCCGCTTTACCCGTACACAAAAAAACAGAAGGGCGATACCGACAGCGAGAGGATTTTTCTCTACCTGATGGATATGCTAAACGAGGCTCAGCGGAAAAACGGCGCAAGGCTGCATTTTGAAGAGCGCTTCGGGATGTTTGACAAAATAATCTCAGAGATGGCTGCCGGCAACAAGCTCAACCTCCTGTTTTCTGACGGAAAATACCTTTACGCCCACACAAACTGCAAGGGCACGCTGCATTATCTTGAAAAGAACGGCGTGACCCTGATTTCGACAAGACCGCTGAGCGACGAGGACTGGCAGCCGTTTCCGTTTGCTCAGCTGATCGCCTTCAACAAGGGCAGGCAGGTCAAGGCAGGCACGGTGCACAACCATGAATATATCGAAAGCGAAGAAGCAATGAAGCTTATTTACCGGATATTTGCGAATCTGTAGGTGATATCATGACGAGAGAAGAAGTAATCAGCTGTCTGTACGACCGCTATATCAAGCCGACCGAACAGAAAAAGGACAGCTATATCGGCGTTGAAATTGAAATGCCGATCGTTAATCTGAACGGAGAGGCGGTGGATTTTGACAGGGTTCATCTGCTGACCGCCGCGTTTCTGGACGAGTTCGGTTTTACCGCCACCGGCTTTGACGAGGAAGGACACATCTATTCCGCCGTCAACGGCGAAAACGGCGACGTGTTCTCCTACGACTGCTCCTACAACAACATGGAGTTCTCGTTCGGCAAGGAAAAGAACCTCTTTGTGATACACGACCGCTTTAAAACGTACTACAGCTTCGTTCAGGAGTTTTTCAAAAAGTACAACTATACGCTCACGGGCATGGGAATCAACCCCAACCGCCGCGTTAACCACAACCTCCCGATCGAGAACGGCAGATACAAAATGCTGTTTAACCACCTGTCGTCCTTCTCAAAATACTTCTACATTCCGATGTTCTTCCACCGCTATCCGCAGTTCGGAATGTTCTCAAGCGCGTCGCAGGTGCAACTCGACGTTACCCGCGAAAGGCTGCCCGAGGTCATCGATACCTTCAACAAGCTCGAACCGATAAAGGCGCTCATCTTCTCTAACTCCGTTCTCCTAGGCGAGAACGAGGATCTGCTCTGCTGCCGCGACATGCTCTGGGAGAACAGCACCCACGGCGTTAACCAGCACAACGTCGGAATGTACGACTGCGATATCAGCTCGGCTGACGATCTGCTCAGCTACATCTCGACCGCGAGCATCTACTGCGTTGAGCGTAACGGAAAATACCTCAACTTTCCGCCGGTCAATATCCTTGAGTACTTCACCCTCGACAGCCTGACCGGTGAATACACCGAAAACGGCAAGGCTCACCTCATGACGTTCACTCCGCAGGCGGACGATATCTCGTACCTGCGCACGTTCAAGTTTGAGGATCTGACCTACCGCGGCACGATCGAGTTCCGCAGCTCGTGCTGTCAGCCGATCGGCGACGTTATGACCGTCGCGGCGTTCCATCTCGGTCTTATGGATAAAACCGCGCAGCTCAAAAAGCTGATCGAGGCGGACAATTCGATATACCACAACGGCTACAACGCCGCCGAGCTGCGCCATCAGCTCGTTCACAGGGAGCTGCCCAAGTACGTCGACGCAGACGGCGTTTACAACCTCGCTTACAAGGTTCTTGAGCTGAGCCGCGAGGGTCTTGCGCAGAGGGGTCAGGGTGAGGAAAGCTTCCTTGAGCCGCTCTTTGAACGAGTCAAAAACCGCACGAATCCGGCAAAAACCATGCTCGACCGCCTTGAAAACGGCGAGGACATCTACTCTGTCGTAAAGAGCTACGCCGAAGCGTAAAAGGAGAATTACATGAACATCAGCGATATTCAGAACGAGATAATCAGACTGAAAAAGGAAAAGGATATCTGCATTCTCGCCCACAGCTATCAGGCTAAGGAGATACTTGAGGTTGCGGACTACACCGGCGACAGCTACAAGCTAAGCGTTGACGCGAGCAGGGTGAGCAACCAAAATATCGTCATGAGCGGCGTACGCTTTATGGCTGAAACCTGCAAGCTGCTCTCTCCCGAAAAGCGCGTTTACCTGCCCAATCCCGACGCGGGCTGCTCGATGGCAGACCAGATGGACAGAGAGCTTATTGAGCAGATGAAGGAACACCTGCCGGACTACACCGTCGTAGCCTACATCAACACCACCGCCGACCTCAAGACCGTCTGCGACGTATGCGTGACCTCGTCCTCGGCTGTTGAGATCTGCCGCAAGATAGATAACGACAAAATCCTCTTTATTCCCGACTGCAACCTCGGCGCGTATGTGGCGGCGCAGATTCCCGAAAAGGAGTTCAAGCTCGTTTCGGGCGGCTGTCCGATTCACGCCTGCGTAAATACCGACGACGTCAAAAAGGCGAAGTCGCTTCACCCGAACGCGGAGCTTCTCGTTCACCCCGAATGCACCCCGAGGGTCTGCGCTGAGGCAGATTACATCGGCTCGACCTCGGGTATAATGAATTACGCGGTAAATTCTCCGAATAAGGAGTTCATTATCGGAACCGAGATAAGCATTCAGGAGCATTTGCAGTACCGCTGTCCCGACAAGAGTTTTTATTACCTCACGCAAAAGCTGATCTGCCCGAATATGAAATCCACCACCCTCGTCGACCTCTATAACTGCGTCGCGGGCAACGGCGGCGAGGAGATACTTCTTGACGGCGACACGATTACTAAGGCGAGAAGGTGCATTGACGAGATGATAAGGCTCGGAAGCTGAGGAGGATAGCTATGGCTGATATAGAATCAAAAATCAACAGACTGACCGAAAAGCTGATGGACGATTACGGCAAGGGCAGGGTGATCGACGAGATAAAGATGTTTGAGTACCCCGAAAAGGACGTGGTGATCGATATCCTCGAAAAGCTTCGGATCATCATCTATCCCGGCTACTACCGCAACAGAAATTACCGCACCTACACCGTGCGCAATAATATTTCCATTCTGCTGGAGGACGTCATCTACAACCTCATTAAGCAGACCTCAATCGTTCTCAAATACGCGCCCGAGTACAGCGAGGCGGACGACAAGACCATCGCGGCGGCATCCGAGGAGATCATCTTCAGGTTCCTCGACACCATTCCCAAAATCCGCGAGTACATCGAAACCGACATTCAGGCGGCTTACGACGGCGACCCCGCCGCGTACAACAAGGACGAGATAATCTGTACCTACCCGGGTCTTTTCGCGATTTTCACGAGCAGAGTCGCCCACGAGCTGTTTTTGCTCGGCGTGCCGATGATACCGCGAATCATGACCGAGCACGCCCACAGCCTGACGGGTATCGACATTCACCCCGGCACGACGATAGGCAAGTATTTCTTTATCGACCACGGCACGGGAATCGTTATCGGCGAGACCACTGAAATCGGCAACAACGTCAAGATTTATCAGGGCGTGACCCTCGGCGCGCTGTCGACAAGAGGCGGTCAGAACCTGCGCGGCAAGAAGCGTCACCCCACGATCTGCGACAACGTGACGATCTATTCGGGAGCGTCTATCTTAGGCGGCGAAACGGTAGTCGGCAAAAACGTTGTCGTCGGCGGCAATGCCTTTATTACGACCTCGATCCCCGAGGGCGCCAAGGTGAGCGTGAAAAGTCAGGAGCTTATGTACAACTACGACTCAAAGCACCCCGTTGAGCGCAAGGACGTAGAGCTTGACGACGCGTGGTTCTATGTGATTTAATAAACCGCCCAAAGTCAACGATATCAGGAGTCTTTGACGGTCTGCGATAAAATAAAACTATAAGGAATAAAACTGAGCTTCCCGTGGTTATGCCGCGGGAATTTTTTATTTTAAACAAAAATTTCTCATTGAATTATGCTGAAAATTATTGACATTATCACGAAAAAATTTTATGATTATATCTAGATATACCAAGTGAGAGGGATGGTGAGAGATGGAAAAATACCGCTTTGACAGCGCGACTCATTCCATGCTCGACAAGCTGTGCGTGCCGTTTGCCGTGTATCAGCTTGTTGACAAAAGAGTAGAGACGATCCTCTTGTCAGACGGTTTTTGCGATCTGTTCGGCTTTGAAAAAAAGGACGAAGCGTATTATGTTATGGAAAACGATATGTGGCGTTTGACCCACCCCGAGGATAAAGCCAGAGTTGCAAACGAAGCTTACCGTTTTGCCATTGAGGGAGGTAAGTTTGAGATCGTATACCGCACCCTTACCCGAAACCGTACCGATTATATGATCGTCCACGCGATCGGCGAGCACGTATATACAGACGACGGAGTTAGGCTCGCCTATCTCTGGTACACCGACGAGGGTACCTACACCACCGAGAACGACAACGAAAGAAGCTCTCTTACCGCCGCGATGGAAAAAATCGTGCGCGAGGAGAATATGATCAAGGCGGGGTATTACGATTATCTGACCGGACTGCCAAACATGTCGTATTTCTTTGAGCTTGCGCGCGAATGGCGCAGGGCGCATATCGAAAGCGGCAATGTCGCCGCGCTGCTCTTTTTCGACATCTGCGGCATGAAGTTTTTTAACCTCAAATACGGCTTTGCCGAGGGCGATAACCTGCTCAGAAGATTTTCGGATGCTCTGAAGAAGTATTTTAAAAACGATAACTGCAGCCGCTTCGGTTCAGACCATTTCTGCGCGATTACCGATTCACGGGTAGCGGAGGATAAGCTGACAAAGCTCTTTGAGGATTTCCGCAACGAAAAAACGGGCAAGACGCTTCCTGTCCGCGTCGGAATCTGCCTCGACAGGGACGGCAGCGATGAAATCAGTACCGAGTGCGACTGCGCAAAGTACGCCTGCGACACAATGCGCAGCGTTGTCCGTTCTACCTTCTGTTATTTCAGCGACGAAATGCGCGCGCAAAGCGAGAGCCGCCGCTATTTTGTCGATAATCTCGACAAGGCCATCAGGGAGAAGTGGATCGAGGTCTACTATCAGCCGATAATCCGTTCGGCAAACGGCACCGTGTGCGACGAGGAGGCGCTTGTGCGCTGGAACGACCCCGTTAAGGGCATGATTCCGCCGTGCGAGTTTATCGGCGTCCTCGAGGAAGCAAACCTGATTTATAAGCTTGATTTGTACGTAACCGAGCAGGCGCTCGAAAAAATGAAAAAGCAGGCTGAGGCGGGTCTGTATGTCGTTTCCGAATCGGTAAACCTTTCGCGCGCCGATTTTAACTCCTGCGATATCGTGGAGGAGATCTGCAAGCTTGTGGACGCGTCGGGAATGGGCCGCGACAAGCTGAATATTGAGGTCACCGAGAGCGTGGTCGGCAAGGATTTTGAGTTTATGAAATCTCAGATCGAGCGCTTCCGCAGTCTGGGCTTCCACGTCTGGATGGACGACTTCGGCAGCGGCTACTCTACCCTCGACGTTTTGCAGAGCCTGCGCTTTGATCTGATAAAATTCGATATGCGGTTCATGAAGGAGTTCAACAACAGCGAAAAGAGCCGCATTATGCTCACCGAGCTTATCCGCATGGCGATCTCTCTCGGTGTCGACACCGTTTGCGAGGGCGTTGAAACAAAGGAACAGGCTGATTTCCTGCGCGAGATCGGCTGCACCATGATGCAGGGCTACTACTTCTGCCGTCCGATTCCGTTCGAGAAGATTCTGGAGCGCTACCAAAAGGGTATTCAGATCGGATTTGAAAACCCCGAGGAGTCGGGCTACTACGCCGCTGTGGGCAAGGTGAACCTCTACGACCTAGCCATTCTTTCGAACGACGATCAGGTGTCGTTTGAGCACTACTTCAACACGGTCCCTATGGCGATAGTCGAAACGCAGAACGAGCGCTGCAAGGTTCTTCGCTGCAACAACACCTTCCGCGTTTTCATGGAAAAAATAATCGGTTACCTTACTCTCGGAACTGGAATCAGCTACGAGGAAGGCCGCGAAAAAATAGGCAGGAATGTCATCGAGGGCATTCGCGAGTGCGCCGAGCACGGCAACAAGCTGGTCGTCGACGGAGAGCTTTCGGACGGCGCGATCGTGCATACCTTCTGCAAGCGCATTGCGGTCAACCATGTCACCGACACAAGGGCTGTGGCGGTTGCCGTTCTTGCAATCACGGACGCCAAAAATGTTCCCTTCACCTACACAAATATCGCAAAGGCGCTCTCGACAGACTACGTAAGCCTTTATTATGTAAACTTGCTGACCGATAATTTTATCGAGTACCGCTCCGAGCCGTTTGCGAGCGATCTTGAGGTCGAGCGCCACGGAACGGATTTCTTTGCCACAAGCCTCAGAGACGCGCGCGTAAGACTGTACAAAAAGGATGTTGAGCTGTTTATAAACTCATTTACAAAGGAAAACGTCCTCAGCGAAATCGATGCTCAGGGCGCCTTTACCCTGAGCTACCGCCTGCTTATCGACGGCGAGCCTAAGTACGTCAGCCTCAAGGCGGTCAGGGTAAAATCCAACGAGAACCATATTATTATCGGCGTAAACAATATAGACATTCAGGTGCGGCAAAAGAAGGCTTTTGACCGCCTGAAGCAGGAGCAGCTGATTTATTCGCGCATTACCGCGCTTTCCAAGGATTTCATCTGCATCTACACGGTAAATCCGGAGACCGACGAGTTTACGGAGTACAGCGCAAACAAAGCCTACGAGGCTCTTGCACTCAGCAAGCACGGCTCGGATTTCTTTAACGCCGCGCTGAAAATAGCCAAGGCGCACACACATCCCGACGATGTTCCGGCCATTTACAGGGAGTGGTCAAAGGAAAATATCATGAAGCAAATACAGAAAAACGGTATTTTCCGGATCTACTACCGCATCTTATTCGGAGACCGTCTGGTCAGGGTATGCCTTAAGGCTGTGCTGGTTGAGGAGGCAGAGGGACCTCAGCTGATTATCGGAGTTACAAACGCCGATATCAGGGCGACACAGGATTAACACCCCGACGGAGGTGGTTAAGTGTATTATTCAATAATCGGAATTCTCGCGATCGTGATCCATATGATCATCAACCGCGATATGCTATGGCACAACGACAGTCACACCGATGTTCCGGCACGCAGAGAGTACCGCGATTATCTATTCGGTATGCTTGCTTTCTGCTTTACGGACGTGCTGTGGGGGTTCTTCAATGAATATCACCTTGTGATCCCGCTTTACATTGATACGGTTGCGTTTTTTATCACCATGACAGCAGGATTCCTGTTTTGGACGCGCTACGTCGTCGCCTACTTGCAGGGACACAAGATACTTAAGGGCATTGTCTCCGCTGCAGGAATATTTGTGTTCCTGTGCGAGATCGTGTTCCTGATCGTCAATTTCTTTGTTCCTATTCAGTTTTGGATCGACGAGAGCGGAATTTATCACGCAGGCAGCGCGCGGTATATAACCCTCGCTCTCCAGGTGCTGCTGTTTGTGATGGTATCGATTTATACGTTCGTCGCAAAGTCCAAGAGCAAGCTTGCGGCAAGGCGGCTGCGCTGTACGATCGGACTGAGCGCGGTTTCTATGGCGGCGCTTATCGTCGTGCAGATGTTCTACCCGATGCTTCCGCTGTATTCAATGGGCTTTCTGCTGTGCAGCTGTCTGCTTCACTCCTTCGTTGTCGAGGACGAAAAGGAGGATCAGCGCAAAAGGCTCGAGGAAATGCTGACGCGCGAAAAGGAACAGACCCGCGAGCTTGGTTCGGCTAAAAAGAAAATCTACACAGATCCGCTCACGGGCGTAAAGAACAAGCAGGCGTATATGGAATACGAGGAAAAGCTCAACGCCGATATTCGCGGCGGAACCGCCGTAAATCTTGCGGTAGCGGTTTTTGACGTTAACGACCTCAAGTCCGTCAACGACAATCTCGGACACGACACGGGCGATATCTACATATGTTCCGCGTCTATGCTCATAAGCGAGTTTTTCTGTCACAGCGAGGTTTACCGCATAGGCGGCGACGAATTCGCGGTGATTCTCGAGGGCGAGGACTTTGACAATCGCGAGGAGCTGCTAGCGGCGTTTGAGCATCAGGCAACGGAAAATCAGCGTACCGGCAAGGTGGTTGTCGCCTCGGGAATGGCTGATCTGATAAACGGCTCCGACCGCAAAATCCGCGACGTTTTTGAACGCGCCGACAAGCAGATGTACCGCCGCAAGCATGAGCTGAAAGCAATGCGCCGGCAGGAAGCATCTGTTAACGGGTAAAATAATAAGCCGTCCGGTTTTCGGGCGGCTTTTTGCGGACAAACACGCTTGTTTGGTATGACGGTATCGGAAAATAATGATTTTGGAGGGATTCGGTATGCTTTTGTCGCTTGCCTTGATTTTTCTGGTCGGCTTCTCAGCCGCCGCAATTTGCAGCGCGGTCAGGCTGCCGAGAATAGTCGGAATGATTGCAACGGGCATTGCGGTCGGGCCGTATGTGCTCGACTGGCTCGATCCTTCGATTCTCGGAATATCCTCTCAGCTCAGGCAGATCGCGCTTATAATAATTCTTATCCGCGCGGGTCTTACGCTCAACCTCGCCGACTTAAAAAAGGTCGGGCGGCCTGCGGTAATGATGTCGTTTGTGCCGGCGTGCATGGAAATCCTCGGGTATTTTTGCTTTGCGCCGCTTTTGCTGGGACTTGACCGCATAGAGGCGCTTTTGATGGGCGCGGTGCTCAGCGCGGTATCGCCGGCGGTGGTTGTGCCGCGGATGATCCGGATGATCGAAGATAAGCGCGGAACCGAAAAGAGCATTCCGCAGATGATTCTCGCGGGAGCTTCGTGCGACGATGTTTTTGTTATCGTGCTGTTCAGCACCTTCCTTACAATGGCTCAGGGCGGGTCTGCGCCGCTTTTGCAGCTCGTCAATATTCCCGTGTCGATCGCGCTCGGCGTTGTTATCGGCGCGGCTGCCGGATTTTTGCTCTACCTCTTCTTTGAGTTTACAAGAAAGCGCAGCTTTAAGCTGAACGGCAGCGTGAAGGTCATAATCATGCTGTCGGTCGCGTTTTTGCTGATGACGGCGGAGACGTGGCTGAAAAACACCGTCGCGGTCTCGGGACTGCTGGCGGTTGTGGCTATGGCTTGTCTGATTAAGCTGAGATCCGAAGCGGCTGAATCGAAAAACCTCTCGGGAACCTTCGGAAAGCTCTGGATCGCCGCCGAGGTGGTGCTCTTCGTGCTGGTCGGAGCGGCGGTCGATATCCGTTACACGCTTTCAGCCGGAGCAATGGCGGTCGCAATGATCTTTATCGCGCTCGCGTTCCGCACAGTGGGAGTGCTGATGTGCATGGTCAAAACTCCGCTGTCGGCAAAGGAAAGGCTGTTCTGCGTGATAGCCTACCTGCCAAAGGCGACGGTTCAGGCTTCGATCGGTGCCGTGCCGCTTTCGATGGGACTGCCCTGCGGAAACATGATTCTTTCGGTCGCGGTTCTCGCCATACTTATCACCGCGCCGATGGGAGCGATCGGCATAGACGTTTCGCAGAAGCGGCTTTTACAACAGAATTGACGCAAAAAATCAGCGCCGCGGTTTTGCCGCGGCGCTCTGCTGTTTTAAATTATAAATCCCTTATCGCGTCCTTCATAGACTTTACGTATTCGCCTATGTATTTGGGCGCGTCCTTGCCGTGCTTCTCGAGCAGACGGACGATCGCCGAGCCGACGATAGCGCCGTCGGAAAGCGAAGCCATCTGCTTTGCCTGTTCGGGCGTTGAAATGCCGAAGCCGATCGCGCAGGGCACGCTTGTGTTTTCACGGATCGTTTTTACTATAGCGGTGAGGTCGGTATTGATTTTGCTGCGCTCGCCGGTAACCCCTAGGCTCGACACGAGGTAGATAAAGCCCTCGGCGTCCTTGGCGATCATGCCGACGCGGTTTTCGGAGGTCGGAGCAATCAGCGAGATCAAGTCAACGCCGTACCGATGGCACAGAGGCAAAAACTCCTCCTTTTCCTCGTAGGGAATGTCGGGAAGAATCAGTCCGTCAATGCCGATTTCGGCGCAGGTCGAGATGAACTTCTCGGAACCGTAGGAGAACACGACGTTCGCGTAGGTCATAAATACCATAGGCACGGTTACGTCGGTGCGGAGTCCGCGGACGAACGAGAAAATCATGTCGGTGTTGACTCCGCCGCTGAGCGCACGCAGGTTCGCGCCCTGAATAACGGGACCCTCGGCGGTGGGGTCTGAGAACGGAATGCCAAGCTCAATTAAATCTGCACCGTTCTTTACGGCTTCTCTTACCGCCGCTGCGGTTGTCGCGAGATCGGGGTCGCCGCAGGTGATGAACGGAATGAACGCCTTGCCGTTTTTGAATGCCTTTGCGATATTACTCATAAATATCCTCCCCTCTGTAGCGCGCGATCGCGGCGCAGTCCTTGTCGCCTCTGCCCGAGACGGTCACAACGATGATCTTGTCACTGCTCAATGTCGGCGCAAGCTTCATAGCGTGTGCAAGCGCGTGAGAGGACTCGATCGCGGGAATGATACCCTCGGTTCTCGAGAGGTACTCAAAGGCGTTTACAGCTTCGTCGTCGGTGATCGCGACGTACTCGGCTCTGCCGATGTCGTAGAGGTAGGCGTGCTCGGGACCTACGCCCGGATAGTCAAGACCTGCCGAAATTGAGTAAACGGGAGCGATCTGACCGTCGGAGTCCTGACAGAAGTATGACTTCATGCCGTGGAAAATGCCGAGTCTGCCGGTCGAGATGGTCGCGGCGGTCTCAAAGGTGTCGATACCTCTGCCTGCCGCCTCGCAGCCGATAAGGCGCACGTCCTTGTCGTCAATAAAGTTGTAGAAGCTGCCGATGGCGTTTGAACCGCCGCCCACGCACGCGAGAACAGCGTCGGGCAGTCTGCCTTCCTTCTCAAGCATCTGCTCCTTGATCTCCTTTGAGATGACCGCCTGAAAATCGCGGACGATGGTGGGGAAGGGGTGAGGTCCCATAACGGAGCCGAGGCAGTAGTGGGTGTCGGAAATTCTCGTTGTCCACTCGCGCATAGCCTCGCTTACCGCGTCCTTGAGGGTTCTGGTGCCTGTCTTTACGGCGACGACCTCAGCGCCGAGCAAACGCATGCGGTACACGTTGAGCGCCTGACGGATGGTGTCCTCCTCGCCCATAAAAACCACGCACTCCATGCCCATAAGCGCGGCTGCGGTGGCGGTTGCAACGCCGTGCTGACCCGCGCCCGTTTCGGCGATAAGTCTGGTTTTGCCCATCTTCTTGGCGAGCAGCGCCTGACCGAGAACGTTGTTGATCTTATGAGCGCCGGTGTGGTTGAGGTCCTCGCGCTTGAGGTAGATTTTTGCGCCGCCGAGGTCCTTTGTCATCTTTTCGGCGTAGTAAAGACGCGAGGGTCTGCCTGCGTAGTCGTTGAGCAGCCCGGTCAGCTCGCGGTTGAATTCGGGGTCGTTTTTGTAGTGATTGTAGGCTTCCTCCAGCTCGATCACAGCGTTCATGAGTGTTTCGGGAATGTACTGTCCGCCGTGAATGCCGAAGCGTCCGTGTGGATTTGTCATTTCGTTTCTCCCTTTCTGACGGCGGTTACAAACGCCGCCATTTTTTCCTTGTCCTTAACGCCGCCGGTTTCGATGCCGGTGCTCACGTCCACCGCGAACGGGTGAAGGTCGGCGACTGCCGCCTCGGCGTTGTCTGCGTTCAGTCCTCCCGCGAGGAAGTACGGACGCTTGATCGATTCGAGCAGCTTCCAGTTGAAGGATCTGCCTTCGCCCTTGCCGCCGTCGAGCAGAATGTAGTCCGCCGAGCTTGCTTCGGCTCGCTTAACGTCGTCCTCGTTGTTGATGATGAACGCCTTGATAATCGGTTTGTCGGTGATTGCGCGCAGCTTTGAGATGTACTCCTCGTCCTCGCTGCCGTGGAGCTGAACCAGATCGACGATGCCGAGGTTCATCAGCGCGCCTACGGTGTCGAGGTCGTCGTCGAGGAACACGCCTACAGCCTTTGTCTCGGGATTCAGCTTGCTTTTAAGCTCAGCCGCTTTAAGGTGCGAAACGCGGCGCTTGCTCTTTGCCGCGAAAACAAAGCCGATGAAGTCGGGCTTGAGATTGTTTGCGGCTTCTATATCTTCAATGCGGGAGAGTCCGCACAGCTTGATTTTTGTCATTATATACCCCTCAGTTCGTTAAGTTTTTGTGTTTTGTCGGCGGCTCTAATCAGAGCTTCGCCTACCAGTACCGCGTCTGCGCCGATTGCACGCAGCGAACGTACGTCGGCTGCCGTTTGTACTCCGCTTTCCGCGACAAACAGTATCTCGCGCGGAATCAGCTTTCTCAATCTTTTGCTGTTTTCGGTGTCGACGGAGAAGTCCTTGAGGTTGCGGTTGTTAACGCCGATTATCCTTGCGCCTGCGCACAGTGCGTCGTCAACCTCGGCTTCGTTGTGGGTTTCAACAAGCGCTGACAAGCCAAGCTCGCTGCACACGCCGATGTATTCCTTTAATTGGCTTTCGGAAAGGATAGCCGCGATCAGCAGCACCGCCGACGCGCCCAGAAGCTTTGCCTCGTAGATCATGTACTCGTCAACGGTGAAGTCCTTGCGCAGACAGGGAATTTTTACCTCGGCGGCGATTTCCCTGAGATATTCGTCGCTGCCCAAAAACCACTTCGGTTCGGTCAGCACCGAAATGCAGTCCGCGCCTGCCTGCTCGTACTCCTTCGCGATTTTGAGATACGGAAAGTCCGGCGCGATAAGTCCCTTTGAGGGCGACGCCTTTTTGCACTCGCAGATAAAGGAGATTCCGGGGTTCCTTAGCGCTCTTTCAAAGGCGAAGTCGCCCTTTTTCGTGGCTGCCGCGAGCTTTTTTAATTCTTCAAGAGAAATATATTCCTTTGCCGCTTCGCACCTTTCCTTTGCGTGGGCGGCGAGTTGGTCTAAGATATTCATGCGTTTTCCTCGGGACGGTTGCTGACCTCGATGAACTTTTCGAGGGTTTCAAGCGCCTTGCCGGAATCGATAAGCTCTGCCGCGAGCTTTACGCCGTCGCTCATGGACTCAGCCTTGCCGCCGATGTAGAGAGCTGCGCCCGCGTTGAGAAGCACGGCGTTTCTCTTGTGACCCTGCCTGCCTGCGAGGATGTCGCGCGTGATCTGAGCGTTTTCCTCGGGTGTGCCGCCCTTGAGGTCGTCCTTTGTGCAGCGCTCAAAGCCGAAGTCCTCGGGCTTGATGGTGTAGGACTTGAACCAGCCGTCCTTGATTTCACAGACCTTTGTCGGCGCGCTGAGAGAGATCTCGTCGAGCTTGTCGGTGCCGTAAACGACCATTCCGCGCTTCACGCCGAGGCTGATAAGAACCTGCGCGAGCGGCTCGACGAGGTAAGCGTCGTAAACGCCGAGCAGCTGCATTGACGGAGAGGAGGGGTTGGTGAGCGGTCCGAGAATGTTGAAAACGGTGCGAAAGCCCAGCTCGCGGCGGATAGCGCCGACGTACTTCATAGAGGAGTGGTACTTCTGCGCGAAGAAGAAGCACATTCCGACTTCGCCCAGCAGTTCAACGCATCTTTCGGGGCTTTGGCTGATATTTACGCCGAGCGCCTCAAGGCAGTCAGCAGTGCCGCTGTTTGAAGAAGCCGCGCGGTTGCCGTGCTTTGCGACCTTCATTCCGCCTGCCGCCGCAACGAGTGCGGAGGTGGTGGAGATGTTGAAGCTCTTTGCGTTGTCGCCGCCGGTGCCGACGATTTCAAAAACGTCCATGCCGGTCTCGACCTTCGTCGCGTGGTCGCGCATTGCCGCCGCGCAGCCTGCGATTTCGTCGGTGGTCTCAGCCTTCGCGCTCTTTGTTGAGAGCGCTGCGAGAAACGCCGCGTTCTGTGTGGGCGAGGTGTCGCCGTTCATGATCTCGTTCATTACGTCGTATGCTTCGGCGTAGGTCAGGTCTTCCTTGTTCACGATTTTTACGATTGCTTCTTTGATCATAATATTTCTCACTTTCTATAACCCAATATTTTAACCGTTTATAAAATCCGATAACATTGTTTTGCCGTCCGGGGTCATGATCGACTCGGGGTGGAACTGAACGCCGTAAATCGGGAGGCTTCTGTGCTGTACCGCCATGACCTCGCCGTCGGTCGTCCTCGCGGTGACTTTGAGGCAGTCCGGAATCGTCTGCGCGTCCGCCGCGAGAGAATGGTACCTCGCAACCGGCGCGTTTTCGGGACAGTGCTTGAAAATCGGACAAGTCTTGTCAAAATCCACGTCGCTCTGCTTGCCGTGCATGAGCTGCTTTGCGTAGGTGATTGTCGCGCCGAACGCCGCGCAGATCGCCTGATGACCGAGACATACGCCCAGAATCGGGATCTCGCCGCCGAGCTGCTTTACAACGTCGATGATGATACCTGCGTCCTCGGGACGTCCCGGACCCGGAGAGAGGATGATCCTGTCGGGATTAAGAGCGCGGATTTCCTCAACCGTCATCCCGTCGTTGCGGATGACCTTTATATTCGGCTCAAGCTCGCCGACGTACTGGTAGAGGTTGTATGAAAAGCTGTCGTAGTTATCTATTAATAATACCATTATTCCACCTCCTGCGCAAGTTCAAGCGCGCGCAAGGACGATTTTGCCTTGTTGAGGCACTCCTCAAATTCCTTTACGGGGTTGGAGTCCGCTACGATTCCGGCGCCGCTTCTTACGAACACCTTGCCGTTCTTTTTGTAGGCGATACGGATCGCGATGCAGGTGTCCATGTTGCCGGTAAAGTCGATGTATCCTATCGCGCCGCCGTAGATGCCGCGTTTGTTGTTTTCAAGATCTCCGATGAGCTGACAGGCGCGGATTTTCGGCGCGCCCGAGAGAGTTCCTGCAGGAAGTACGGCTTCGATCGCGTCGAGCGCGTCCTTGTCGTCCCTGATTTCGCCGCGGACGGTCGAGCCGATGTGCATGACGTGGGAGTAACGCTCGATTGAGTGGAGCTTTTCGACCGAAACGGTGCCGAATTTGCTGATTTTGCCGAGGTCGTTTCTGCCTAAGTCAACGAGCATATTGTGCTCGGCGAGCTCCTTTTCGTCCGCGAGCAGCTCGCGCTCAAGAGCGATATCCTCCTGCTCTGTTTTGCCGCGCGGCCTTGTTCCTGCTAACGGGAAGGTGTGGAGAACGCCGTTTTCGAGCTTGACGAGGGTTTCGGGAGAAGCTCCCGCGACCTCGACGTCGGTGCCCGAGAAGTAGAACATATACGGCGACGGATTGATCGTGCGCAGCACCCTGTAGGTGTTGAGCAGGCTGCCCTCAAACGGAGCGCTGAGGCGGTTGGAGAGCACGATCTGGAATATATCGCCCTCGCGGATGTGGTTCTTTGCGCGTTCGACCATTGCGCAGTACTCTTCCTTGTTAAACAGCGGAGTGACCTCGCCTTTGAGCTTACCGCTCTTTTCGGTTGTCTTTTTGCCGTTTTTGAGCAGGCCGGCGAGCTTTTGCAGGTCGGCGGCTGCTTTGTTGTAGCCGTTTTCACCGTCCTCGATCCGCATGTTGACGATAAGAATTATTTTTTGACGGACGTTGTCAAAGGCGATAACCTTGTCAAAAAGCATAAGGTCAACGTCCTTGAACGCCTCGTTGTCCTCGACCTCGCGCTTTACGCTGGGTTCGCTGTAGCCGAGGTAATCGTAGGAGAAGTAGCCTACCAAGCCGCCTGTGAACGGCGGAAGATAATCGAACCGCGGGCTTTTGTATTTCGAGAGCAGACTGCGCAGATAGTCCGACGGGTTGTCGGTGCGCATCTCGGTATCGCCTGCCTTCATCTCGCCGTCGATGCAGGTGATCTCCATTTTGGGGTCAAAGCCGAGAAAGGTGTAGCGACCCCAGCGGTCGTTTGCCTGCGCGGATTCGAGCATGTAGCAGTGCGTGGAAACCGTTTTGAGTATCTTCATAGCCTCGATCGGGGTTGTGAAGTCCGAGAGCAGCTCGCAGCTGAGCGGCAAAACATCGTAATTGCCCTTTGCGGCGATTTCCTTTGCTTCGGAAAGCGTGGGTAAAACCTTCATCATATTGACCTCCTGACAAAATAAAAAAATCCTTAACAGATACAAGCTCTGTTAAGGACGAATAACCATAATTATCCGCGGTGCCACCTTAATTTCACGGAGCGACCCGTGCGCTTAGCGGGATACCTTCATATCCCCGGCAAATGACGTCTGCCTTCAACGTCGCAGAATACTCCGGACAGTTCCGTTTGACTGCGCCCTCCGCGGTCCATTTGACAACCTGTTTCTCACCCGACTCTCAGCGCCGCGGGCTCTCTGTAGAGGCTTAATTGCCGTTATCTCCGCTTCAACGGTTTAATTTATGAAATTGTCTGAATTATAGCACTTTCGCAGGAAAAAGTCAATAGATTTTTGATATCTTACAGGATTCTTTATTATTCGATTTTTGTGGACAAGCGCGGCGGCTTTTGATATAATTAATTTATATGACGCTCAAGGGAGGGAAGAGGATGAAAAGGTACGTCAGTAAACGGAAAGTCAGAATACTATACATACTTTTTCTGATGATGGTTTTGCTCGTTTTCTGTGCAGCCGTACCGTCGTTTTACGAGTCGCCCGGCGGTGAGCGTGCCGGCGCTGACCCGGCGTCCGCAGATGAAGCCGTTCGGTCTGAAAACGCTCCGGCAACTCCCTCGTCTGCCTCACGTGCAACTCCTTCGGACGCGTCCGCGACTCCTGACGAACCGGCTCCCGACAAGCACGAGATCGATGTTGAAGCCATGTATCAGAACGAGCTTAGCTCCGGCTGCGAGGTATACGCGGCTGTCACGCTTCTGCGTTACTACGGTTACGACGTCGACGAGTTTGAGTTTTCGGAGGATTACGTTACTACGCATCCGAATTCCTACGGCGACGGCGGTTACTGCGGTCCCGATTTGAATTCAGCCTTTGCAGGCGACCCCGAGACGGGCTACGGTGCGTATGCGCCTGTGCTCAGAAGCGCGATCAACAGCTATCTGGACGACGAGAAATCCGACGACATAGCCGTTATTGAAAAGGAGCTTACCCTCGGCGAGCTGTGCGGCCGCTATATTGCGCGCGACAACCCCGTTATGGTCTGGGTCACCACCGACATGGAGCTGCCTTACGACTACATTACTTGGACGGTCGACTACGTTGACGAGAACGCGACAACCGAGGAGGGCGACGAGTTTTCGTGGCCTGTAAACGAGCACTGCATGCTGCTGACCGGCTACGACGGCGACAGCTTTTATTTCGCGGATTCTCTTGAGGGAGGAATCGTTTCCTACGAACGTGAACAGTGCGAGAAGGTATTTGAGGAGCTTGGCTTTCAGGCGGTGGTTCTGAGCAGGGACGGAAACCGGACGGATTAAAACGGAGGTATGGCGTATGGCGTATTTCGGAAAATTTTATCTGGACAAGGAAAAGGATATAATCGTCGAGCTTGATATGACAGACGGCGGTCTGCGCTATTTGCTACGCACTCCCAACCACGCAAAGGGAAATTTAATCACAAATCTCGCGAACCTCTGCTCGCTTCCGCTCAGTAAGGGCGACGACGGTCTAAAGGTGATACGCGGCGACGTGCCATGCTATGTTGACGAGCGCAACCGCGAGGTATATGTGCTTCGCCTTGCGGACACCAAGGTCGCGAACATTTACCCCGACGGAGATATTGAGCGAAAGGCGTATATCCCGGCGATCTCGAAAACTTTGATGAGTCAGACAAAGGACTATCGGCTAGACGTGAAGAAAACGCTGGTGAAAACTTATATCCGCCGCGAGTATAAATTCCGCACGGATCTGCACACCCACATGAGCGCCAATCTGGACGCGGATCTGCTGATCGCCCTCGGAGTTTATCATCAGATCCGATATCCGCTTTACTATATTAAAAAGCTGAAGCTTCGCTGCACCGAAAAGCAGCAGAAAATCCTTGAGGAGCGCAGAAAGGAAGCTTCTAAGCAGTTTGAAAACTGCGGACTCAGCGGCAAGTATCTCACGCGAAAAATAGACGACAACACGTTTATCAACTTCGCGGACTTCATTTTGAATAATATCGAAAACGCGGCGTATAATATCCCGAAAATCCGCGCCTCGCTGACCATTCTGAAGGACGGTCAGGCGGTGTTTACCAACCTCGAGAAGGTCTATCTGTATAGATATGTGTTCACAAAGGGCGTTACCTCGGAGGAAAAAATCGGGCTTTCCAATTACCGCGATATTCCCGACACCGACATCACCGCGGCGATCGGGCAGATGATCATAGACGGCGGCGACCCTGTTTACTCAGGCTTGTCGCTTTTTCAGAACAAGCTTTTGTGGATTGCGCGCGGCGCGAAGAAGCGCGGCGTGAGCTACCTCGAAATTTCAGACACCGGCCTTGTAAAGCCCGAGACCGCGGCTCATACGCTTGCACAGGCTCATGCTGTGCTGCCTTTGATCGAGGGCGAAACGGGCGTTACCATTCGTTTTCTGGCTGCGCTCAGGCGCATTCCGCTGACGATCGTGCGCGACAGGGCGGCAGGCGAGGATACTCGGCGGCAGCTTTGCGTTATCCGCGCGATCGCCGACGACCCCTACGTTGCAGGCAGCGACATCGTGGGCGAGGAAATCAACGATATCCGCGACCTGCGCACTGTGATCGAAGAGCTTGTGCGCATCGCGGCTGAGCACGACGGTTTTGTCATCCGCATTCACGCGGGCGAAAACGACGGTCTGCGCGATAACGTGGCTAATTCACTTGCGTGTGTGCGCGAATCGCTTTCGGAGGGTCAGAAAATGCCGCGGCTTCGCATAGGCCACGGTCTGTATACCGCAAACCTCAGCTCTCAGCGCGGCAGGCAGCTGATTGATGAGCTTCGCGAAAACGGCGTTGTGCTTGAGTTTCAGCTCACCTCAAACGTCCGGCTCAACAACCTCAGCACGCTCGAAAAGCATCCTCTGAGGCGTTACCTGCACGGCGGAGTGCGCTGCGTTCAGGGCACCGACGGCGGCGCGCTTTACGGCACGGATTCTATCGACGAGCAGCTCGCGCTTGAGCGGCTGCTAGACCTCTCCTACGACGATATGCGCGCCATGAAACGCGCCGAGGACGAGGTTCTTGAGCGGAGTATGCGCGATTTTGCCGACAAGCAGAGGACGTTCCGCGAGATGCTTTCGGACGGCGGCGTTGAGGAATTTTTGAACAGCCGCATAGCGCAGACAGCTCCCGAAAACGAGGAGATCGCTATCGCGCCGCAAAAGCTCAACAGCGCCGATTGTCTCAGCGGTCAGATACGCGATATTCCGTCCGACAAGGTGCCGGTGGTGCTGCTCGGCGGAAGTTTCAACAGCAGCCGCCACGCGACCCGCGTAACCAAGCCGGTTCTCCGTCTGCTCAAAGAGCTTGCCGACCGCCTTGACCCGCAGCAGGTCTGCTTTGTTATCGGCAGCCGTCTTACCGGCTACGAGCGCGAGATTCTGAACCTCGCAGGCGACCGCTTTGAGGTTTTTGCGATCGTGCCGACGCGTATCACCGCCGCTGAGGCTCACCGCCTTAAAAAGAGCGGCGTGGGAGTAAGGGTTTCGATCGAACCGACGCGCATGGGGCTTTACAAGAGCTTCGCGTATGAGATATTCAAGCGGCGGCCGTCTGTTGTTATTGCTCTCGACGGCAATTCCGCAGGCGCGAATACCATTCAGGAGGCGAGAAACGGCAAAAAAGAGGCTCGTATCTTCGTCAACCGGCGCGCGCGTATTCTCTGCGCAAAGGCTAAGGCGATTCAGGGCTACGTCAGCTTTGTCGACGACGAATCGTCGGCTGAGGCGATAATCCGCGACGTAGACCGCGTTTGGAAAAAGATGAATTCATAAGTTTTGAACAGAGCGCTTCCTTTTGGAGGCGCTTTTGTGATATTCGTAAAATTTTTCTTGACATTATCACCTGATATTAATACAATTATATTGTATAGTAATCGTGATTTGCTGAAGCCGGAGGTGACTTGATTATGCTTGATTCGGGAGAAGCCCGTATCGGCAAAAAGAAAAGCTTTCTTATGTTCGTCGGGCTGGTTGCCTGCGGTATTCTTTTGAACATTCTCGGCACAAAGATAAACGGCTGGCTGAACCTGCCGTTTTACCTCGACAACAGCGGCACGATCCTGACCGCGCTCGTCGGAGGTTACCTGCCATGTATCGCGGTGGGTTTTTTATACAACATTATCGCCGGTATAGGCGACGATATGACCACGTATTATTGCTTTGTCAGCGTGCTTATCGCGTGGGCGGCTGCGTTTTTTGTGCGGACGGGATGGCTGACCAAATTTCCCAAAATGCTTGCCGCGATACTCACCTTTGCAGTGCTGGGAGGCATTTGCGGCGGCGTGCTTACATGGTTCCTCTACGGACTCAGCTCGGGCGAAGGCGCTGCCGGTATTCTTGCGCAAAATATAATAAACCTCACGGGCATGGGGCGTTTCGCCGCTGATTTGACGGCAAACTTCCTGATCGATCTGGGCGACAAGGCGATTTCCACCGTCGCGGCGCTGATAATCTGGAAGCTGATTCCCAAAAAGCTGACCGCGTATTTCGGAATATTCAAGGAGAAGATCGCGTTCAACCAAAAAACTCCGGCTCACGTTAAGCGCAAAAAGCTCTCGCTTCGCGCAAAGGTGCTGCTGCTTGTGGGCATATTATCATCCCTTGTGGCAATTTCAGGTATGGTCGTCTGCGTTTTGCAGTACCACAAAGCGACAATTAACGAGTATATAAACGAGGGTCAGTGCGTTACCGCGATGATGTCGCGCAATATCAATCCCGACAGGCTCGATATTTATATTGAAAAGGGCCGCGGAGACGATGAGTACGCCGAGATCGAGGATATGCTCTACAGCGTCAACGACAGCGTGCCGGATGTAACGTATATCTACGTCTACAAGATCCGCGAGGACGGCACCACAGTAGTATTTGACCTTGATACTCCCGATCTTAAGGCTGACAAGCACGGCGACAAGCTCGAACACAACATAACCATGAAGGAGCAGCTCGGCGACTTTTTGGCAGGCAATGAGATAGAGCCTGTAATCACAAACGACCAGTACGGCTGGATGCTTACGGTATATCACCCGATCGGCGAGGGAGATAACCTCTGCTACGCGGCGGCTGATATGTCGATGGAAAGACTCCGCAGCGAGGAGGTTTCGTTTTTGACGAGGCTGTTGTCGCTGTTTTTGGGCTTCCTCTCGCTGATCATGATCTTCGCGATGTGGATCGCCGACCACTTTATCACCGATCCTATCAACCGCATAGCCAAAGCTACCAACGAATTTGCCTACGACAGCGCAAAGGCGCGCGAGGACAGCGTTGAGCGGCTGCGCGAGCTCAAAATCCACACGGGCGACGAGATTGAAAACCTCTACACCTCGATTCTCAAATCCTCAGCCGACACGATGGGCTACATCGGCGAGGTTCAGCGCAAGGGCGAACAGATCGCCAAGCTGCAAAACGGTCTTATTATGGTTCTCGCCGATATGGTTGAAAGCCGCGACCAGTGCACCGGCGACCACATCCGCAAGACAGCCGCCTACACCAAGATCATTATGGAGCAGATGAAGCGCGAGGGTATTTACGCCGACAGGATGACCGACGAGTTTATTGACGACGTCGTGCATTCCGCGCCGCTTCACGATATAGGCAAAATCCATGTGCCCGACGCGGTTCTCAACAAGCCCGGCAGGCTGACCAACGATGAATATAAGCAGATCCAGGAGCACACCACAGCCGGAGGAAAAATAATTGAGAAGGCGATCGCCTCGGTTTCGGAGGATTCGGGATATCTGCGCGAGGCGAGAAATCTTGCCGCCGCCCACCACGAAAAATGGAACGGCAAGGGATATCCTCTCGGACTTGCAGGCGAGGAAATTCCGCTTTCCGCGCGTATTATGGCGGTTGCGGACGTGTTCGACGCGCTTGTCTCGCGCCGCAGCTACAAGGAGCCGTTCTCGGTTGACAAGGCGATGGATATTATCAAGTCCGACGCGGGATCGCATTTTGACGCGAAAGTTGTTAAAGCCTTCCTCGACGCGGAGGACGAAATAAGAAGGGTCGCCGAGGAAAACAGCGACGAATAAAAAATTAACGGAAAGACTTGGTTTTCAAGCCTTTCCGTTTTTTATATCTGTTCTTCAAGCAGCGCGATAAGATTTTCAACCTCAAAGCGGTCGTCTGTGTCAAAGGCTGAGTTGAGCGCTTCGGTGTTGTCGTAGGAGTGCTCGACTTCCTTTGAGTAGCGCTGTAAAATCCTCATGCGCGGATAAGGATAGCCCTTTTCGTAAAAGAGCGCGTCCAGCTTGCCCGTGACGAGGTAGGCGCAGACGATTCGCTTTATTGAGTACAGCACGTCGCCTGAATTGATCGCCTCGAGGTAGTAGCGGTAAACGTAGTACAGAGCGAACTTCTCAAAATCAGCCGCGAAGTCATCGCGGATTTTAAGCTCCTGCGCTTTCTCGGCGGTTTCGCTCAGCGCCGATCTCCACTCGCCGCTCATTATCTCAAAGCTTTGGTGCATGTCAAAGATAAATCCGCAGCCTTGGCTCTCGGCTTTGTCGAGGTCAAGCGGCGCGGGTTCAACGTTGTCGAGAAGGCTCTGAACCTGCGCGTTAAATTCAAGGCAGTCGGCAAGGCGGTAGGCAAACGGCTCGTCGGGGTTGAGCAAAAAGTCGAGCGTTCTCTCTCTCGCCTTGAGCAAAAAGCTCATGTAGTCTCCGCTTTCGTCGCTCAGACCAAGCTCGCGTTCGCCGCCGAAATCAGCGTACGCGTCACGGGTGTTTTTCAGCATAAACCGCGCCGCTTCGGGACAGGCGAAGGACAGAATGTGCTCGCGGAAATTGCCGTAGTCGACCGCGACCCGCGGAAAGTTTGCGCAGGTATTGCTGAGATGTTCCTCGCCTATGCCTATGTATATGTCGCAGAGCATGTCGCTGTTCCAGAACGGGCACCTGCCGTTTGTGCAGCGGAAAACGCGCTCGTCGTACTCGTCGGTAACAAGCAGTCTGCGCATTTTGTCGCCGAGGGGTCCCTGTACGGTCTGATAAAACGCCTCGGTCTCACTGTCGATATCGATGTCCCAGTCCTTGCAGCAGCTGTCCTCGCAGAGGTTTGCAATGCACTTGAATTCGTGGTAAAAGCCCGGATAAATTTCCTGCATAAAGTCACTTCCTTACGGCAATCATACCACATTTTGAGCGGTTTGGCAATACGTCCGGCATTTGTCGAAAAAAGTGACAAAACTGCTTGACACGGGTTTGTAATTGTATTATGATTTAGGTGTATTAAATTGACTAATACAACGCTTTCGATTGACGGACTTTTGAGGGGGAGTAAGAATGTTTCAAATCGATTTTGCGGCAAGAGAACCGATTTACGAGCAGCTTTATGCCGGTGTGATAAAGCTGGCGGCTGCCGGCGTGATTCAGCCGGGCGACAAGCTGCCTCCGGTGCGGACGGTGGCGGCTGACTTGGGTATTAACCCGAACACTGCGGCAAAGGCTTACCGCGAGCTTGAAAACGAGGGCTACATATATTCATCGGTCGGCAGAGGCAGCTTTCTCACCGACAAGCTTTCGGCGGATTCCGCCCAGAAGCTGATCACGCTCGACGCGTTCCGCAGAGCTGCAAAGGACGCCTTTGCGAACGGCGCGAGCAAGGAGGAGCTGCAAAATATTCTCGGGGAGTTGTATCGTTAAGCGCGAAACCGCTCCGCATAAAAAGGAGGTTATCTTTTGATAGAAATCAAGGGTCTTACCAAAAGGTTCGACAAGGTTGTCGCGGTCAGCAATCTCAATCTTTCTGTCCGTGACGGCACGGTCTTGGGCTTGGTGGGAAGCAACGGAAGCGGCAAATCCACCTTGCTGCGAATGCTCGCCGGAGTTTTTCGCGGTGAGGAGGGTGCGATTCTGCTCGACGGGCAGGAGCTTTTCGACAATCCCGTAGCAAAGGGCGAGTGCTTTTTCATTCCGGATTTTCCGTTCTTCTACAACAACAGCACCATCGAGAACACCGCGACCTTGTACCGCGAGCTGTATCCGCACTGGAGCGACGAGGCTTATATGCGCTATTGCTCGGTTTTTCCGATCAATACCAAAAACAGAATCATTAATATGTCAAAGGGTATGCAGAGGCAGGCGGCGCTTATTCTCGCACTTTCGACCTGTCCGCGGTATATCTTCCTCGACGAGATTTTCGACGGTCTCGATCCCGTAGTGCGCCATCTGCTCAAGCGCATTCTCATTGAGCACGTGGCGGAGCATCAGATGACCGTTATCATAGCTTCTCACAACCTGCGCGAGCTTGAGGACTTGTGCGACCGGATATGTCTTATGCACCGCGGCTCGATTCTCATGGAGCGAGATATCGATTCTCTGCGCCTTGAATTCCGCAAGGTTCAGGTGGCGTTCAGAGAGGTTCCCAACGTTCCTAATCTCTTTGAGGGTATCAACGCCGTCAGCATCTGGCGCAACGGAAACGTATTCAACGTAACGATCAGGGGAACGGAGGAGGAGTTTATGCCTAAGCTCAACGCTTTGCAGCCGGCGTATATCTCTGCCATGCCGCTGACCCTTGAGGAAATATTTATAAGTGAAATGGGGGCTGCCGGCTATGACACAAACAGTATCGTTTAAGCAAAAGCTCAGGCAGTGCCTGACGACCTTTAAGTGGGAGCTGCGCAACTGCTCCGGCGCGCTGCTCATCAATACGATCCTCGCAAGCGTGGCTGTTATTATGACATTCACGATCTGTCTGGTCTTTGGATTTTCCGCCGCGACCGATTCGTGGAAGAACTCAACTTCGCTGGACTATGATTCCGTGCTGACGTCAATCAGGTTCTTTCAGCTCTTCGCCACCTACATGGTCTTTGCGCTTAACGTGGTCTTTACTATCATCTACACGATCCGCGTTTATTCATATCTGCACAACAAGCGTAAGGCTGATATGTACTGCGCGCTGCCTATTAGCAGGCGGACGTTCTTTGTCGCAAAGACGATTTCGGCGTATATCTTATCGACTGTGCCCACAATGTTCTTCTTTTCGGTAATCGCCTTGATTTCGGTCTGCTTCGGTCAGCCGCTTGTTAACGAGGTTTCGTCTGTTTACCTCAATCTTTTTGTCGGCGCAATCGCCTGCATTTCGTTTTACGGCTTGCTTGCGGTTTGCTGCGGCACGACGATCAACAGCGTTCTCGCGTTCGTCGCTATCAACTTCGCCTATGTGGGAGCGGCGTGGTTTATCAAGGGTACGATCATGTCGTTTTTGCAGGGACTGCCGCTGATGATTTACGAGAACAGCTTCATCATGAAGGCGCTCAATCCGCTTTCGGCATACGGCGGAGGAAATATCATCTACTGGCTCCTGTTTACGGCGGCGTGTCTTGCGCTCGGCATTTTCCTTGTAAAGAAAAGACGCGCCGAGTGCGCTCAGACCTCGTTTGCCTACTGGCTGCCTGCCTACATGGTCAAGGTGCTCGTCGCGTTTGACGCGGGAATGTTCCTCGGCAGCATCTTCGGCGCAATAGGCGTGTTCTTCGTTCCGTTTGCGGGCTTTATGTTCGGCTTTGTGCTCGGCAGCGTGCCTGCGTATGTCATTACCCACATGATCCTTTACCGCGGAGTCGGCAAGCTATTCAAAACCGCGATCCCTCTCGGAGGTCTGGTTGTTGCCGTCGCCGGAGTGATGTTTTTCCTCAGCTTCGACCTCTTAGGCTTCAACGGTTATGTTCCGGAACCGGTCGATATAAAGAGCGCCGGCGTTGTTTCTCTGAACGACTGCTATTTCAAGAACAAATACAACGCTATGCAGTTAGGCGGCATGGCTTCCGACGACTACACCGATTCAAAGGATATCGGCAGCATAACCACGTTCCACCACGGCGTTGTCACGAGCCTGAACGGCGCAGATTACAACCCGTACTCAAACATCTGGATCAATATGTTTACGGGCAGCTTAACGTCGCTGTACAACGACGGCTACGTGATCTCATATAAGCTCAACAACGGCTTCACCGTGACGCGCTGCTACTACGAAAGCTACAGCAGCGAGTTTAAGACCGACAAAATAGACGGTCTGCTCAAGAGCAAGGACTATTTCATTCGCTACAGCAGCCTGATAAACGCGAACCCCGACGAGGTTTACAGCGTCAATCTCGGCTTGGTTGACGAGGGCGACAGTTGGAGCAGCTATTATTACCGCGATTACGTAAACATTTCCGCAGACAACACCAATCCTACAGAAAAAGCCGACATGCAGCGTCTGCTTGAGGCATATCGAAAGGACTTTGCGGAGCACGGCGATACTTCGTCCAAGGACAAGCTTTTCCGTCTGCAAATCAACTACGTCAGCTCATCTTCCGGCTCCAAAAGCTCGTTTATGGGAGAACTGATAAGCATGATCCCGTCAATGAGCTCGAACGGCGACAGCGGCTTTATCTCGGAGGACTTTACCGAAACGCTCAAGGTCATGCGCGAGATGGGCGTGATAGATAAAAACAATCAGTTTATCAAAACGAGCGAATACTACATAAAATAAATGATCCTACAGCGGAAAGGCGCGGTCAGAATCACGCCTTTCCGCTATTTTTTGAGCCGTTCAAACTTGACAAAACCGCTGTAAAGTGAGATAATATAACGGTATTTAAAAAACATTTTCAAGGAGCGATTTTATGGCTAAGGAGATGGCAAAATCCTATAAGCCCTCTGAATTTGAGGACAAAATTTACGACTTCTGGCTCAAGGGAAATTATTTCCATGCCGAAGCGGATCCCGATAAACAACCGTACACTATCGTAATGCCGCCGCCCAACATCACGGGTCAGCTGCACATCGGTCACGCGCTCGACGAGACTCTTCAGGATATTCTTATCCGATACAAGCGCATGTCCGGCTACGCGGCGCTCTGGGTGCCCGGCACCGACCACGCGTCTATCGCCACAGAGGCGAAAATCGTTGAGGCTATGCGCAAGGAGGGCGTTTCTAAGGATGACCTCGGACGTGAGAAGTTCCTCGAGCGCGCGTGGGAATGGAAGCGCGAGTACGGCGGCAGAATCACCAGACAGCTGCGCAAATTAGGCGTTAGCTGCGACTGGGAGCGCGAGCGCTTCACAATGGACGAGGGCTGCTCCGAGGCTGTCCGCGAGGTATTTGTAAAGCTCTATGAGGACGGCAAGATCTACCGCGGCAACCGCATGGTCAACTGGTGTCCGCACTGCAACACCTCTATCTCTGACGCTGAGGTCGAGTACGAGGAGCAGCAGGGTCACTTCTGGCATATCCTCTATCCCGTAAAGGAAACGGGCGAGATGCTCGAAATCGCAACCACCCGTCCCGAAACAATGCTCGGCGATACCGCCGTTGCGATCAACAGTGAGGACGAGCGCTACAAGCACCTCCACGGCTGCCACGTAATCCTTCCGTTGCTCAACAAGGAGATCCCGATCGTCTGCGACGAGCACGCCGATATGGAAAAGGGCACCGGCGTTGTTAAAATCACTCCGGCTCACGACCCCAACGACTACGAGGTAGGTCAGCGCTGCAGCCTGCCGATCGTAAGGGTATTTACCTACGACGGTCACATGACAGGCAAGGCTGACGTTGAGGCTTACGAGGAGCTTAAATCAAAGGGCAGACTCGCCGAGAACGAGCCTGAGGTAATCGACTGCGGCAAGTACGCCGGCATGACCACCGCCGAGGCGAGAGAAGCTGTTCTCGCCGACCTCACCGACCTCGGTCTGCTCAAGCAGGTAAAGCCCCACACCCACGACGTCGGCACCTGCTACCGCTGCCACACCACCATCGAGCCGATGGTTTCGAAGCAGTGGTTCGTACGCATGGAGCCGCTTGCAAAGCCTGCGATTCAGGCGGTTCGCGACGGCGAGACCAAGTTCATTCCCGAACGCTTTGAAAAGGTCTACTTCCACTGGATGGAGAACATCAAGGACTGGTGCATTTCACGTCAGCTCTGGTGGGGTCACAGGATTCCTGCCTACTACTGCGAGGACTGCGGCGACGTGACCGTTGCAAAGGACGCTCCGGCGTGCTGCTGCCACTGCGGCGGTACTCACCTCAATCAGGACGAGGATACCCTCGACACATGGTTCTCCTCGGCGCTATGGCCGTTCTCGACCCTCGGCTGGCCCGAAAAGACCGACGATCTTAAATATTTCTACCCGACCAGTACTTTGGTCACGGGCTACGATATCATCTTCTTCTGGGTTGCGAGAATGATCTTCTCAGCGATCGAGCAGACAGGTCAGGCTCCGTTCGACACCGTATTCATCCACGGTATCGTCCGCGACGAGCAGGGCAGAAAGATGAGTAAATCCCTCGGCAACGGCGTTGACCCTCTCGAGGTTATCGAGAAGTACGGAGCAGACGCGCTTCGATTCCTCCTCGTTACAGGCAACTCGCCCGGAAACGATATCCGTTATTCCGAGAAGCGCATCGAGGCTTGCTCAGGCTTTGCGAACAAGCTCTGGAACGCCTCGCGCTACGTTCACATGAACATCGACGACTACGACGTCAAGAACGAGCTGCCGTCTACCCTCACCACCGAGGACAAGTGGATCCTCTCCACCCTCAACTCCGTGGCTAAGGAGGTCAACGAAAACCTCGGCAAGTTCGAGCTGGGTATCGCGGTTCAGAAGGTCTACGAGTTCATTTGGGACTGCTACTGCGACTGGTACATCGAGCTTACAAAGGCAAGACTGCAGAGCGACGGCGAGGACGCTCAGAACGCCCGTCAGGTGCTGCTCTACGTGCTCGATCAGATCCTCAGACTCCTTCACCCCTTCATGCCCTACATCACCGAGGAAATCTGGCAGACGATTCCCCACGAGGGCGAGACCGTAATGCTCTGCGCGTACCCGACCTACAAGCCCGAGCTTGACTTCCCCGAGGCGGCTCAGGAGATGCAGCGCATTATGAACGCTATCCGCGCAATCCGCAACCGCAGAAACGAGATGAACGTTCCTCCGTCACGCAAGGCTAAAATCTACGTTGCAACCAAGTTCCCCAAGACCTTTGAGGATGGTCAGGCGTTCTTCGTAAAGCTCGCTTCCGCAAGCGGCGTTGAGGTTGGCGACGAGTTCAACATCGACGGCGCGGTAACTATCGTTACTCCCGACGCTAAGGTTTACATCCCGATGGACGAGCTT